>NC_015589.1:3053087-3358396 GCF_000215085.1 Desulforamulus ruminis DSM 2154
TTTCAAAGATGACTTTACTGCCCTTTTGAACCCCCAGCAGGTGGCAATTAACCGGTCCTAAAATTTGCGTTAGCAAACGATTGGTCTTCTTTAAGATTTGTTCAAAGGGCAGGATATTGCTTACCGCTCTGGATACTTCCAAAATGGCTAATGTCTGATCTGCCTTTTTTTTCAGAAGTTCATAGAGTTCTTCGATCTCCTTCTGGGATTGCGTAAGATTAATGTTGCATTTTTGCATTTGGGCAAAACTTTTTTTCAACTCACTATAATAGGTTTTGCTCGAATTCTTTACGCCGCTAAGCCTTTCCAAGGCAGACTTTTTTTCAAGTACCTCCTTAGGGTATCGCTTAGCCTCCGGGGGATGCAGCCGTTCTATCATACCCAGGGCTTGATTTTTGCCCGCGAGGGATTGCCGGTTATTCATTGTCCTTAGCCTGTGGGCCATGAACCTCACCTTCTTTAACGGATGAACGGGAGAACGCCCGGGAGAATATTTCCCTGATGTCTTTTATTCCCGCATCTCTGGGGTTGGTAATCAAACAGGCGTCTTTCGCCGCATTGGCGCTAAGCAGATTCATGGCTTCTTCGGAATAAAGGCAACCGGCCCTGGTAAAATTTTCGGCGATATCTACTTCCCTAGCCAGGGTTCTGACCGCCTCAATGGCCCCTTTCGCCCTTTGGCGAAGGTTCGAGCCGTCTACAGATTGTCCTAATGCCTCCCCGATATCAGCCAGCCTTTCGATACAGGCGGGGAAATTATACTCCATTACATGAGGCAAAAGGATCGCATTGGCCATACCGTGCGGCAGATTAAACCGTCCCCCTACCTGATGGGCCAGGGCATGAACTGCACCAATTAACGCATTGGATGCTGCAATTGCCGCCAGTAAGCTTGCTTTGGCCATGGCATCCTTTGCTTCCAGATTTGTTTTACTGGAAACGGATTTTCCTAAATAAGAGGAAATTAATCGAATGGCGGTTAGAGAATAGCTATCTGTAAGAAAATTGGCTGCCAAAGACACATAAGCTTCTATGGCATGGGCCAGAACATCCATACCTGTGTTGGCAGTCAATTGCGGGTCTTTGGTGGTTAAAATGAGAGGATCCGTTATGGATATGTCCGGAACCAGCGACTTACTTACAATGGTCATTTTTACACTGCGTTGACTGTCCACAATCACCGCGAATTGAGTAATATCGGCTCCCGATCCGGCTGTGCTGGGCACCATGATCATCGGGGGCAGCGGATTAGTAATTTTGTCTACCCCTTCGTAGTCATGGATTGTTCCCGGATGCGTGGCCATTACCGCCACGGCTTTGGCAACATCGATGGGGCTGCCTCCTCCAATGGCTACAATAGCATCGCATTGAGAGTCCAGATAGGCCCGGGTTGCCTGCTCCACTTCAAAATCTTTCGGATTCTCAGTTAATTCCTGCCAGATTTCAAAATGAATCCCTTCCCTCTTTAAAAATGGCAGCGCGGCCTCAATCCAACCGGCTTTTAAAATACCCGGGTCGGTTACCAGGAAGACCTTTTCAGCGCCAACCCGCTGGGCGCAATAGCCCACCTGCTCGATGGACCCTCTGCCAAAAATGATTTCAGGTATCCTAAACTCTTGAATGAATCTCACCGCGGCCTCAGCCCCCACTCAAGAAATATTAATATAAGATTCAATAGATTAAATCAAACTTCCTTTATCATTAACTAAATTAATGAAATATTTTTTACTTTTAGAAAATTATTATTGGGAACTTAATTCTTCTCTTTGTAACACTTCCGCCTTCATTCCATATTATGGAGTATCATATAAAGAAAGGGGATGCACAAATGGGTTACGGATGTGGCGGCGGCTGCAATGAAGGCTACGGCGGTGGCAACTGGACTTTCATCATCTTTTTGATTCTTATCCTGCTGCTTCTTGGCGGCAGCGGCGGCGGTTGCGGCTGTTACGACAAGTAAATTTATGAAACAAACCCCCGGAGAAAATATCCGGGGGTTTGTGGTTAACATTCCTTTTTTCAGTCTGAAGTATTGCCGCGCCAAAATATTACAGCGAGAAAGAACCCTCCACTCATCTATGGGGAGGGTTCTTTCTCTATGTTAAAGGAGGATCAGAGGAGCTATGCTATTAATACCATTTAATTTAAAGCATTCCCGGCCTCCGCCTTATCCTTCATGGTCGGCGCTTGGGGTTTCGGCATTTTTTGACGGAGCTGATCCATGGTAATTCCCTTTTCAGTTGCAATCTCATCCAGTGTTTTACCTGATTCCATTTCTGCCTTAAGTTCATCCGTCGTCATACCCAGGGCGGCGGCCGCCTCATTCAGAAAATTGGTGTTTTGCGTCATATCGCCTTTGCCTTCCCCACCAGGACCGGCGGGTCTACCCATCCCCAAACCAAAACCAAAGCCTTCCTGAGCCAGAATTTTATCCGCCTGTTCCTGCGTAATTTTGCCCTGCTCCAACTGCTCCTGAACCATCTGCTCTTTTGTCGCTTCAAGGGCTGCAGTTACTTGATCCTCACCAACTCCTAAGTTGGCAGCAAACTCGCTTATAAACTCCTTGTAATACTCATCCCTTGACTGATCCGGCGTACCCTGTGCATTTGTATCCGCAAAGGCACTCCCGGCAATGGACCCGGCTAAAAGCATCCCACCCAGTGCAAGACCTGTCATTTTTTTACCTAGTTTAAACATGCTAACACCTCGCTAAATTTTTTTGGCAAATTTAACCTCTGTGATTATCTTAATAAAAGGAGCTTAAAGCAGCCTGAACGCCCCCTGAATTTTACCTTAAAACAAAAAATTCCGGAAAACGGCCTTATGAGCCCACTACCCCTTCTCAGGAAATGATAGACGACATTGAGAAGCTGCTGTAAATATACAAATAATAAACCCCTTTAATGGAAAGGCTAACCACATAGCCTTAGAGCTTAAGGAGGTATGAATATTGTCTCATTACTTTTTCAATATCGCTTTTGGCTTTGCCGCTTGAACCGGTGTACTTCTACTTTTGAGGGGCTCAAAAGTTCATAAATTAAGAAAAGCACACATTATTCTCGGACTTATTTCTATAATCCTTTTTGTTGTCGGCTTTTTCTACAAGTAGATAAGGAAATGGGAAAAAGTAAGCGCAAATAGGTTCATTCTTAAGGGCAGCCTCTGATCAAAGAACAGCCGTAATCTTAACCGACACAGGAAAAGAGGCATTCAACGGGCCACCGAAGAATGCCTTCTATCTACGTAGTTTTAAATCTGAAGCGCATGGTTAGTCAAATCTCTCTAAACCAGATCCCCATCATCCACATAATAGTCAAAACTTTCTAAGGAATCCTGGTTTTCATCGTAGAAGTAAACAGTAACCGTATCAACGCTGACATCCGCATCGTCTTCAAAGGTATCAGCAATATCCTCACAAATATCCGTCACATCACTTTCCATGGTACTGCTGCTTAAGTCATCCCACTCCGAGGCCGCGTCATCATCAACAGTCTCTAAAGTTGCGGTAACGGCTTCGTCATCGTCGTCATAGGAAACATCTGTTATCGTGAAGGTTAGATCACCTACATAAAAATTATCTCCTTCAAGGCTGTCCTCAACATCCTCTACATCTGAATCTGAGCTACCATCCCTGTAATCATCATCTTCAAAAGTTACCTCCAGGCTGTCGTCCCCGTATTTATTGAATTCTACCAATACATCATCGCTGTCGTTATCAATGATTTCTCCTTCAACTTCAGTATCATCTGATAATTGATCCTGAATACTGTAAACCACGTCTTCAATATAGTCCTCAATGTCGCTATCATCTAAATCAGCCCACTCATCCTCATAGTCATCCAGATTCACTTCAATCGTAACATTAACATCATCTTCATCGCCCTCTAGAGTGATGTCATCAATTTTTACATCTTCCAAATAGTCATAATCGGATACCAGATCATCCTCCAAATCACTGAGTTCATTATCATCAGCCTTTAGAGTTTCTATAGTATTATTTAAACTATCAATTTGCAGTTTGAGATTCTGGATTTCTGCATCTTTTTGAAGCAATGCATCCGTTGATGTATTCGTATTTCCGGTTATTTTTACTGTTTTGCTTGCCTGAACCCATTCAACACCAAGTCCTAGCGCCTCTGATACCAACCGGATAGGAACAAAGGTCCTGCCGTCGTAAATAATCGGTTCCTCATTAGCTTGCAGACTAATCGCATTATTATTCACCAAGATCTGGATATCCTGATCGGTAATGCTGATTTGTTTTGTGGTTTCACTGGCTTCCGCAACGCTCATCATCATTACCATAGACGCTGCCAGTAATAATGTAATCATTCTTTTCTTCATGAGTTAACTCCTTAAATTATTTTTTATTAAATCCCATATAACCTCGGTCTTTTTAAAGAAAATTCTCCTTTTGTAGGCTAAAAAAGACAATATTATTGACCAGAGCAAATCCTTAAAATCATCTTTACTGCCGCCTGCGAGAAGCTTCTACCATAGCTAACTTAACAATAAACCCATATTTATCAATGTAATTTTTTCTTACTTAAAACATTTGTAAATCCCCCTTTATAATTAATGTTTCAATTGTAGAATTAAAGTTCGGAATAATTATGGAAAAAATATGGTAAATTGTAAAACTTTATGTATTTTATATTTTCCCTAACACCCCAGCATTCCTTGGAGTTTTGAATTTTTATACGTAAGCTAGTAACATAGAAAACCGCCCTTTTCGGACGGTTCTTCTTGTTATCTCAAATCCTTATAGGTAGGCTAGTAACTTTTCTGGTCCCCGATCATGCCAGCAGGGATGTAGTTTTGTTTCAAATCCTTATAGGTAGGCTAGTAACTTAACGCCACAGCTTTTGATCCTAAAAACTACATTGGGTTTCAAATCCTTATAGGTAGACTAGTAACCACCTTGTAGTAGTAGGTCAATCTCGATCTCTCCCTCCGTTTCAAATCCTTATAGGTAGACTAGTAACCGAGGAAGCAGAGTTTCATGCTGGTGATGTATTAGAGGTTTCAAATCCTTATAGGTAGACTAGTAACCCTAATCCGCCTGATGTGGCTTTGGCCTTTCGGTTTAAGTTTCAAATCCTTATAGGTAGACTAGTAACTTCAGGTTCTTCCATGCTTCCACAATAGAGTCAACGTTTCAAATCCTTATAGGTAGACTAGTAACTTTACGATACCGTCCCAAGCTTGTTGCACTGTTCCATGTTTCAAATCCTTATAGGTAGACTAGTAACTCCCATTCCACATAGTTGGTCACTTCCACCCGTCCGTGTTTCAAATCCTTATAGGTAGACTAGTAACGATATTACTAAAAAATATGGTGATGTTGTTGCATTATGTTTCAAATCCTTATAGGTAGACTAGTAACAAAACTCTTCTTTCAGCTTCGGCGGCTGCAGTTTGGAGTTTCAAATCCTTATAGGTAGACTAGTAACCCACACTGGTTTTGCTCAGCAGTTGCTTAATCTCGTTTCAAATCCTTATAGGTAGACTAGTAACGGCTGCAAGGATGCCGTAAACGTCGCCATAGAGGATGGTTTCAAATCCTTATAGGTAGACTAGTAACTCGTATAGGCTCATGACACGAACCACCCTTTGCGTGTTTCAAATCCTTATAGGTAGACTAGTAACGTTGGAGATAAATAGGATCCGGTTATCCGCCCCTGGTTTCAAATCCTTATAGGTAGACTAGTAACTTCCTACTAAGGATAATCTTGCCCATTTTGCCCAGGGTTTCAAATCCTTATAGGTAGACTAGTAACATGCCAACGCACCGACAAAGAAAACATTGAGATGCTGTTTCAAATCCTTATAGGTAGACTAGTAACGTCTCAGTAGACAAAGAAAATGACACATATGACGGAGTTTCAAATCCTTATAGGTAGACTAGTAACATCGAAAACCGGGCCGTCAAATAGACATTGACCATCCCGTTTCAAATCCTTATAGGTAGACTAGTAACTGATTATTACCTATGCGCACAACCACGTTATTGTGGTTTCAAATCCTTATAGGTAGACTAGTAACAATGCCAGGAGAACGTCTTATTGATGCTCTTGTAGAGTTTCAAATCCTTATAGGTAGACTAGTAACTATTGCGGACTTTCTCCAATCCCTGGTCAGCAGCCAGGTTTCAAATCCTTATAGGTAGACTAGTAACAATTACCGCAAATATTAGTCATATAGAACTAACTAAGTTTCAAATCCTTATAGGTAGACTAGTAACAGAAGATATATTTTTAAAAATGAATCAAATGACTCCGTTTCAAATCCTTATAGGTAGACTAGTAACGTATGAACGCTGCTTAGATCAAGTGGATCATTTTGGTTTCAAATCCTTATAGGTAGACTAGTAACGATCGACATAGCAGTCACAAGGCTGCGAGAGTGTGGTTTCAAATCCTTATAGGTAGACTAGTAACAGTCCGTTATCGTTTAACCATTGGCTGATTTTGTCAAGTTTCAAATCCTTATAGGTAGACTAGTAACATGGAAAGTAAGCCTTTGGATATAACGATCATCATTGTTTCAAATCCTTATAGGTAGACTAGTAACAGAATGAAAGAATTTGGACTGAAATTTTCAGTAGAAGTTTCAAATCCTTATAGGTAGACTAGTAACTAAACTACAAGCACTTAAACAACTCAAAGCAGGGGAGTTTCAAATCCTTATAGGTAGACTAGTAACGTCCATCCACGGGCAGAAAACGCCAGTTTGTATACGGTTTCAAATCCTTATAGGTAGACTAGTAACTTTCATCTTTACCTGGGTTAGGCGAGGAAGACAATAGTTTCAAATCCTTATAGGTAGACTAGTAACGCGATAAATCTCTTTCAAGTCTTTTTTTCTTGATGGTTTCAAATCCTTATAGGTAGACTAGTAACGATTTTCCTTGCCTTCACCGCTTGTTTTCTTGACTTGTTTCAAATCCTTATAGGTAGACTAGTAACTCTGCCGCAAGTGCGCGGAGGAGATCGAGATAGGTGGCTCGTTTCAAATCCTTATAGGTAGACTAGTAACAGTTTGACATCTCCCTGAAACAAGTCCGAATCGCGGGTTTCAAATCCTTATAGGTAGACTAGTAACCATGTAGTCCGGAAACCAATGCCAGCCCACGTATTCACAGTTTCAAATCCTTATAGGTAGACTAGTAACGAAATGTTGTTGCGTATGGCTTTTGTTCCATCTGGAGTTTCAAATCCTTATAGGTAGACTAGTAACAAGCCTCTCTTCCCTGCGTTCGTTGTGACGTAGCACAGTTTCAAATCCTTATAGGTAGACTAGTAACATGCTCTGCAGGACCCAAATGTAATCAAACACGCTTAGTTTCAAATCCTTATAGGTAGACTAGTAACCCATTTAGAATAATTCTTGCAGTGCGACCTAAACGGTGTTTCAAATCCTTATAGGTAGACTAGTAACTTCTTTGATGCGTTTTTGTCTGTCATCTTGGCATCGGTTTCAAATCCTTATAGGTAGACTAGTAACGTGCTACGCGTCGAATGTCACTGTCATTCCGTACAGTTTCAAATCCTTATAGGTAGACTAGTAACAAATGTTGTTGCGTATGGCTTTTGTTCCATCTGGAGTTTCAAATCCTTATAGGTAGACTAGTAACAGTCTTTTCTCCCCTGGTTTCAGTTCTTACAATGCGGGTTTCAAATCCTTATAGGTAGACTAGTAACTTGTTGCCTTCATGTTTAATCCGAAAGACTATATCCTGTTTCAAATCCTTATAGGTAGACTAGTAACGGCCGCCTTCTGCACCGCAGATAAAGCAGACTGGTAAGTTTCAAATCCTTATAGGTAGACTAGTAACGTGCTAAAACATTCGTCGGTTGTCTTTCTACATATGTTTCAAATCCTTATAGGTAGACTAGTAACTTAATCGTCGTCGGCTTATACCGACGACAACATCCGATGTTTCAAATCCTTATAGGTAGACTAGTAACCCGTCGGAACCCGCTAATTTAAAGACATGTTAAAAATAGCTTCATGTCCTTTTTAATTTCCTAATTTTTCAAATCCCTTTCATTCCAAGGGTTTTATCTTTTTAAATTGTCGTCGATCCCCGGGGTTTTTTGCACTACCTACGATCGACGACAAATTTACTTAAAAAAATTTTCAAATTCTATTTAAAGGATATTTCCTTCCCCGCCTTTTTGCAAGCCTAATATCTCAGGGAAGAAGTATTTGGTTGTGCGCAAATTATAAAGGATGATCGAATCTTCCTCTTTATTAATGATTCTTTCCAGTTCCATTTTAAGCTTCGTAAGATTGGCTTCGGATATTTCCCCCTGTAAAACGGAATTCTGCACCCAGTTCAAGTACTGGCGGCATTTTTTGAGAACCTTATTTACTCTCTTTTGGTTGACATCATAGACCAGTACAACAAACATTCGGCCTCACCCCCTGTTGCCTCCAGATCATCCTATCCAATGTCACCATCGGGCTATAAAAGGAGTATAATCCTTTTCCCCCATCAGATGCTTTTCCAGCTTATAAAGCTCCAGACGGATCATGCGGCGATAGGAAACGGACCGGCCAATCTCCCGGTGCTGAATGGTGGTCATTAGCTTTTTGTCTAACTCCTCGATAAAGCATCTCTTGGCCTTATCTTTAAGCAGAATTCCTTCGGTGCTTTGCTCAAAATCCTGTTTGGTAATCATTTTTTTGCCGATCAGGAAAAAGATTAACCGATCAATTAGAATGGGTTTAAAGATCTCCGCTATATCCAAATTCAGAGTAAAGCGCCGAAAATTCGTAGCGTGAAGAAAGCCAATCCGGGGGTCCAGATGGGTTTTATAAATTTCACTTAAACAGATGGAATACATTAAAGAATTGCCAAAGCTGATGAGGGTGTTTAAATAATTTTTCGGGGGACGGCGGCTTCTTTCCTGAAAAATAAAGTCGGGATGGCCGATGATGGCGTCAAAGGCCCGGTAATAATGATCCCGGATGTTGCCTTCAATGGCCATCAGGGCTGCAATGTCCCGGCAGTCATCCACAGAGGGAAGCAGTCTTTCCACGGCGGCAATAAATTCACCCACCTCTTTCTCCCGGCCATGATAATATTTCAGCACCTGGCGAATATTTTTTGCCGCCCCCCGCACAAACTCCCGGGCAATAGCTAATCGCCGCTCCTCATCCAAATAATGCTCCGACTGCCGCAGGATCATATAGCCGGAACTCAAATGCTCCCGGGGATAGAAAGTGCCCATATAGTAACCATGGTGGCTGAAGTAGTGCAGGATAATCTCCTTTTGGGAAAGGAATTCCAGAAGTTTTTTGTTAAACTGTACTTCCCCGAAAATCATGATCTCCCCGGTATCTTCAACGGGAAGAAACCGCCGCCCGGTTTCTGTCTCAAAGTATAAGGTGTTGTCTTTGCGATGGATTTCCCCGTTGGAGAAAATATACAGCGTCTTTTTCACCCGCATCACTCCGTTTCTTTCTAAGACCAGCAGAATTCGGCATAGGCACAGTTTTTACAGAATTTAATCTTCCGGGGTTGGGGCGGTTTATCCAAGTAAACAATGCGCAAAATCTCCCGCCGCACCCGCTCCAGTTCCTGTTCCGTTTGTTCATCCATCAGGACTTCCTCCCGGACTTTTTCTTTAGGAAACCGCAGTTCCCCCCGGGCCTCAATGCCCCGCTCTTTCAGTTCACTTAAGTAAAAGGCCAACTGCATCCGGGCGCTCTCCTTGTATTTGGAGCTTTTCTTTACTTCACCGATGACCATTTGCCCGTTTTCCATATGAAAGACATCAATTTTACTGCCGCCCACACTGATTTCCTTCTTCTCACGTTGATAGGTATTCTCACCGATAAAGCGGCCCAGGGACACATTATCGTTATCCTGGTCGGGGTTGATCTGATGGCTGATCAGCCAGACCTCACGGGGGCAGATGTAATAGTACCAGACCAATGTACCGCTTACACCGATCTCCTTTTCCGGCACGGAGTATCCCCCTTTCCATAAAACAATTGGTCTATAAGATATACCTTTCTTCGAAAGCCTCAGAAAATGTTCTCGTAAAAGTAAGTCACTGCTATTTAGCAAACTAATAATTGATTGAGAGATTGTACATTATTAAAAAATCATTGTTTCCCCCTCAACAACTAATCCTTTATCATCTGAATAATAACCGTCTTTTAATATCCATAGTCCTGTGTTTATTTTAAATTCATAAGCAATTTGTTGTGGATAGAAACCCGGTTTTACAAATACATTTACTGATACCATAGCCATACGACCAGCTACCCTACGCCATGCTTCTCGTCGCTCCCAAATATTCTTTATTTCCATGATCTCGCACATATCTTGGTATAGTGTTGGATCCTGCTCTATCACCAAAAACGTATACTGCTGTTTTTCCTTACCTCGTAAAAGTTCCCGTATGGAGACATCATCTTGCCATCGTGCAAACCTTTCCAAGTGAATAAATCCAGTATCTTTCCTAACAGATAATTCTTTAAAGTAACAATCTGTCAAGGTCAGTATATCTTCTTCTAGTACTTCTTTGTATTCTTTCAGCAATCTTCTAGTAACTGAAAGATGTACCTCGTCATAAATCATTTCAGAATAACGTTTTCCCTCATCAACAATGTCAATAATCTCTATTATTCCGCGTGTTTCTTTTCCACCCTCTCGATTACATCTCCCAGCAATTTGAATCAGACAATCTAAAGGCGCAAAATCCCTAATAATTAAATCCATATCAATATCTACCCCTGCTTCAATACACTGGGTGGAAACTACTATACACGGATTTCCTTCTTTAATTTTGTCAATAGACTGCAAACGATTCTTAGGGGTAACATCAGCACTAATAAAAAAAAGTGGAATATCTGCAAATTCATCTTTTCCCTTACGCCAGTCATCAATATAGTCTCTAACCTTTCGTGCGCTTTTTCTTGTGTTAAAAGTCAGTAACACTCGCAATCTTTGAGTAAACCAATCATCTAATCTTTCTTCTAACTCTAAACAAAATTCATCAAGACTTATATGAGTATTTAACCGCAGACGCAAGCAGTATCTTTTACATTGAGCAAAGTATAGATTAGGATTTTTTAATAAGGGTTCAGCATTTTTTACAAAAGGCGGTAAGGTTGCTGACATTAACAATAATTTGCTATTTCCAACTAGAGTTAATTGTTCAAATATTTCATCTAGTGGTTGCCATAACTTACATGGCAATGATTGGACTTCATCCATTATAATAAGGGCATCGCACAGATTATGAAAACGCATTTGATATTTTGCATATGGTTCTATCAAACTAAATAAAAACTGATCATAAGTAGTAATTATAATATCATTTCGCCATGTGTCTACTAAAAAGCTATTGTCACCTGTCGTTAGTTCAGAATCGTATACTCGATCGGATAAAGAATGACTGGTTAATAACCATTCGCTATCGTTCTCAACTCCACCAACTCGTAATAATTTTTTATACTCATTCACTGTTTGGTCAATCACCGATAAAAAAGGCAATACTACGATAATTTTAGGTGGATGCCAATAATTATCAGTATTTTCACGTAATTTAAGCGCCCATGTTGCTGCCAATAAGGTTTTTCCTGCACCAGTTGGTGCAGTGAGGTTAAATATTCGGCTATCTCTCTTGTTGGCAATTACTTCTACTACTTCGTTACGTATTTTTTGCCGTAGACAATTAGTATCGGTTACATCTGGTTTGCCAATACGTTTATCTATCCATTTCGATTGCCATTGATTTACGGGACGCATAAGATATATTGCTGGGTCAGATACAGCAAGTAATGCTTTGTCAGCTTCCAGCATAATTGAGTATATAAATTGACATTTAAGTCGAAAGGCTATAGCCTCCTGAAGATATAAATTTTTATTCTCCTTGATTAGCTTACTGTTTAAAAATTTTAAAGCCTTACGAATAAGCAATGTTATTTCCTGAGGTGAATCTCTTACCGTTTTTATTTCATTAAATTCCAAATTCACTTCTGAAGACAGTATTTCAAAATCTATTGACGAAATTTGGCGTTGAATGGTGGAAACATTGCTACCATTAGCAAAGCGTTCAATTGCATGTTTTGTTTCATCAACAAAACCTACTCGTTGCTCGGAAAAAGTTGGCAACCGCGAATGATGACCACTAATCGCTGCAACCACCATTAAGGCATCTCGCACATCCCATTCTTGTTCCTTTGCTATAATTAAAGTTAAAAATACAGATAACCCAGTATGTGCTTTATCACTACTATTTCCTTTATAACTCTCTGGATCTTTGATGTATTCCTGAAAGAAATCGGTTGCTTTTCCCAAGTCATGGAATACAGCAGTGCGTTCCATGATGTCTTGAATACGGAATGTAACTGTTCGTGACGAATGTAATTGTTGCAAAGCTCGCATAGCAATCCTGACCTGATCAATATGCTCATGCAATAATAAATGAGGATGAGATCTCAAACTGCTATGCCCTTGGCTCATAAAAACATCACTACCCTTTTGCCAATTTTGTAAGCATCCGAGGTTCTAATCATTATGGGACGCGCATTTGCTTCGAATAAATAATTGTCATGTGTGAATATCCGATTAGGTGTTACAGTTCGCGGCATTCGAAGTAATTGAATGGTAAGTGAGTTATCATATAATTCTTGAAAGTTTATATTAGCTTGTTTCTGACGAATCACATTGCTGACGGCATATACTGCCGGGTCAAGCTTTTGGACCGGTTCTGTATCAATATATTCTATCTCAGCCAGCATCTCGGAAACTCCAAGACATGGTTGGAAATGCCAGCGACGATCCTTTATTCGTTCCTCAAATTCAACATGGTAATTATCGGGCAAGATAGCCCACACATTATAACAAGGGTTAATTAGCCATTCCTGAACAATCAACGTTGCCTGTTCCAATTTGGTATTAGCATCTTGTTTTTGGGTTCTTTTTATTATGTGTTGCAGTGGCGTAGGAGGATCTTTACGAAATTTAGCTTTATGCCAATGAGTTTTTGGCGATTTTCCACTAATCGCAAACTGGACAGGTTCTAGCAATTCTTGTGGTGTATCCTTTTCTAGGCCAAGTACAGCACCAACTATACCTAATAATACAGTCCTGGTAGGTACTGGATAGCTTAATGCACTTGTCCCTGCTTCGGCTTTCAAGAAATGGCCAAACCTACCTGATAAACGAAACTGAATCGCATTTTTCATACAGAGCCAACATCCTTAA
The DNA here is from genome assembly GCF_000215085.1 of Desulforamulus ruminis DSM 2154. Classification (NCBI taxonomy): domain Bacteria; kingdom Bacillati; phylum Bacillota; class Clostridia; order Eubacteriales; family Peptococcaceae; genus Desulforamulus; species Desulforamulus ruminis. The sequence goes on from NC_015589.1 coordinate 3,066,319, forward strand.
GTAATTCTTCAACCTCCAATAACCTCCAATCGACCGGTATATCCTCTAATAGAGAAATATCAGTAGACTTAGCATATCGAATACGTTCAATCCGCTTTTGCTGCCCCTGAATACGTTCATGTAATTTACTTAAATCCACCTTATAATCTTCTGGCGAAGCCCAAACTTTTTCTTCTTTACCAGTAGCAGCTATTAATCTTACGTACTCATGTAAGCGGCCAAACTGAAACTCCTCATCAGCTTTATATTCAATACTAATTAACAAGTGTGGAATTTGGCCCACCTTAGTCCTGGTATTGGCATTAGCACGTACACCGTGCCATAAAGCTTTTAAAAATAAATCATAGTCCTCATCGCTCATCCTTGAAATTCTTGCCGAATGTTCGTTGGCAATACCAGAAAAGCCAATTAAGGCATATCTTAACCCATAATAAACTGTAAATGTTCCTTGGGTCTTGAGCTCATCACTACCAAAAGTAGTAGTACCATGAATATCAACACTCTCTGCTTTATGTAATATTTCCCCCATATTTAATTGTACTGCTCCAGTCATCGTTTTTGGCTCTGGTTTAGGATCCCAATTATCATCTTTTTCTTTTTTAAAAGCAAATGAACTGCCAAATAATCGGGCATCAATAAATGCATTCAACAGAATGTCTACCAACGCTTTTCCTTCAACCTTTTTATTACCAGTAGTATTAAGGTAATGGACCACCCTCCCTGTCAGATTTGTAGTACGCCCTTCAATAGTATCCACTAAAATATCAAACCCACGCATTTTTAAAAAATCCCGTACAAATCTTTTCATACGAACATCAGTCACATAGTATGTACCATCAGGTAAAACTCGAGGGCGGTTTTCATCTGGATCACCATTAGGATTACCCATCTTAATATCATAGAGAAATAAGAATTCCCTGCGTCCTGATAACGTTTTTGTCTTATTTAAAGTCATTTTTATACACTCCCTTATTTATTTTTTATAGATGGAATAATAGTCTCAGTCATGGATTGTCCTAAAAGAAGATAATAGCTTGTTTGAACCTCGTCAAGGCAAATGTTATCACCTAAATTTATTCCTAATCGTCCTATTTCAGCTACTAATTTTCGAACCTTCTCATTTCCTTCAATATCATAAGCAAAGCTTTTATCTCTTATTTTATTATATAGCTCTGGTAAATCTCTTCCTTTTAATGTAAGCCGCTTTAACCAAGTCAGCGCATTGGCACCAACATTAACACCCTTTGCTCCCTGTACCTGCAATACTTTACCGTATAATACACCTAATAAGAAAGCATAAGCTTTATCAGGACTATCAATGCCGCTTTCCGGGCCAAAATAAGGTCTAAGTTCCAGCATTGTTGGTTCAAAATAAGAAGTTTCCATTCTAAATATCCCTACCTTTTTAAAGTAATACAACCACCAGTTTACATATTTTATCCAACCCGCTGCTGTCAAATATGGACCCTTTTTACCCAAACCCTCATATAATAGTCCATATTGCCCGTCAGTTTTTTCAATAGCCTCCAGCCAATACCAACGTGCTGTAAGCAAAAATTCACCCCAAAATCTGTCCTTTTCCATCAAGTTTCCATGATAAACGTTCTCAGCTAATAACCGTTTTAATTGAAATAACCGTTGACTGGCATTGACACTTTTGGCCCTTTTCCCGCCGGGTCGTTTAAAAAGAGGTTTTAATGCTTGTAATGATAATTTTGGTGTTAAATTAATTTTTGAGTTATCTAGCTGGATAGCTGGAAACAATGCATGTTTCCAAAACAGGGATTCTGTATTAATCTCTGAGAGTTCGCGTAATCGGCTAGGTAACACGTGCTCTATTGTTCCAACAACATTTTCAATGTTTTGTCCAATATCCACCCACAATATCGATAAGTTTAAAATGCTTTTTTCCTCTTTTAACATATCAAGCAGCCAATCTTCATCGAAAGTAACATTGTCGCCCATAGATTGTATATAACGTGTAACCTGCTCTAATACTTCAATCCGTGTTTCTGGCAGTGTACCAGGTAAAAATATCGGTACTACAAGAGCATTTTCACCAGCAATCTTTGCTGTGTAAGGTATTTTGTCCTTTTGGGGACCTCTCTTTTTTAAAACATGGTTTTTATAGATATATAATAGATCCGCGCATGCTCCGCACAAACTATACCCTTTCCAGGCTTGTTTTACATCAATACCCGGAAAAGCGCCCGCTCTGTCAGGATTTTTTATATTGATTCCCGCCCCTTTTAATCCATTGGGAAACACTAAAACATTCGATGTATTGCATAAGTAACACATCTGGTTTTCCTTGGCTGGTGAGCTAGATGTAACATACCGCTCCCCTGCTAACTTTTCTTTTAATAAATACTTAATATATACAAGTTGTTCACCAGGGTATTTTCCATCAGGTGTTTTAATAGTAAGAAAAACTGTGCCAGATTGTGGGCCAATCTTATCAACTACACAAGCTAGTAAATTTTTATATTTATTTTCTGCCCAATCTACCTTCGTCCCATCTAAAAATTTGATTTCTTTATACTCTAATAACATAATAATGTCTTGAAAATACCGACTCCAGGGTTTTTTCGAATCTGCAATCTCCTTAAAATAATTAATTGTTGTTTCTAAGATTTTTTCTGAAGGTCCAGCTCCTTTATCTTTACTATAACTACGCTTTATTACTGGACCTACTTGGGCACTCTGGGAGCCAGAAGGTTTAATAAATGGTAGTTTGTCCGCTGTACAACCGCTAGCACTATTGCTTACAGTTACGTCTTGTACTGAAACACTGACAACATCTTCCGCATCTTTTTCTATTACATATACTTTTTCAATTCTTCCACTGTCTTCTACAAGAAGAGAAAATAATTTATGTGGCTCGTTGTTACGTAAGGACAAATACCAGTTTTCAGGATCCACAGGAATATTTGTATTACAAAGTTCCTGCACTAGATAATCCAACCCCAAGGTCCGCATACCTACAAGCAAGTTACCAACCTCCTCTCAAAATTGTTCATTTCCACTCACTACCATCTCCACACAGCCAAATCCCTGAGCGTTCTTCCCTCCCAGTCCCCCGTCCACCGCCATCTGCAGCAGTTCCGTGGGCCCGGTCAGTTCCATCAGGCCGGAGTAGCCTTTGATAATGGTTCCTTTGTAGTTGACCAGGTTCATCTTTAGATTGCCGGTTTTTCTTACCTTGACTTCCCCGGGCGGGGCTTCCCGGTTGAAAAAGGCCTGGTATTTCTTGCGCAGGTTGTTCTCAATCAGCCCGCTATAATCCGGGTCTCCGGGCTGAAAGTAGCAGGTGTATTTCCGTCCGTCCAGCCGGCGCATGGTGCTGTAGGCTACCACCGGGGATAGGGTTCTCAGGAGTACCTTTTCTCCCCGTACGGTGAACTGCCGGACGGTGACGGCTTTGACTTCCGCAAAGTGGCTGCCCAGCCGGATTTGTCCCCGGGTCAGGAACCCGTTGGCAATGGACTGGCAGAAATCGTTTACCGGGGAGGAAAGGGTCAGGCTCACATCCCCGGTGAACCGGAGGGTGTTTTTGTCCCGATTGGCCTCAAACCGTCCGCTTACTCTGGAGAATGTAAACAGCTTAAACCTGCGGCTGCCGCTTTCATAGCCTTTATCATGCAGAAAAACCGCCAGTTCCGGATCAATGGTTCCGTATACTGCGGCTTGTACTAAATGATTATAGTGAACCGGCAATTCCAGTTCTTTTTGTGGGGTCAGGGTAATAAACAGGTGCATCCTTGATCACCATCCGGGAATGAATTTTCTTTCGTATGATACCAATATCAATGGTAAGGATATTTTAGACAAATACTTCAAAACCTCTCCTTATTTTATCAAAATATTGAGTCAGAAAAGCTAAAAACGTGTCGAACGGTAAAATAATTATAATGCAAAAGGGAAGCACTCCCGGAGAATGCTTCCCTTTGATTTACACTATTTTTTCAATCCGAACCGCACAAATTTTAAATTCCGGTATTTTGGATACCGGGCAATGGGCCGGGTTGGTCAGCTTGTTGATGGCCGCCTCCGGGAAATGGAAGGAGGCAAAGACCATGCCTTGGGGGACTGTTGCCGATATATTTACCGACATTTGCACTTCTCCCCGCCGGGAGATCACCCGCACCTTGTCCCCGGTGCACAAATCCAGGGCTTCGGCGTCGCCGGCATGGATGTCCAGTTTCTCCGACCCGCAGACTTCAACCAGACCGGTGCGCAGGGTCATGGTGCCGGTGTGGTAGTGCTGTAGGCGCCGTCCTGTGTTGAGCAGCAGCGGGTACTGGGGGTCCGGCAGTTCTGCGGGGGGCAGATATTGCACCGGGTGAAATTTGCCTTTCCCCCTGCTAAAGGTTTCTTTATGCAGGTAAGGGGTACCGGAATGTTCCCTGGAGGTACAGGGCCATTGGATGCCTCCCTGTTCCAGGCGGTCATGGGTGATTCCTCCGTAGGATGGCGTCAGAGAGGCCATTTCTTCAAAGATTTCCCGGGGGCTGTTGTAGTTCATAGGATAACCCAGGGCGGCGGACAGGGAACAGAGAATTTCCCAGTCCGCCTTGGCGCCGTTGACCGGTTCAACCGCCTTCCTTACCCGCTGCACCCTGCGTTCGGTGTTGGTAAAGGTCCCGTCCTTCTCGGCAAAACTGGCCGCCGGGAGGATGACGTCCGCCAGCTTTGCGGTTTCCGTCAGGAAAAGATCCTGCACCACTAGAAAATCCAGGTTCTTTAGCGCCTTTTCCACGTGATTGGCGTCGGCATCCGACAGCACCGGATTTTCCCCGGCAATGTACATGGCTTTGATTTTTCCTTGGGAAGCAGCCTCTATCATTTCCGTTGCCGTCAGTCCGGGCTTGCCGTCCAGAGAAACACCCCAGGCCCGGCTGAACTTGCGGCGGCATTCTTCATCCGTTACCGGTTGGTAGCCGGTAAATACATTGGGCAGGGCTCCCATGTCACAGGCTCCCTGGACGTTATTCTGGCCCCGCAGGGGGTTGATGCCCGTTGAGGGCTGGCCGATCTGCCCGCAGAGAAGCACCAGATTAGCCGCTGCCAGAACATTATCGGTGCCGCTGACATGCTGGGTTAAACCCATGGTATATAAAAGGGAGGCTTTTTCCGCCCGGGCATAGCCCCGGGCGGTTTCCCGGATGGTTTGGGCGGGAATGCCCGTCACCTCTTCCGCATATTCAGGCGTATATGCCCGGACCCCTTCCCTGAGTTCCTCCAGGCCTTCGCATCGTGCCTGAACGAACTCCCGGTTCCATAGTTCTTCTTCTAAAATAACCTGAACCATACTGTTCAGCAGAGCGATATCGGTACCGGGATGCAGTTGCAGGTGTTGCCCGGCCAGTTCCGCCAGTTCGGTCTTCCGGGGATCCAGCACCACCAGTTGGGCCCCCTGTTGGACCGCCCTGCGGATACGGTGGGCGATGATGGGATGGGCCTCGGTGGTGTTGGTGCCGATGGCCAGGATAAAGTCCGCCCCGGCAATTTCATCAATGGAGTTGGTCATAGCCCCGCTCCCCAGTGCTGCCGCCAGACCGGCGACGGTAGGGGCGTGTCAGAGGCGGGCGCAATGGTCAATATTGTTGGTCCCAATGACCGCCCGGGCCAGTTTATTTAAAAGATAGTTCTCTTCATTGGTGATGCGGGCTGAGGCCAGTATTCCGACGGAGTCACCGCCATGGTTGCTTATGGTTTCTTTAAGCCTCCGGGCGATTTCTTCCAAAGCCTCGTTCCAACCGGCTTCCCGGAGCTGCCCTTCTTTGCGGATCAACGGGCTGGTTAACCGTTCCGGGTGGTGAATAAAGCGGTAGCCAAATCTTCCCTTTACACACAGGTGCTTCCCGTTAATACCCGAGCGGGCGGCGGTTACACCTACAACCCGGCCTTCTTTTACTTGTAAGTTCAGTTGGCAGCCCACGCCGCAGTAAGGGCAGGTGGTGGTAACGGCAGTAAGGTCCCACCTGCGCCCCTGTCCCGCCATTTGTTTTTCTCCCAGGGCTCCCACCGGGCAAACTTCAAGGCAGGAACCGCAAAAAACGCAGTCGGAGTCCTGCAGGCCGCCGTCTAAAGGAGCCGCCACCCGGGCCTGAAAGCCCCGGAAGGCAAAATCCACGGCGCTGCGGCCCACTACTTCTGCGCAAACCCGGACACATTTGCCGCACAGGATGCATTTGTTCATATCCCGGACAATAAAGGGATTGCTGTCATCCAGGGGCAGCGAACGGGCATCCCCCGCAAAGCGGCCCTTGCGCACCCCGTACCGGTAAGCGTAGTCCTGCAGGGCGCAGGCGCCGCATTTTTCACAGGTCATGCAATCCTCCGGGTGATTGGCCAGCAGTAATTCCAGAATGGTGCGCCGGGCCTCCAGAACCCTTGGGGAATCTGTAAAAACTTCCATCCCCGGCCGGATCTCGGTGACGCAGGAGGCAGGCAGGCTGCCCCAGCCGGCCACCTCCACCACGCAGATGCGGCAGCCGCCATAGCGGGACAGTTCCGGGTCGTGACAAAAGGTGGGAATGGCTAAGCCCAGCTTCCCGGCAGCCTCCAGGATGGTGCTTCCTTTAGGCACGGACACAGGCCGGCCATTGATGGTTAATGCAATCTCAGACATTTGGCTCCCCCTCCTAAGACCTTACAACTGCCTTGAATTTACAGCGGGTCAAGCAGCTTCCGCAGCGAATACATTCACTGTGATCAATGACATGGGGCTGTTTTTTCTCCCCGTGGATGGCTTGAACCGGACATATTTTTGTACAGAGGCCGCAGCCCCGGCATTTTTCCTCGTCAATCCGGTAGCTGACCAGTTCGGAACAAACTCCGGCGGGACAGCGCTTGTCCACAATATGGGCCAGGTATTCCTCCCGAAAATATTTCAGGGTGGATAACACCGGGTTGGGACAGGCCTGCCCCAGCCCGCACAGGGAGGTGTTTTTTACCACCCGGCAGAGCCTTTCCAGATTGTCCAGGTCTTCCAGGGTGGCACTGCCCTTGCACATGCGCTCCAGTATTTCCAGCATGCGCTTGGTGCCTTCCCGGCAGGGAGTACACTTGCCGCAGGATTCAGCCTGGGTAAAGGCCAGGAAGAACCGGGCCACATCCACCATGCAGGTCTCTTCATCCATAACCACCATGCCGCCGGACCCGATGGTGGCTCCGGCAGAAGACAGGGAATCAAAGTCCACCGGCAGGTCCAGATGCTGGCGGGTCAGGCATCCCCCGGAGGGGCCCCCCAGTTGGACCGCTTTAAACTCTTTGCCCCCCCGGATGCCCCCGCCGGTTCCAAAAATGATGTCTCTCAGAGGAACGCCCATGGGCACCTCCACCAGGCCGGAGTTGGTTACCGCTCCGCTCAGGGCAAATATTTTGGTGCCGGGGGATCCTTCGGTTCCGATTTTTTTGTATTCTTCCGCTCCCAGGCGAATAATTAAAGGCACATTGGCCAGGGTTTCCACATTGTTCAGGACGGTGGGCTGATTCCACAAGCCCTTCTCGGTGGAACGGGGAGGCTTCACCCGGGGCATTCCCCGGTTGCCCTCAATGGAGGCCTGAAGGGCCGTGCCTTCCCCACACACAAAGGCCCCCGCCCCTTCTTTTAAAATAATGTCAAAATCAAAGCCGGAGTTCAAGATATTGCTTCCCAGCAGGCCATATTCCCGGGCTTGTTGAATGGCTGTCTTCAATCTCCGGATAGCCAGGGGATATTCCGCCCGGCAGTAGATATAACCCATAGCGGCCCCCACAGCATAGCCGGCAATCAGCATTCCTTCCAGTACTGCATGGGGGTCTCCTTCCAGCACCGAGCGGTCCATGAAGGCCCCCGGGTCCCCTTCATCGGCATTACAAATAATAAATTTGCGGGTTCCTTCCGCCTTCCTGGCCGAGGCCCATTTCCTGCCGGTGGGAAACCCGGCTCCGCCCCGCCCCCGCAGTCCTGATTGTTGAATTTCTTCAATCACTTGCTCCGGCGGCAGGCCCTGCAAAACTTTGACCAGGCTATGGTACCCCCCCGCCGCAACATAATCGCCGATTTGTTCGGGATCAATATTGCCGCAGTTGGCCAGCAGCAGCCTGGTTTGCCCGGCATAGAAGGGAATTTCCTGAAAGTGAGGGTAATGAATCCCGGAAGTCGGCTCCTGGAAAGTAAGCCGGTCAATAATTTTTCCTTTAACCAGATGCTCGTCCACAATTTCCTTGGCATCCTCGGGCTGAACCCGGGTATAAAAAACACCCTCGGGTTTGATATGAACAATGGGACCGTTTTCGCAGAAGCCATGACAACTGGTCCTTTTAACCCTGACCGTCCCGGTGAGACCGGCCTTTTCTATTGCCTCTGTCAATTGCTCTGCCAGACGACCGGAACCCGATGAGGTACAGCCGGTTCCGCCGCAGACAATCATTTGCTTTAGACCGTCTTCCCTGTCCACCCTTACCAGACCGGCAAATTGTTCCCTGGCCTCACGGCAGGCTTTATCGGTATGACAAAAGGGACCCATGGTCCGGCATTCCACATACCGCCGGCAGGGGGAGCCGGGACGATGGGTGCACTGCCGGCAGCAGGCTTCCATGATATTCTGCATGTGTTTTCTCGCTCCCTAATCGCAGTTAGCTATTTTTTTCAGGGCCTTTTCCGGGGATAACTGACCCTCGGTCCGGTCATTAATCATGATTACCGGGGCCAAGCCGCAGGCTCCTAGGCAGGCCACCGTTTCCAGAGTAAAACGAAGGTCCCGGGAAGTCTCTCCCGTTTCAATGCCAATGGATCTTTTAATGGCTTCCAGCACCCGGTTCCCGCCCCGTACATGGCAGGCGGTTCCTTGGCATACTTTAATGATGTTGCGGCCCCGGGGCTTTAAATGAAATTGGGAGTAAAAGGTGGCCACCCCGTAGGTCCTGGAAGCGGGTATTTTTAACTGCAAGGATATTTCACGAATCAGTTCCGGTGAAAGGTACCCGTATATTTCCTGGGCTTGCTGCAATACAGGGATTAGAGCTCCTTCGACATCGCGGTATTTTAACAGAAGCTCCGCCAGGCGTTTTTGTTTTTCTTGAGCTTCGTCTAAACAAAGAGTATCATACAAAGTCCAACACCTCCGCCGGGACATGGTTTTTAATCATAAGCTTCATTTTACTACGTTTGCCGGCAAAGTTCCACCCGGAACCATTTTCTGCTCGAAAAAGGGAAGGGCAGCCGGGGCCGCCCTTCCCTTGAATATTTTACTTAATCGTCACGGTTTGTCTCTGTAACGTTGCTTTCCGCTTGATTTTCTGCTTCTAATAGTTCCTGTTCTTTTTCTTCCCGTGCTTTCCGTTTGGCCTTGCGCTTTTTCAACCACTCTACAAGCTTAACAATGCTGACACTCAATTCAAACAACAGGTAAATGGGTGCAGCCATCATCAGGGGGGTAATAATGTCCGGGGAGGGAACCAGCACAGCCCCGGTCACTACAGAAATCAGGAGGGCCATTTTGCGCTTTTTAACCATCCATTTGTGATCAATGACGCCCAACTGGGCCAGAAAAAATACCGCCAGAGGCAGTTCAAAAACTACGCCGAAGGGCAAAATAAACATCATAGCAAAGGAAACATAATTTCCGACGGTCAGCATGGGCAGTAGTTCTTCTCCGCCGAAATGGAGCAGGAACCTAACCCCGATGCTGAAAACAGTATAAAAGGAAAAAAGAACTCCGGCAATAAAGAAAAGATAAGAAACCACCACAAAGATGGTAAAGTAAACCTTCTCGGTTTTTCGCAGGGCCGGCATGATAAAACTCCAGAACTGCCACAAGGTTACCGGCAGCGCCACCAGAAAACCCAGGAAAACAGAAAGTTTAATTTTGGTCATTAAAGCTTCCATAATGCCGATATAGTGCATTTTATTGCCGGTGCTTGTTACCGGCTGAAGAATGATTTCCAGAATAAAGTCGCTGAAAAACCAGCATACCCCCGCCATCACAATGGTGGCGGCCAGGGAAATGATCAGCACCCGGCGGAGTTCCTCCAGGTGCTCCATCATCGTCTGGTCTTTTTCTTCCTCCTGGACCAAGTGATTACCCCCTTCTGCTGCGAGATGAAACCGGTCTTTTAAACCTGCTGCCTTTTATCGCCCCGCTGATAACCTTCAGCCTGGGCCAGGCGATCCAAGTTGACGGTGGCTAAATCCTCGCAAAACAGATCGACTTCTCCGCAGATCCTCTCGTCCACTGTTTTTAAATAGCTTTTACAGTGATCGCAAAGGTATACCCGGTATTGATTTTTTTCGTCCGCGGAAATAAAGGTTGCCTGAGAGGCGTTTTCATCCTGGCAGTAGGGGCAACCCAGTCTTTTATAGCGCCATTGGGTTTCACAGCGCCCGCAATAAAGCTTGCGAATCCCTTCCTTCCCTGCCAGCTTGGCCATAGTCGGTTGGTCTCCGCACACGGGACAGTGGCTGCCTGTCCAATTCTGAAAATCCAATTGTTTTGCCACCTGCTGGCCGTACTCCTGCAGCAGGGGCTTAAAGGTGTTGAGGGCAAGAAAGTCCAACAATTCCAGGGGGATACCGAGCTCCCTGGCCCAGTTCGCTTTATTGCCGCCAATATGCAACAGGGAGTGAATCAGTTCTTTTCTCTGTTCCCCGCCTAGGGATTCCAGGTTTTGCAGAAATTCCTCCGGCAGAGGCCGGGGACCGGCCTGCCATTTCCGGCAGGCCCGGGCCACAGCGTAAAAACGATGGAACATCTTCTCCAAGTTCATTTCCGGCGGGGCAATCTCAAGCATTGCCTTTCCCTGTTCCCACAGGTTTTTTTGCCGGGAATCCAACTCCCTGTTCCACTCTAATGTTTCCGATGCATTCTCTAGATCCAGTATTTCCAGATAAAAGTTTGCCAGATTTTCTGCATTGTCAGAGATATTCTCCATTAGAGCAGCTCCTTTAAATCTCTTTTAAACGGATGTCTAGTGGTGTTCCTCATGCTCGAGAACATTAAAGTTCTCAACCACAAAGCAGTAGACCAGGCATCCAATAGCCACCAGGCCAATACTGACCGCCCATTCCATGATGGAGGGGAAGTACCAGCCGCCCAGGGCCGCGGACATACCGGTAAATACAACGTTCATACGGTTTAGGATTAAGCCGCCGCTCACCAGGGCTCCGAAGGTAATCAACCCTTTACGGGTAGAACTTAGTCCGCTGAAAGCAATGACGATGGGTACAATAATCCCCAGAACCATTTCAATCAGGAACATGTTTCCTTCTAAGTTGCCCTTGAAGACCAGCCCTAATACGCCCCGGTTGATCAGGTCGTAAATCTTCAGACACAGGTAGATCACCATAAAGGTGCCGGAAATCCGGACCAACCCGCGCAGTACCGGGATGGGAACCTGATGATTGTAGGCCCTGCCTGCCAGAGCGGTTTCAACGCAGATCATGGCGGGACCCACAAAGAAAGAGGACATCAGGAAGAACAACGGAATCATGGTTGACCACCACAGGGGATAAAGTTTATCCACCATAATCAGATACAGTCCGCCCAGGGAGGACTGGTGCAGGGTGGGGAAGATAATCCCGATGATCATCAGCACCGGCAGAGCCTTTTTAAAGAGATTGTGGTACCGGGTGCCCACCTTTTCGGTGACGATCTCGCCAAACTCCAGCACCTGCACGGTAGTGTAGCAGGACACGCACCAGAAAACTTCAAACAAGACCGAGGCATGGCCCCAGGATACAAAGGGACGCCAGAAGTTAAACCACTGGCCGATATCCAGGAACAGGCCGGCCATAACCAGCAGATAACCCAGCAGCGAGGTCAGCATGGCGCTGCGGGCGATGGAATGGTACTTGCCCCGGTGCAGCACATGCACAATGAGGGCCGTGCCATAACCGCCGCCGGCCAGGGCCACCCCGGTCAAAACGTCAAATCCGATCCAGAGACCCCAGGGCCACTGGTCGTTCAGGTTGGTGCTGGTGCCCAAGCCGGTGGCCAGGCGATAGAGCATCACCGCCACGCAAAGGCCGGCCAGCAGCAATAAAAATTTGCGAGTGTTGGTCATTTTAAACCGCCACTTATATTCCGTAACTTCTTTTAATACTCCTTTAATTGCCGTCATCTTTTTCCCCCCAATAACCTTTTTTGTTGGCTTTCGTTACCCATTGACTACATGTGAACATCTTGGCCGTTTTCCTTGGCAATCTGTTCACGCCGCTTGGTGTAGTGGTACATCACGGTCAGCAAAGTGCCCCAACCAACGGCAATAATGGGTGTCCATTTAAGAAAGTTATGGGAGTATTCGGGCAACGGCCTGGTTCCCAGGTTGGGACGGAAACCAAAGGTTTCAAAGGGTACGTCGGAAATGTACAACCAGGCTGTACCTCCGGCCTCTTTTTCGCCTAGGACCTTTTTAAGATACTTGGGGTTGCTGTTTATTCTGGCCCAGGCCTCTTTTAACAGTTCATCCCGTTCGCCATATTTCATGGCTCCCGTAGGGCAGGTTTCCACGCAGGCAGGCCCCAGGCCGTATCCCAGACGGTCATACTTGCCATTGGGATCGAAACAAAACTGGCACTTGGAAACCAGAGGGAAGGTTTTATCCCACTGGTATTTGGGAACGTCAAAGGGGCAGGCCAGCATGCAGTAGCGGCAGCCCACACACAGGTGAGGGTAATAAACCACCGCGCCGGTCTTGGGGTCCCGCTGCAGGGCCTTGGCAAAGCAGGCCGAAGCGCAGGCGGGATGCTCGCAGTGCATGCACTGCCGCTTGGCGGATCTCATGGTGTAATCATTTTCAGCCTTCACCACTTCAATGCGCACGGTGGTGTAGGTATAGCCGTTCATATCCGGCGGGCTGGTCAGGCCGTCTTTAAATTCAGGGTTGCTGGAAGGAAGGTCGTTCCACTGCTTGCAGGCAACCTGGCAGGCTTTACACCCCATGCATCGAGTAATATCAACGAGTACGCCCTTCGCCATTTACGACACCTCCCTGCCGGCCTTCTTAATATTGCAGAGGAAGGCCTTATATTCCGGAATACTGGTGTTGGGATCGCCCACACTGGGCGTCAGGTCGTTGGCTGTAGCGCCTTTGGCAATACCCATATAACCGAAGCACCAAGGCATGCCAATTACTTCAACCTCTTTCCCTTCCACATTTAAGGGCACACATACGCCGGAGACGGAAACTTTACAGGTAATCTTGCCCCGGACGGTTTCGATGACCACATCATCCCCGGTCTTAACCCCGATTTGCTGGGCCAGTTTGGGGGAGATATTGGCAAACATGTGGGCGGATATTTCCGCCAGGGAGGGGCAGTTACGGGTAACCGCACCGCTCTGATAGTGCTCAATGACCCGGTGGGTAGTGCCCACATAGGGAAATTCTTTACTGCCGGTTTCCGCAATTTTGCTGAAGTCCCCTTTAAAGCGGACGGTTAAAGGCATATTTTGCTGTCTGGAAACAAGATTCTTAACCGGACTTTCAATGGGCTCGTAGTGTTCGGGCAGGGGCCCGTCAACCACTCCCTTAACGGCGAAAAGCCTGGCGTGCTCCTCTTCCAGCATGAGGAAAGGAACGGTTTTATCCGGCGGTACCGGAATCGGCTTGCCATTGGGTTCCGGAGCCGGGTCTGAGGCTTTAAAGTCCGGCACATCCTCGGTAATCCACTGGCCCTGCAGAGCATCCCATTTAATGGGCGCCTTCTTGGGGTTCCAGGGGTTGCCCGCAGCATCCATGGAGCAACGGTTATAAACAATACGGCGGTTAGCCGGCCAAGCAAAGGCGAATTGCGGGAAAAGCCCCAGCCCGCTTTTGTCCTTCAACAGGCGACGCTTGGCAGCCACGGTTTTGGCCTCTTTATCTTCCGCCCAGTAACCGCTGTGTATCCAGCAGCCGCAAGCGGTGGAACCATCGGCGGTCAGCTTGGCAAAGCCCGGCAATACCTGGCCGGTGGCAACGTCATAACCGTTAATTTCCACCGCCACTTGATCAATGTTGGGTTCGTCCTCACCAGGTATGTCATAGTTCCAGACCATGTTCCGGATGGGTTCCGGGAACTTGCCGCCGCTTTGATACTCTTTTTTCACCGCTTTAAACAACCGGTCGGCAATCCAGAGATCGCTCTTGGCTTCACCCGGAGGGTTCACTGCCTTGTAGCGGAACTGCAGCCAACGGCCGCTGTTAATGACCGTGCCTTCTTTTTCATAGGACATGGCTGCCGGGAAGAAGAATACCTCGGTTTGAATCTTGGCGGGATCCGCTTCCGGCCGGTGCCAGAAAGCCGCGGTCTCGGTTTCAAACAAGTCCACTGCAACCAGCCAGTCCAGTTTTTCCATGGCTTTGCGGCCCTGGAAGGCGGACGGTCCGCCCACTGCGGGATTCTGGCCCCAGGCGATCATGCCCTTGATATTTCCCTGGGACATTTCCGAGAAAATACCCATATGGGAACGCTCCTTGCCGTCGTGCTTGGGCACCCAATCGAAACAAAAATCGTTTTCTTTAGTGGCTTTATTACCATACCAGGCCTTTAACATGCTGATCAAAAATTTTCCCCGGTTGGACCAGAAGCTGGTTTTGGGGACATCTTTGTCCAGATAATCCTGCAGCTTGGTATGTTTACTGGCATAAATCATCGGGTTATAGCCGGGCAGCAGGTGGTTCAACATGGCAAAATCGGTGGAACCCTGAACATTGGATTCACCCCGTTGGGCATTTACACCGCCCCCGGGAATTCCGATATTGCCCAGCAGCAACTGCAGAACGCAAAGAACCCGGCAGTTTTGGGAACCATAGGTATGCTGGGTAATGCCCATGGCATAAATCACATTGCCGGCTTTGTCCGGTTTCCCGGTGGAAGCAAACAACTGGCAGGCCTTTTGGAAAGTCTCTTCCGGCATACCGGTAATCTTGCAAACGGTCTTCATATCATAACGGCTGACATGCTTTTTCAGGATTTGAAAAACGCAGTTGGGATCCTGCAAGGTGGGGTCCTTTTTAATGTTTTCTTTCTTCAGGCCGTCCTTGGCCAGGTCCCCTCCCTCCATCTGGTACATCCAGGTATCTAATTTATAACTCTTTTTGCCATTGGTTTCCACAAGGCCCGAAAAAACACCCTCTTCAAACTTGTATTCCGGGTTCACCAAATAGCTGGCATTGGTATAATTCAGCACATAATCCTTAAAATACAGATCCTTTTCAATTATATAGTTAATCATTCCGTTAATAAAAGCAATGTCGGTACCGGGACGCAGGCGGGCGTGGATATCGCTCAGACCGGCCGATTTGGTCAGTCTGGGATCCGCAACAATCAGCTTAGCCCCCTTGTCCTTAGCCTTCATAATCCATTTCATGGCCTGCGGGTGGTTTTCCGCAGAGTTGGAACCAATCATTAAAAATACATCGGTATTTTTAAAATCAATGAAATGGTTGGTCATAACACCCCGTCCAAAAGAAGCAGCCAGACCGGCTACCGTGGAGGAGTGTCAGAGACGGGCGTGGTGCTCAATATTCAGGAGCCCCCAGGATCGAAACATTTTGTGCAGCAGGTAGTTTTCTTCATTATCCAGGGAGGCGCTGCCAAAGGTAGCGATGCCCGTGGACCGGTTCACCACAACACCCTTTTCATCCCTTTCCTGAAAGGACTCGTCCCGGGTTTTTTTCACCCGCTTGGCAACCTCCGAAAGGGCCCAATCCCAGTCTTTTTCTACCCATTCGGTAGAACCGGGGGCCCTGTAGAGAGGCTTGGTCACCCGCAGTCTGTTGATAACGCGGTCGCCTTTCTTTTCAATGGTATTGTAGGTGTCAATAATAGCATTGCCTTTGGAGCAAATGGAGCCTTCATTAATGGGGTGATCCGGGTCTCCTTCACAATAAACAATCTTGTTGTCACTGTTGGAGTATAGAATAATCCCGCAACCACAGCCGCAAAAGGCACAAACGGTATAGGTTTCTTTTACCCTTCTGATTTTAGAGGGTAATTTCTCTCCGGAGAATTTCTCGTGGGACTCTTCCGCCAAAGCAGGCTGGGCCAACAAAGTTAGGCCCGCAGTCCCCAAGCTAATATTTTTTAAAAAATCGCGCCTGTTCATTTTCCTCATGTAACTTTAACCCCCTCGGTTTACCGGGTTTCTTTCTAACCGGGTTAAGATGGTTTCTCTGTAGGTTCTTCTTTGGTAGCTTGAGCAGCTTTCTCTCTTTTCTCTTCCTGCTCAAAGGTTCCCGAGGTTGCCCGTCTGAACTCGTTTATGGTTTTACCCATTGCTTTGCCCACTTCCGGCAGTTTCCCGGGCCCAAAAATGATTAAGACCACAATCAAGATTAACAGTAGATGTGTTGGTTGAAATAGTCCCTCGAAGAAGATATTCACTCCCCTTTCTAAAAAATTTTATTTTCACTTGGCTTGGTGAAAGTTAGCACAGAGCTGCCAAGTGATTTATAAATGAATCATGTCTTCATTATGCCAAAGAACCCGCTAGCTTGGCAACTGTTATATATTCTTAATTTCAGAAAATTTAAATAAAAACCTTGTATTTCTTGGAAAATCTTCTTATTATAAAAGTTTGTACCAATTGTTCACAAATCGGTATGCCCCAGAGATTCTTTTTTACCCTCCTTTGCAAAAATTTATACTCCAAGTATAATGATAGTATATTTTTCAGGCAAATTAAAAATACAGGTTGGCCGGTGGATGGTTATCTGCCTTAAATTATGAACATTGTTAAGTTCAAGCTTAACTTATCTTAATATTTTTATTATTATGGACTTTTTTCACGAATGAAATTTTCACTACATAATTTGAATAAACATCCCGTTGAAAGACGTGACAAATATGTATAAAAAAGAACGGTATTCAGCGGTTATCCTGGCCGGTGGCAAAAGCAGCCGCATGAAAACCAACAAAGCCATGTTAAATCTGCACGGTAAATCCCTTTTACAAATTATTGTGGATCAATTGACTCCCTTTTTTGAAGAAATTCTGCTTATCAGTAATGACCCGGACTACTATCGGCAGTTTGGGTTGCCCATCTATGGCGATCTCTTTGCCAACCGTGGACCGCTGGCGGGAATCCATGCAGGCCTTGAACACATCAGCGGTAAAGGGGCCTTTTTTATTGCCTGCGACATGCCCTTTTTCAGCCCCCTCCTGGCCGGTGAACTTTTAGCAGAACTGGGCCAATATCAGGTGGTTGTCCCCCAAAAGGGCCGTTTTTTGCAGCCTCTTCACGCTGCTTACCGCAAGGACTGCCTTCCCTTCATCGAACAAACCCTTTATTCGGAGCGTGCTAAAATCATTTCCTTTTTTGATTTGGTCCAGGTAAAGTATTATGATATGAATCAACACCCGGAGTATAACTGGGACAGAATCTTTTTTAACGTCAATACTCCGGAGGAATATCGGTCCGCCCTGTTATTAAAAGAACAGGGATAAAAAACAATAGAACGCCGATTTTCGCGGATTTAACAGATTTACACGGATTTTTTACTTCTTTTATACAATAACTCTGGGGAAATTGTAATTAAAAATTAAAATCCACGTAAATCCGTATCATCCGTTAACTCCGTGTGCTATTCTTTTTGGATTTAAAAGGGGCTGTTTGCACTAAGCTTCTCGCTTTTCATGTGCAACAGCCCCTACTGGTTTTATTCCCGGCCGGTCTTTTTCCTGTCCGGCTTTCGAGCAGGTTCCGGCGCGGCCTGCCGGACCTTGTTCAAAGGGTGAAAGATGGCCGGACGGATATTTCTTACAGACACCGGGGTACGGATCAAAACCGCCAGCATTTCTTTGGCGTTAAAGGGGATTAAGGGCCACAGATAGGGAACTCCCAGGGAACGGGTGCGCATGAGATAAACCAGCACCAACAGCACGCCCACAATTAAACCGGGCAGGCGGAAAGCCGCTGTGATCAGAAGCAGGAAAAGCCTTACAATGCGGACGGCCCAACTCATTTCATAGCTGGGAATTAAAAAGGTCGCCACCGCCGCAATGGCTGTGTACATGACCACTTCGGAATTAAACAACCCCACCGCCACCGCCATATCGCCCACCAGCAGGGCGGCAATAATGCCGGTGGCCGTGGCCAGGGCCGAAGGCGTATGGATGGTGGCCAGCCGGATCATGTCAATGGCCAGTTCCGCCAGGACAAATTGGCCGATCAGCGGGATTTTACCCGGTTTATTGGGTCCGATAAACTGTAAGGCCGGAGGCAGTAATTCCGGCTGGACGGCGGCCAGAAACCATAGAGGCAATAAGAACAAAGCGATGGCCAGGCCAAGATAACGCACCCAGCGGACATAGATGCCCACCGGAGGACCCTGCCGGTATTCCTCGGCTGCCTGGAAATGATCCCAGAGAGTGCAGGGGGTAATGATAATGCTGGGGGAAGTGTCCACCATCACCAGGATACGCCCCTCCAGCAAGTGGGCTGCCGCCACATCGGGCCGTTCGGTGAAACGCACCTTGGGAAACAAATTACCGTATTTGCCCGGTTGGATCAGTTCCTCCACCGCTTTTTCCGCCATGGGAATACCGTCAATTTTTACTTTTTGTAAATTATCCTTTACCTTCTGCACTAAATCCGGGTTGGCAATATCGGAAATGTAGGAGATGACCACATCGGTTTTGGACCGGGTACCCACCTGCATGACCTCATTGCGCAGCCGGGGGTCCCTGAGGCGTCTGCGGAGGAGCAGGCAGTTTTGGACCAGGGTTTCCACAAAACCATCCCGGGAACCCCGCACCACCTTCTCCAGATCCGGTTCCTGAGGAGCCCTGGCCGGATATTGGCGCAGGTCAATGACCAAGGCCTGCTCTTCACCGTCGATGAGCATGGCCAAAGGCCCGCTGAGCACCCCGTCAATGACCTTCTCCAGGCTGTCCACCGCTTCCACCTGAATATGATTGATATGTTCATGAAACAATTTTTTCAGGCTGTTGGGAGTGACTTCTCCCCGTCTTAATTCATCCAAATTCCGTAGTATCAGGGACATGACCTCGTCCTTGACAAAGCCGTTGACAAAATACATGGCGATGTCTTTGCCGGCCACATTAAATTGTCTTAAAACAATATCAAAACTCTTTCCGTACCCCAGTACGTCGTTGAGGTATTCCATATTCCGATTCAGGCTGGAATACACTTTAGGGGCTTTCTCCAGTACTTCCGGCATTAAAACCACTCCTGTTGATAATTTCTAATAAAGCCCGGGTGGTAACCTTGGCCCCGTAATGGTAATCATCGGCGCCGTTCATTTTTCCGATGTCCCCGATTCCCACCACCACCGGAACCTCCAAATCATTGAGAATTTCCACCGTATCTCCCTGGATTTCTTTCTTCCGCATAAACTTGCCGAATTTATTGACCGAGCCCTTGAGCACCTGTCCCTCACTGGTTACCGATACATCCACTCTGGCCCCGTCCGGGGTATAGCTGTTGGAAGCCACGGCCAGCACCCCTAGAATATTGATCTCGGGATGGTTGTACACTTCCAGCAGGGCCTTTTCTCCCAGTCCCTGGCCTTCCGCTCCCTTGTCGTCAAACATCACCACCACCGGATCATGCACGGCGGATTTAATCAGTTCCACCAACTGGCTGCCGGTGAGGAAGGTAGGATTTCCCGCGGACATGGAGATGCACCTTGCTCCCACATTCCTGGCCGCTACCTCCAGAGCCCGGCGGGCAATCAGGTCTCCATCGGTCACCAGGATTACATTGCGCTTTTCCATTCCGGCACCCTATCCTTTAGGCCTAAAAACCAGGGCGGCCAGATAGCCAAAGACCACCGCCGCGGTAATTCCACCCGCCGCAGCGCTCAGGGCACCCTTAAAGGCTCCTAAAAATCCGTCTTTCCGCACTTCCTCAATGGCGCCTTGGGCCAGCAGATGGCCAAAGCCGCTTAAAGGTACGGTGGCGCCTGCTCCGGCAAAATCCACCAGGGGCTGGTAGAAGCCCAGGGCGCTGAATATGGCGCCGGTGGTAACAAACCCGACCAGGATATGGCCCGGAGTGATCTTATAACTGGTCAGATCCATCAGTAATTGCCCAATCACACAAATGGCTCCGCCCACTAGAAAAGCTTTCATCAGCATTTTCCACCCCTCCTTAATTTGCCTGCACGACCACCCCATGACCGATTCCCGGAATACTTTCCCCCTGCTGGCAACTGCAGGGGGACAATAAAGCGCCGGTTCCTAAACCAAAGAAATTTTTTAATCTTCCTGCTTTCATTTCCTTTAATAAATAACCGCAGGTTACCGTAGCTGAACAAGCGCACCCGCTTCCCCCGGCATGGGTATCCTGGCTTTCATCAAAAATCAGCACGCCACAGTCCTGATAATTTGTCCCAAGTACAATTCCCTGCTGCTCCGCCAACCGGATGACCAGTTCCCGCCCATATTTGCCCAAATCACCGGTAATGATTAATTCGTAAGTTTCCGGCGGTTGGTCTATGTCTTTCAGGTGCCGGACAATGGTATCCGCCGCTGCCGGAGCCATGGCAGCTCCCATATTGTTGGGATCTCCTTCTCCGTAGTCCACCACTCTGCCGATAATGGCGTGGGTTACCCTGGGACCCTGGCCGGTTTTCCCCAGCACCACGGCGCCGGACCCGGTTACCGTCCACTGGGCGGACATGGGTCGCTGTACCCCCTGCTCGGTGGGAAAGCGGTACTGTCTTTCCGCCGTGGCATAATGGCTGCAGGCACCTAACAATACGTACCGGGCAAAACCCCCGTCAATGAGCATGCTGCCCAGCGCCAAACCCTCGTACATGGTGGAGCAGGCCCCGTACAATCCCATAAAGGGGATGCCCAGGCTCCTGGCTGTAAAATTGGCGGCAATAATCTGGTTGCTGAGATCCCCGGCCAGTAAAAAATCCATGTCCGCCGGCTTTAACCCGGCTTTGGACAGGGCCAGTTCCATGGTCTCCTGCAAAATTTTTTGTTCCGCCTTCTCCCAGGTTTTTTCCCCGTAGTACATGTCGCCGGCAATCCGATCAAAATAATCCTTCAGGGGCCCTTCCCCTTCCTTGGGCCCTACAATGGAAGCAGCAGACAGAATCACCGGCGGATTGGCAAAGGCAATGGTTTGTCTGCCAATTTTTTTTGCAGCCCCGATACCGCTCTCCCTCCTTTATAATGAGATAATGTATGAAATCATTCCCGCCACCCAGGCTGTGACAATCCCAAAGACCAGCACCGGTCCGGCAATGGTAAACAATCTGGCCCCAACGCCAAAAACCATGCCCTCGCTGCGAAACTCCATGGCCGGTGCAACCATGGAATTGGCAAAACCCGTAATGGGAACAATGGTTCCTGCCCCGGCATATTTGGCAATTTCATCATAAAGGCCCAGGCCGGTTAAAAAAGCAGCCACAAACACCAGAACCGCTGAAGTGGCCAAACCCGCATCCTGCAGCCCCAGTCCCCGGCCTGTAAAAAAATCCGTTAAAAGCTGTCCGCCGGCACAGATGGCGCCCCCAAATAAAAAGGCCAGAACTACATTTTTAAGCAGCGTGGGTTTGGGATTAACCTCCTGAACCAGTTTTTGATATTCTTTTTGATTCATCTCCGATGGATCAAAGGAATGAATTTTATCCATGTCATCCCTCCCTTCGCCTGGAATCCTAAAGTTATTATTTGTGCCCAGAAGTCTTTTATTCTTTAAACCCAATATAAAAATCCGGCCTAAGCCGGATTTTAACTCCCCGTTGGGGTTAGCAATTCTTTTAATTTTCGCAGGGCCTGCCGTTCCAGCCGGGATACTTGAACCTGGGAAAGTCCCAGGCGAAGGGCTACTTCGGACTGGGTTTTATCTTCAAAAAACCTCCATAAAATAATCTGCCGGTCCCTCTCGGGAAGTTCAACCAGCAACTGCTTTACGGCCAGTTTTTCCAGCCAGGGAGAATCGCCGTCTTCTTCACTGCTTAACTGATCCAGAATATAAATGGGGTCCCCGTCATCCTGGTGCAGGGTCTCATAAATGGAGGTGGGGGTCTGGGCGGCCTCCAGAGCGCTCACCACTTCTTCCCGGCAGAAGCCCAGTTCCTTGGCGATCTCATTAATGGAAGGGTCCCTGCCCAGCCTGGCGGTTAAACGATCCCGGGCCTGCTGTATTTTATAAGCGGTTTCCTTCAGGGAGCGGCTTACCTTCACGGGATTATCGTCCCTGAGAAAACGTCTGATTTCTCCTATAATCATGGGCACCGCGTAGGTTGAAAATTTTACATCATAAGACAAATCAAACTTATCAATGGCTTTCATCAGCCCGATACAGCCGATCTGGAACAAATCTTCCAGCTCGTAACCCCGGTTGTTAAATCGCTGTACCAGGTTAAACACCAGCTTTAAATTACAGTTTACCAGTCTTTCCCTGGCATCTGCATCTCCGGCCTGGGCCTTTTTAAGCAGACTCCTCATTTCCTTGTCGCTCAGCAGGGGAAACCGGGGCAGATTCATTTCCAAAAGCCTTGTGGAACTCATTGGCAACCCGCCTCTACTAATTTGCCCTGGCTCTGGCACCCCGAATACCAATATTTTTAAACATGGTAATGGTTGTGCCCACTCCTTTTTGGGATTCAACATTGATACGATCACTAAATGACTGCATAAAAACAAAGCCAAGGCCCATTCTCTCCGGATCGGTAGAGAAGGCGGGCTGCATGGCCAGTTTAATATCCGCAATGCCGTTGCCGCAGTCCTTGATCTGAATCTCCAGGCCCTCTTTATAAATGGTAACGGTCAGATAAACAATTTTATCCGGCTTGTTCCTGTAGCCGTGGATAATGGCGTTTCCAACAGCCTCGGAAACCGCTACTTTAATTTCTTCCAACTCAGGCAGGGTACAATCCAGTTGCGAAGCAAAGGCAGCCACCGCCACCCGGGCAAAGGCCACATTTTCCGGAATGCTGTAGAATTCTAAGGAAAAACGATTAAGCACCTGCACCTGTATCACTCCTTTAGACAATCTTACTAAGAGCCTTGGCTTCGTCCGGAAAGTCCTCCATAATTTGCAGCAGCCCGGACAACTCCAAAACTCTTTTAACGGGGGGCTGGGCTCCCACCAGGACGACTTTGCCTCCCTGTTGCGTCAATCGTTTGTAGCGCCCCAGGATCACTCCCAAACCGGAACTATCCATGAAGGTAACCCGGGACAGGTTTATAATCAGGTGCCGGATTTTTCCCTGAAACAGCTCTTTATCCAGGGTCAGCCGCAGCTTGTCCGCTACGCCCAGATCCAATTCTCCCCCCAGGCGAACCACTAACGTATCCTGCCTGTGTTCCATATCCAACTGCATGGTCGGTAAGCCTCCCCCTTGTCTTGTGTTCCTAATGGGTTCTACCCAAAGCCTTTCTTTTCCTGCTAAATTTTTCCAGAATTAATGTCGAAAAAGCAGCCGCCCGGAAGACGGCTGCTGTGCTTTCGTATTTTTAATCCATACCATAAACCCGGTCTAACACTTTATTAAACAGTCTAAAGGCCGAAGCTTTCTGAACCTCTTTCTGGGCCACCAAATTCACTTTTAGAACTTCCTGACCGTCTTTCATAACCAAATATTGACCGATCACCTGACCCTTTTTAACCGGCGCCTCAATTTTATCCGGCAGTTGAACTTTTCCCTGAACGGTTTTCTCCTGCCCCTTGAGCACCACTAAGCCTACAGGATCGGCAGTAGCAATTTTCAGCTTTTCCACTTCACCTTTGTCCACGGCGATTTCTCCAATTACCTGACCGGCTTCCGCCAGATTCACTGCCTTATATTTGGCAAATCCATAATTAAACAATTTAATGGTTTCCTGAAAATGAGTTCTCGGCATGGGGCAACCCAGCACCACCGAGACTAAACGCAGTCCATCCTTTTTAGCCGAAGCGGCCAGACAATATTTGGCCTCATTGGTCCATCCGGTCTTTCCGGCATCGGCACCGGGATACCATTTTAACAGTTTATTGGTATTCCACAATTTGAAATCGCCGCCCCGGAGGTCATGCTCATAAATGGAGGAGACTTCCCGGAACAAGGGATAGCGCAAACACTGGCGCAGTACCTGGGCCATATCATAGGCCGAAGTATAATGATTTTCCACCGGCAGTCCGGTGGGGTTAGAGAAATGGGTGTTCTTCAAGCCCAATTCCTGGGCTTTTTGATTCATCAACTCTACAAAGGCTTCTTCAGACCCAGCGATGGCTTCAGACATGGCTACGCTGGCATCATTGGCGGAGCCGGTGGCAATGGAAATCAGCATTTCCTTCATAGGAAGCTCTTCCCCGGGCTCCAGAAAAATTTGAGACCCGCCCATACTGGCGGCATGTTCACTGGTGACAATTTTATCGGTGGTTTTGATTTTCCCCTGGGCCTCTGCTTCACAAATTAAAAGCATGGTCATCAGTTTGGTTACACTGGCCATGGGACGGGACGAATGCATGTCTTTATCCAGCAGAATCTGCCCGGAGCTATAGTCCATTAATACGGCTGTTTCCGCGGTGGTCTCCAATGGAAAACTTTTCTTCTCTTCCCCGGCAGCTTCCGGAGCCGGTTTAGGTCCATTAAGATCGGGAGCCTGCTGGCCGGCCGGTGGCTTTTGAGTTTCCGGTGCGGCCAGGGCCGACGGCAGGCAAACTGTAAAGGCCAGTGATAAACAAAGTAAAATAAATACAGTGGATTTAATCCTCGGTTTCATTTTGTTTCCCCCTCTGGTTCTCTTTTCAACTCTCCTTTTATTTTTTGCTTTCAGGACTGATCTATGCTGAATAACCGAAGGGATTTTCTGGTAACCAAGATTAATCACTAAAAAAATAGATTTATAATAAAGGACTTTATAATATTATGCAGAAAAATTTTATTTAGCATTGAAAATGGAGTCATTATTTTCCTCCAAAATTTTGTCGTCGATCGGAGGTAGTGCAAAAATCCCCGGGGATCGACGACAATTTGAAAAAGTAGAGCCCTTATGGTTAAAGGGTTTTACAAAATCAGGGAACCCAATAGACATGTTCGCCATTTTAACATGTCTTTAAATTAGCCCCCTCCCACGGGTTTTTAGCCTACCTATAAGGGATTGAAACGAGGGAGAACACAATGGA
Organism: Desulforamulus ruminis DSM 2154; assembly: GCF_000215085.1. Taxonomy (NCBI): domain Bacteria; kingdom Bacillati; phylum Bacillota; class Clostridia; order Eubacteriales; family Peptococcaceae; genus Desulforamulus; species Desulforamulus ruminis. The sequence goes on from NC_015589.1 coordinate 3,091,380, forward strand.
CTGGAGCGGACAGAAAAGTTTTTAGCCTACCTATAAGGGATTGAAACTCCGTTCCTAAACAACATAGGTCTTCCTTTTTTAATGCGTTTTTAGCCTACCTATAAGGGATTGAAACTCTTCTCCAATCGCTCCATTTCTTTTTCTAACTCCGTTTTTAGCCTACCTATAAGGGATTGAAACAGACGGGAACCATCGAATAGAGTAGCATCTACCGCCGGGGTTTTTAGCCTACCTATAAGGGATTGAAACGCTGTTCATCAGTTAGGGTATTGAGAGCTGCGATTTCCGTTTTTAGCCTACCTATAAGGGATTGAAACTTGCTTAAACTGGATGAAAAAACAGGGTCTATTGAGTTTTTAGCCTACCTATAAGGGATTGAAACCAGATGTCATATCCGACTATGTCAGACCACCCAAAACGTTTTTAGCCTACCTATAAGGGATTGAAACCAGTCAAATCAAACTCCACCACATCATCAAACTTTCCGTTTTTAGCCTACCTATAAGGGATTGAAACTTGTTTCGCCAACCACGTACTGGAAACGAGCATCGTGGGTTTTTAGCCTACCTATAAGGGATTGAAACTCCGAGGCGGGAAGCTATATGGTACGTCAATCAGAGTTTTTAGCCTACCTATAAGGGATTGAAACCTAGATCGTCCTCATCGTCTGTGGCATCAATTTCAGTTTTTAGCCTACCTATAAGGGATTGAAACATGGTTATGTTTATATCGAGTCCCCAAGTAATACTCGTCGTTTTTAGCCTACCTATAAGGGATTGAAACGTGGTTTCTTTGCTTTACGCCATTGCTCAATAATTTGTTTTTAGCCTACCTATAAGGGATTGAAACATCTTTTCGGCGTCCGTCTCATACTGCCATCGGTCAGTTTTTAGCCTACCTATAAGGGATTGAAACTACATGATTGGGATGATTATGCCGGAAAACTTATGGTTTTTAGCCTACCTATAAGGGATTGAAACTCCGTTGGTATAATTAGCTTGGTTGCACCACATGCAACGTTTTTAGCCTACCTATAAGGGATTGAAACTTGAAAGCTCTCTTAATACCTCAACAATACTCTTATTGTTTTTAGCCTACCTATAAGGGATTGAAACATCAGATTGGCTTGATCTTTCATTTCCACCCTCCCTGTTTTTAGCCTACCTATAAGGGATTGAAACTACCGTAATCAACGTTTATAGACTGACCGCCTTGGTCATGTTTTTAGCCTACCTATAAGGGATTGAAACAGAAGTCTATCCCCATATTAAAGATGGATGAGGAAAGTTTTTAGCCTACCTATAAGGGATTGAAACTTTCTTCTCGGCATCATCCATCCCTCCCTCGGAAGTTTTTAGCCTACCTATAAGGGATTGAAACACTTCTACCTCGACATTCACTACAATGCCGGGGTACTGTTTTTAGCCTACCTATAAGGGATTGAAACTTGGCAAGAATTGCTTGTTTTCCTCTGTTTCCGAAGTTTTTAGCCTACCTATAAGGGATTGAAACAGATATGGCAACTGCAAAAAGTATGGCTGTCCGTAAATGTTTTTAGCCTACCTATAAGGGATTGAAACTGGTTTCAACCCTTGATGGTCGCTTCTTAAAAAACGTTTTTAGCCTACCTATAAGGAGTAAGAACATACCATAATGGAAACTGCTGTATCCCAGTAAAATCAAAAGCCTAGCTCTGTAAAAACTTTGCTCTAATTTGTTTTTGGGGACAAATTGGGGACCGCCGCAAAGTAATAATCCCCGGCAACTCTAATGAGTGCCGGGGATTTTACAATTTTACCATTATCAATAAAAAGGAGCGGATGAAAGTTGAATGAAATAACAGGACAACTTAGATCAATTTGGGTCGTCCTCTTTAGGAATATTAATTTTAATCGGTTCATTAAACAAATTATTGAGAACTTGCCGCTCAGTTAGCTCGGTTATCTGATCTTGAAACCGTTCGTGATCTATAGTGGCGTCGATCGAATTAATAACATCTTGTGCGGTTTCTGCATTCTCCCACATCTCATCAACCAATTGTTCGTCTTCCTTAACTAGATCACCATAATGAACAGCATAAACAGTTTGAGTGGCATCATCCCATTTTACTGTAAATGCTAAATTTTTTAAGACGACACTAATTGGTAAATATGTCCTGCCATTTTTTACAACCGCTTGGGTATCATTAGCAACTTGCTTATCATCCACAAAAATGTAACTCTTACCAATCGGTACTTTTATCACAGTGTTATTTTTTTCAACTATAGCAACTTGATTTTCGCCATCCCACTTAACAATAGCACCAGCTTCTTCCATAGTAGCCTTCAAAGGAACCTGTGTTCTATTATTCTCATCAAGGTAAGGCTTGCCTGCATCTGTTGCAAAATTAACATAACGACCATTTATATTAATTTTGATTTCCGGGGCTGCGTTTGCACTTGCACAAAAGCTCATAATGAAAATACTAGTAAGAATTATAATTACTCTATTCATAAAACAAATTCCACCTTTCATTAATCTACCAAAATTCACCTCCATTCCACTATTATATATTGGTATATAATACTTAAATATCAGAAAAATGGCAATTAAAATTTGTAACTTTCTTTCTACTCCAGCGTTACAGTTTTACTCCCCTCATCCCACTCCACCGTCCGGCCCAAAACTTCTGCCAGAGATCGGACTGAGGCGTAGGACCGGTCAATCAGAAGGCGCGTTAACACCTGACTACCATAATAATCTTTACGGTTCCGGGTTCAACCGGTTCAAGCATTTCCACGCCCAGATAATCGGCGATTCACTAGGCAATGGCCGTGGCTACTGTTTCCTGAAAGGCAGCAGACCTCAGTGATGCTCAGGATTGCTGATAAACGCCATTTCCACAAGGCAGGCGGGCATATCAGTTCCCCGAGTCTTATGCATTGAATCTTATCCAGGCGCTCTAGACAAACCACTCAACGAAAGCCGGAATTTGAGTATAGGCTTCCTTAATAATTGTTTCTGTACGGTCAGGTATTGCACCGTGTCCTTCAATTACAAGGCTTCGATAATTCTCAACACCCATGAATTTCATTATATCTTTTAGATAAGAGTCGGCATGATTCATTGGATCATTTGAATGAAATCCGCCAGACGCTGGATGTGTAAACATTTCTTGTTCGTAAGCAACCCTTGAGGTCCTTTGGGGGTATATTTAAACGTTTTACCGGCTACACATACGGTGTCGATGTATTCTTTAACCCTGGACGGTAACCCCAGGTTCCACATAGGTGTAACAAAGATGTACTTGTCAGCCTGCACAAACTGGTCAGTAAATTGATCGTAACGTTGAAGTTTATTCTTGGTTTGTCCGTTCAGTTCATCCAAGGAAATCCCTTTTTTAAGGTTCTCTATCACATATAAAAGGTCGGAATCTATCTCAGGAATATCCGTATTATATAGATCAATAACCGTAATTTCATCTTCCGGGTTTGCTGTCCGGTATGCTTTAAGAAAAGCCTCACCAACGCCTAAACTAACTGATCGTTCAACTGTTTTGGGGTTTGCTGTTAAATACAATATTTTTGACATATCTAATTCTCCTTTGGATGTTTTATTGTTTGAATATATATAGTCCTCTGAACCCGCTCATAAATCCACTGATTCAACCACTTATCCCATCACCGACCGCATTACTGAATAGTGTTTCCGTAAGTGAACTAAAAAATAGTAATTAGTGTACCCGAATAACACTTCCCATGGGACCTTTTTTAAATAGGTACATCCTTTAACAAGCATTCGGTTCAGTATTATTTCTTTATTCTTTACCCTCATCCGTAAGGAAAATTAGGCTTTATAGTAAAAAGTTTTAAATATTCTAAAAACTACGAAAAGAGAAGAGATAAAAAGCATTAATCAGATTATAAATAGAAAAAATACAAGGAATACAATTATTAGGATTGATCATTTACTTAAAAAAACTATATAATTGTCTAGACAATAAATTTTTTAGAGGTAGAAGCGTATGGAATTTAAACTTGATAACAGCCTGGGTTTTATTTTAAACCGATCAAACACACGAATGAAGCATACCTTATTACACCATTTTAAAGAATATAATGTAACTCCCGAACAATGGGCGATTTTAAATCGTTTGTGGGAGAAAGAAGGTTTATCCCCTAAAGAATTAGCCGAGCTAACATCAAAGGATCAGCCAACAACCGTGAGAATTCTCTCCAGGCTCGAAAAAAAAGGCTACATTACAAGACAAGTGAACCCAGAAGATAATAGAGCTTATTTAATCTCTCTTACAAGTGAGGGTCGGGCAATAAAGGATAAGCTGTTTCCCTTAGCATTTGAAGCTCTTAATAAAGCGATAAAAGGAATTGATAAGGAAGAACTTGAAGTGACCAGGGCTGTACTTAATAAAGTATTTAAAAACCTAGAAAGCTAGTTGTTTTTTGACCAATTTCTTGTCCGGACAATTATATTGTTAAATTTGATCAAAATAACTTAAGCCTTATTTTCTCCCTTTGAGGTCAAAAAAATGCTGAAAAAAGTAGCAATAATTCTTTGCTAGTCTGTAGCATTTCTATATTTGCCTCCCAGAGGCCTTATTAGCGATAAGGGGGAGTTATTATGAGAAATGATTTAGTGTTTAAAAATTCCTATGATGCCCATATGGCTGCGTATTTTGACCCTGAATGCCTTCAAAGAAGCGGCTACCAGCTTAAGAAATTTGTAGATGGGTACAGGTATTATCCAATTAATAAAAAACAAGCCTATGTTATCAGAAACTCGCAGGTTGTTGAATTAGGACAGCATGTTTCAACCTATTATTGGTCCGGTGAGTCAAAGTTCCCAAATCACTTTAAATGTCTAATAATACCCTTTAGTCATACGATCAAACAAAAACAATTATAATTTGGTTCAAGATTGTTTCTTACTCTTAAACACACCAACAGTTAAACTAAAAATTCTAGAAGGAGATATCATCATGAGCCAAAGACAAGCTTTATGGACCAAAGATTTCGTCTTGATATGTCTTACCAGTTTATTTATGTTTACCAGTTTTTATTTCTTAATAACTACCTTACCAATGTATGTTACCGATGTTTTAAAGGGGAATGAAAGTAATGTTGGGTATATTGTTGGAGTTCTCACCATAACGGCTGTTTTAGTCCGCCCAATCTCCGGTTACCTGCTTGACACAATGGGCAGAAAAAGCGTTGTTGTTTTCGCTTTAGTAGCCTTTGTGCTAGTAACAATAGCCTATAATTTGGCAACAAGTTTGTTGATACTATTCCTTTTAAGAGCGATTCACGGATTTTCCTGGGGCTTTACTTCAACTGGGGCAGGAACTATAGCCAGTGACATTGTGCCCGCTGCTAGAAGAGGTGAAGGAATGGGTTATTACGGATTAGCCGGTACTCTGGCTATGGCGGTGGGGCCTGTATTAAGTATTTATATCCTTGGTCTTTATGGGTTTAATACGTTATTTACAGCAGGTTCCATCATTGCAGCTCTTAGTCTTGCGTGTCTCCTCGGTATAAAGGGTTCTGAGGTAAAAACAGATAAAAAGAACACGAAGATTAGCCTCAACAGCTTTTTAGAACCTAGGGTCTATTCTTTATCTATGGTATTGTTTTTTGTTAATTTGACCTATGGGGCCATTGTTTCCTTTATTACCCTCTATGCCAAAGAACTGAACATTGCTAATGCAGGAATCTTTTTTATGGTCTACGGAGTAGCCCTTTTATTTGTCAGACCCTATGCCGGAAAAATCTTTGATAAACATGGCCCTAATCAAATAATGCTCATTGGTTTCATATCTTTGGCAGCTTCTTTTATAGTGCTTTCAATAGCAACCGGATCCTTTATGTTTATCTTATCGGCTATCATAATGGGCATAGGCTTTGGTATTATTCAGCCTACGCTTCAGGCTATGGCCATAAATCGCGTGGAGCCATATCGCAGAGGAGCCGCTAACGGCACCATCTTTACTGCCCTTGATTTAGGCATTGGCATTGGCTCTATCTTGCTGGGGTTAGTCTCTAATCAATTTGGGCTGTCCTATCTGTACCTGATCTGTGGTTTTATCTTAATCATTCCTATGGTTGTTTTCTTTACAAAGGATGCTAAAAAGCCAAGTAACCAACTTGGCTAGACAACACATCAAATAACTGAAATGAAACCATACTTGACGGATTTTTATGTTAAGTATGGTTTCTTTATGATCAAAAAGGACCGTTCCATTGTCCACGCCGTCCTATAGACACTAAGTATTCTTTGTATTATAATAAATAATACAAAGGTCGAAAGAAGGGGCGGCAGATGATACTAAGGATAGACATGACAAGCGACATCCCAATTTATCAGCAAATCCGCAATGAAATTGTGTTTGGCGTTGCTAAAGGTCATATGAAGGCGGGCGATTTGCTGCCTACCGTCCGTCAATTGGCCGCCGATATCGGAGTTAACCCGATGACTGTAAATAAGGCATATGCTCTTTTAAGAGAAGAAGGAATTATTGTAATTGACCGAAGACATGGCGCGCAAATCAGCAACCGTGGAATGAACGGAAACGCATTTGATGCCAATTTTGATCAGCAGGTGGAACTTTTAATCTCGGAAGCACGCATGAAAGGCGCTTCAAAACAGGATATTCAAAAGCACATATCGGATATCATTGACAGGGTTTACGAATAAGGAGGAATTTCTATGCTTCTATCACTGCTCATTATTGCATGGCTGAGTTTTGGAACCATGGCATTTGTCGCATTATTTTATAAAGATCATCATGATCGTCAAATATTAGGCGTGGTGCTGTCGCAGGAGCATGCAAAGTCACCGCAAGTACAGGCAACGATTCAGGACTTCAAAAGGGCTTGTTATACGGTTTTGCTGCTGTCTGTAGGCCTTAGCCTTTTTATGCTGATTCAGACGATTCGTCCCTATGCGGAATTCTATATGTTATTTCTCGTTATGGCCAACCTCTTTGCAAATTGGTTTATTATCCACCGTTTTCAGCAGAGATTACAATCAATAAAAAGGAAAAATCAATGGGTCTATCCCCAATCACGAATCATAAGGGTTGATCTGAACGTTTCAAAAGAAAAGGGTAAATCAGCCGTTACCTCTATATGGATTTGGCTATTCCTTTTGATAAGTTTTATTCCTACAGCTTTTCTTATCTTCCATCCGCAAATGCAAGAATCCTATCCAATAGGATTCAGTCTTATTGGTCCATTGTGCCAATTAAGTACAATTTATTTCTATTATCAAATGAAAAACCGTCAAGCATCGGTACTGAGCGATAACACGGAGATCAACAAAGCATGTGCTAGGACGGAGGAGCGTATCAACACCATGTCGGCGACGCTTTCCTCTTTGGCCATGCTGGTATTCTGGATTCTGTTTAATATTTCTATAATCTATATAAAAAATGATATGTTTACAGCTTTATCGGTGGTTATATTGGTTTCCTTCCTGCTTGCAATTGCTAATTGGCAGCAGAGAAAAATTCGTGCAGCGCAACATTACTTTTTCGGTGAAGTATTGAAAGATGATAGCGGTATTTATGAACAGGAAAGTACTTGGAAATGGGGATTTTACTATAATCCCAATGATCCCAGAATAATCGTCCCTAAACGGATTGCCAACATGGGTTGGACCATCAATATTGGAAGACCCGCCGGCAAAGCCATTGGTGCGGGAGTTCTGGTTTTCTTCCTTGGCATCATTGGCATCGTTGCATATGGAGGTTTTAAGGATTATACCATAACTGAAAATAATTCCAAGATCATGATTGACGCTGCCATGTATGACATCAGCCTGGAGAAGAATCAGGTTATCTCTGTGTCAATCACTGATAAAATTCCAAAAGGTACTCGCACAAATGGATATGGAGGCGTAAATAAAAGCTTCGGACATTTTTCAATTGAAGGTTTCGGGAAATGTATGCTCTATATTTATAATGATGTTGATAAATACATTGTTCTGAAGTTGGAGGGCGATGATCCGGGTTATGTGATTGTTAATGATAAATCCCAGGATAAAACGGAGCAGCTATATCAAACCATCAAGCAATGGCTAGAGGAATGAGCCTTACTATTGAAAATTAGCAATAAGGGGTCAGCCCTCCGTCCTGATAAAAATTAATTTTGGATAGAGGATTTTTAAATATTAAGAAGAAGGAATTTACAAATATCTACTGAATAAGGGATTGATCACTTTTATTTCCCCTTTACATTTGCAAATTTTCGTTGGTTTAAATTGTCGTCGATCGCAGGTAGTGCAAAAACCCCCGGGGATCGACGACAATTTAAAAACATAAAACCCTTGGAATGAAAGGGTTTTGAAAAATCAGGAAGCAAAAGCGGACATGAATCTATTTTTAACATGTCTTATATTTAGCGGGCTGCGACGGGTTTCTAGCTTACCTATAAGGATTTGAAACTGTTTCTTCATCTAAAGCAATAATTTCACCTTGAATGGTTTCTAGCTTACCTATAAGGATTTGAAACCGTAATCGTCAGATGTAATTTCCGGGGCGAAAACAGTCAGTTTCTAGCTTACCTATAAGGATTTGAAACTAGGGAGGATGCCATCATTTAAACATCCATAAAGGCCTTGGTTTCTAGCTTACCTATAAGGATTTGAAACTTTTTTATAAAAGCGAGAGTAAGGGCGGCTATCGCGTTTCTAGCTTACCTATAAGGATTTGAAACTGTTACTCCGGCGCCGCTGGTCCTGACCCCCGGTGCCAGTTTCTAGCTTACCTATAAGGATTTGAAACATATAAATATATCATGATATATCATGATATGTCAATACGTTTCTAGCTTACCTATAAGGATTTGAAACAAAAGATACTGAATTCTTTCATAAGGTTCATTACCGTTTCTAGCTTACCTATAAGGATTTGAAACTCTTTTTGGCGTAACTCCTCTTTGAGCGGGATAGGTTTCTAGCTTACCTATAAGGATTTGAAACTCTGTCGATTGACTCTGAAGTGGGTGGGGCGGCGGCTAGTTTCTAGCTTACCTATAAGGATTTGAAACCCCCAAGGTATAGGGGGTATAAATATAGTAGATACCGTTTCTAGCTTACCTATAAGGATTTGAAACAACTGTCTGGCTTGATAATCCAACTTCATCGCCAATAGTTTCTAGCTTACCTATAAGGATTTGAAACTCGGTATTGAGTTATGCGACCCCACAACCTTCCAAGTTTCTAGCTTACCTATAAGGATTTGAAACATTTCATTGGGGTTCATGAATTACATTTGTATGTTCCAGTTTCTAGCTTACCTATAAGGATTTGAAACTGAAAATAGAATTTTAAAGGAGAAACTTGGAGGTATTCAGTTTCTAGCTTACCTATAAGGATTTGAAACCTCTCCCACATCTATCCCCAAAGGGAACCCCTGGCCTGCGTTTCTAGCTTACCTATAAGGATTTGAAACTATAGAGCCGCCGTTCAATTGTTCGGTTGCTATGTCAGTCTATGTTTCTAGCTTACCTATAAGGATTTGAAACTACATCATTTTATCCCTCTTTCTATTTTTCTTTTTCGTTTCTAGCTTACCTATAAGGATTTGAAACACTGAGTTCATGCTACACACTCCTTTGTTGTAGATATGAGTTTCTAGCTTACCTATAAGGATTTGAAACTATTTTAAAGCGCTTTTATCATCACCTACTGGTGTAGTTTCTAGCTTACCTATAAGGATTTGAAACCCCCGGCACAATTTGAAAACCTATTCCCCATACAGAAGTTTCTAGCTTACCTATAAGGATTTGAAACCTTGCACTCTTGCCCCGATCCCCGGCAGCTTTCTGAATGTTTCTAGCTTACCTATAAGGATTTGAAACATAAATGGCATAGTGACAACACTAATACAGATAGGTTTCTAGCTTACCTATAAGGATTTGAAACCCGGGACACTGACGTAGGCCGCTGCATCCGGAATGTGGTTTCTAGCTTACCTATAAGGATTTGAAACACCCCGATACAGACGATGAATCTTCGGCTTGCGACTGGTTTCTAGCTTACCTATAAGGATTTGAAACGTATAGATCAAGTTGAACTTCTTCAGCGTCAGGGATTCGTTTCTAGCTTACCTATAAGGATTTGAAACTTACTGATGATTGCTTACTTTCTTTATTTACAAGCAGTTTCTAGCTTACCTATAAGGATTTGAAACTTTTTCACGAATTCCTCTGCTGCAACCATAGCAGCCAGTTTCTAGCTTACCTATAAGGATTTGAAACGAATTGCAATAGCCTTGGCCTCTGTTGGCCGACCTATGTTTCCAGCTTACCTATAAGGATTTGAAACTATTATCCTTACTTCCCCCTTCTCCATTTGTTTATAGTTTCTAGCTTACCTATAAGGATTTGAAACGCAGTTAAGGGGGAAAGGGTTCCTCCGGCCGTCACCGGCGTTTCTAGCTTGAGGATCATACCCGGAACTACTGCACCCAGTAAAATCTAGTTTCAACTATGATTTACCTGCCCTAACCCTTTGGTTGATTGGGCACCGTTTTTAAAACGATTTAAAATGAATAAAGCCCCGGCATTGCCGGGGCTAACATTTTGTAGTTATTTGATTTATATGTTGACATAAAGGACCATTCGTTGTATCAACTTCCCTAACAATTGAGATAGCCCCTGCTAATGTTAGCATGGGGCTTAAATATTTGCACTATATCAGGATGCCGAATAACCCGCCGAAATTTCAGCTATTCAAATTGGAAAACAGAGCTGCCGGACACTTTGCCCAGTAAAATATTACCCTGGGCAGGGGGGGCGCCGTTGATGGTAAAGGCTTGTTGAATCATCTGTTCCACGGCAGTCAAATCCATATCCTTTTGGGCATGAAGATCTGCCAGGGTTTCCCCGGCTGAAATTTTGTCGCCGATCTTCTTTTTCAGCACAATGCCCACCGCAAGATCAATAACGTCCTCCTTGGTAGCCCGTCCCGCGCCCAAAGCCATAGCTGCCAGGCCGATTTGTTCCGCCTGGATTTCGGCAATATACCCGTCAAGCTTTGCCTGCACCGGATAAAGAACCGCTGCCGCGGGTAAAAGTTCCTCCCGGTCCGCCACTTCCGGATTCCCTCCTTGGGCCGCCACGAATTCTTTAAATTTATTCAGAGCAGCCCCGGAATCAATGATCTGCTCCAGTCGGGTGCGGGCGGCGGGCGGGTCTTCCGCCATCCCGGCCAGTACCAGCATCTCACTGCCCAACTGCAGGCATAGTTCCCGGAGGTCCTCCGGCCCTTGTCCCTTCAAGGTGGCAATGGCCTCCCGCACTTCCAGGGCATTGCCCACGGCATAACCCAGGGGTTGGTCCATATTGGTTACCAGGGCCACGGTTTTTCGTCCTACCTGGTTGCCGATATCCACCATGGTCCGGGCCAGGTTAAAAGCATCCTCCAGCTTTTTCATAAAGGCGCCGCTGCCCACCTTCACATCCAGGACAATGGCGTCGGCCCCCGCAGCAATTTTTTTGCTCATGACGGAAGCGGCAATCAAGGGGATGCTGTCCACGGTGGCGGTCACATCCCGCAAGGCGTAAAGCTTTTTATCGGCGGGAGCCAGGTGCCCGGTCTGAGCCACCACCGCCAGATTGATCCGCCGGACCTGTTCCAAAAAGCTCCGGTTATCCATGGAAACCCGGAAGCCCGGGATGGCCTCCAGTTTATCGATGGTTCCTCCGGTATGCCCCAGCCCCCGGCCGGACATTTTAGCTACCGGGACACCGGCAGCAGCCACCAGCGGGCCAAGCACCAGGGTGGTTTTGTCTCCCACTCCGCCGGTGCTGTGCTTATCCACTTTCACTCCCGGCAGGGAGGATAAATCCGCCCGATCGCCGGAACGGGCCATGGCCAAGGTTAAATCCGCCGTTTCCTCCGGTTCCAGTCCTTGAAAAAAGATCGCCATAGTCAGGGCGGCTGCCTGGTAATCCGGCACATCTCCCCGGGTGTATCCCTGTATGAAAAAATCAATTTCAGCGGCGCTTAGTGTACCGCCCCGCCTTTTTTTCAGTATGATATCGTACATGCGCATTGATCGTACCTTCTTTCCGGCCGGACTTATAGAAGAATCTTCGGGGCAAAGCTGGTTCCTGTTTTAAAGGGAACCCCGAAAAAATCTCCCAGGGTGGCGGCCACATCCGCAAAGGAGGACCGGATGCCCAGGTTAACTCCGCCTTTGACCGGTGCTCCAAACACCAACAGCGGTACATATTCCCTGCTGTGATCGGTGCTGGGCGTGGTGGGATCGCAGCCGTGATCGGCGGTGATCAGCAGCACCTCCTGGGGCAGCATGGCGGCCAATATTTCCGGCAGCCGTCGGTCAAAATCCTCCAGGGCGTTGGCATAGCCCCGGGCGTCGTTGCGGTGACCGTAAAGGGAATCATATTCCACCAGATTGGCCATGATCAGGCCTTCCGGATTGGTTCGCATAAAGCGGAGGGTCTGGTCCACCCCATCCATATTGTCCCGGGTGGTAACCTTTTCGGAAACACCCTGCCCGGCAAAAATATCATAGATCTTGCCTACCCCCATGGTCTTAATTCCCGCCTCCTGCAGGGACACCAAAAGATTGGGCACCGGCGGGGTCACGGCATAATCATGCCGGTTGCTGGTGCGTTTAAAGGAGCCGGGCTGCCCCAGGAAAGGACGGGCAATTACGCGCCCCACCTGGTGTTCGTCAACCAGCATTTCCCGGGCGATTTGGCACATGCGGTAGAGTTCTTCCAGGGGAATCACCTCTTCGTGGGCGGCAATTTGAAAGACGCTGTCCGCCGAGGTATAAACAATGGGCCGTCCCGTTGACATATGTTCCCTGCCCAGTTCTTCAATGATCTGAGTTCCGGAAGCCACCACATTGCCCAGGGATTTCCGGCCGATTCTTTTTTCAAACTCCTCAATCAACTCCCGGGGAAATCCCTGAGGGTAGGTCCGGAAAGGTTTCTCTAAAATGATCCCCGCCATTTCCCAGTGGCCGGTGGTGGTATCCTTGCCCGGTGAAGTCTCGGCCATTTTACCGTAGGCTGCCCGCGGCTGAGGCACCGGAGGAACTCCTTCGACGTCCAGGATGTTGCCAAGACCCAACTGTCCGAGATTGGGCAGCTTTAACCCTTTTACGGCCTTGGCCACGTTGGCCAGCGTATTGCTTCCGGTGTCGCCGTAATCCGCCGCATCGGGCAATTCGCCAACGCCTACGCTGTCCAAAATAATAACGGTAACGCGCTTTATTTTCTTCTCCAACAAGATAGGTTCACCCCTTGGTTATTCAGTCATTTTTATGCTCTTGGGTGGGACTGGGTATAGACTTCTTTTAAACGGATCTTGGTTAGATGGGTGTAGATTTGGGTGGTGGAGATATCCGCATGCCCCAGCATTTCCTGAACCGATCTCAAATCCGCACCATTTTCCAGCAGGTGTGTGGCAAAGGAATGACGCAGGGTGTGGGGAGTAATGGGTTTATTAATCTTCCCTTCCCGGGCGTACTTTTTGGTGATTTTCCAAAAGCCCTGGCGGGTTAACCTTTTACCCTGGACATTTACAAAAAGGGCCTGGTGCTCCAGCTTGCCTTTGGTTAGTCTGACCCTTGCCCAGGCCAGGTATTCCCGGACATAATGGGCAGCCACCGACCCCAGGGGAATAATCCGCTCTTTAGAACCTTTGCCAAAGCAGCGAATATATCCCATATCCAATTGTATATGCTCAATATCTAAGGCCACCATTTCCGAAACACGAATGCCGGTAGCATAAATTAATTCCAGCATGGCTTTGTCTCTCATGCCGGCGGGATCTGCCAGTTGGGGTTGGCTGAGTAAGATTTCCACCTCGGCAGTGGACAAGATCTTAGGTAAACGCTGCGCCAGCTTAGGAGCCTCCAGAGTTGCCGTGGGATCCTCGGAGATCAACCCCTCCGCCAGCAGAAAGCGGTAAAAATGCTTCAGCGCCGCAATGTGACGGGAGATGGTAGCGGGAGCTTTGCCGCTCTTCTGCAATTTGTAAAGGTGGGACAATATTTGGTTGCGATCGGCTTGATTTAAAGAAGAGGCCCCTTGCTTTTTTAAATGCGACAAATATTGGCTAAGATCTATTCGGTAGGAGGCCAGGGTATTTTGGGCTAAACCCCTCTCAACTGCCAGATAATGAATGAACTCTTCCAACCAACGTTCCATTATCCTCCCCCTTATAAAAGCCATAAAAATTTAAAGTAGTCCAAAAGTTTTGGACTACTTCAACAAATATCCATAGATTTCCTTTATTTTACTGTCAGAAAACATAATAAGATTTTAAAGTAAAAACCCTTTCTCATGTTTTATGTCGATAATATTTTACCAACTGTTCCACTGCCCGATCCAATAACCCCGGCCGATCGTCTTCACTAACTTCGATCACAGGGGCCTGCACCCGCATGGGATTGCCGCTGGGAACCTTTTCATGGTCATACAACCCGGAACACTTTACCAGGTTCACCAACTGAACAACCAAAATAGCCAGTACCGCCAAGGCAAAAACCAGCCTTAAACCTTTTAAAACTTTTTGCCTCAGCCGGGTTATCAAGACCACAAACATTTTCTTCCCCCCACACCGTTGATTTCATCTCAGGGCTAAAAAAAGGTTATGCCCGGAACTTTCCTTTTAGACCAAGCAAAGACCGGGTTAAGTACGCACAAAAAAAGTTTATCTACCATATCTTGGTATTAAGAACCTAGGAGGTGAGCCTATTGGAAAAGATCCAATTAAACTTTTTAAATCCTCAAAGCCCCTTCACCTTATTTTTAATTTTAGTTTTATTGGTGTTAGGAACTGAAAAAGAGTTGGAATCTTATTTGGAAAATGCCAAGAACTTTGTTCTGGAAACCAGGCGATCCATGGAGAGTATCCGTGGAGGGGTTCAAAACATGCACGCCAACATGACAGCTTTTCAAACCCATTTACTTCAGTTAAATGAGAAAAAATAAAGAAAAAATGCGCCCCCTGCCAGGGGCCATTTTTTTGGCATAAAATTTCCTTAATTTAGCATAGGATTTTTGGAAGAAGGGTCTGGAAGGAGGCGCAGTGCATTGACCAGCGGTACCATTACCTTATTGTTTTTACTGATCATCGGTTTTGTATCCGATTCTACCTTAATTGCCACAGCCGCCTGCCTTCTGCTCATTATTAAATTAACCAAAACCTTTCGCTTTTTTTCCCTTTTAGACCGCCGGGGGCTGGAAGTAGGCTTAATTTTTCTCATGCTGTCTGTGCTGGTTCCACTGGCTCACGATAATATGGCCTATCTGGATTTGTTAAAAAAGACTTTGTCTCCCCATGGTATTTTGGCCATGATTGGGGGCGCTCTGGCTACCCATATGAACGGTGAAGGCTTAAAACTTTTAAAGCTGGACCCTCAATTGATTTTCGGCATGGTCTTAGGTTCCATTATCGGCATTGTTTTTCTCGGCGGTATCCCCATCGGTCCCTTAATGGCTGCCGGACTGACCGCTTTATTTCTGGAAGTTATTTACTGGTTTAAGTAGTAAAAAATGGCCCTCGCCATCTCCGGCGCGAGCCATTTTTTTATTCGCCCTTTAAAAGAAGACGGTTTTTATAGTTCCAGGCTAAAACCGCTTCGGCAAAGGCCACCATTTTTTTGGTCATGCCGCCCCCTACATTCCCATTCATGCGGCTGGGCAGTTCGCCCTTATCCATAGACGCATACTCAGGCAGGCCTAATTCCGCAGCCATCTCATCTCTGAATTCCTGCAGGGCCGGTTTAACATAACCTTGCAGCTCTTTGGGAACCAATCCTGTGGAGGCCGTTATTTTCATTAAATCCACGGGGTAAATCTCTTGCTGCACCAGTTCTTTAGACATGTTTTTCCCTCCTGGATTTTTAAAAAATATTAGCTTGCCCTTTTCTTATTTCTATTATGCCCCACAGCAAATTTTTTATGTAAACAATTTTTTCTTTTGTTTACATTGTTTGCTTTTATTTTGCTAGGATGGCAGCCGCAGCCTTGATCAACTGGGGGGTTACAAAGGCTTCCACCAGTCCGGCCGCAGCGGCGATACAGGCCACGATGAGAATCAGCAGGTGATAGCCCATTAGTCCCGGACAAACAGGCATTCTGGAATCGTGAAATCTTTTGATTAACAGCCAGGAAAAGGACAGCGCTGCCACACAGGCCATAAATATGGCGGGAAGCAGTAAAATATTCTGGGGCAGCACCGAGGTCAGGGCCAGTAAAATGCCTTCACCATTCCCCTGCCGGGTTAAAAATCCCAGGGTAAAACCCAGGGAAAAGCCCCTGGCAAACAGCAGCGCCAAAATTACCGGAGCGCCCACCACCGTTAGGCCCAACAGGTAAACCATGCCGATAAAAAAAAGATTATTGGTAATGGCATTTTTGACCGCAAGGGGGCGGTCAATGGATATACTTCCAGCCTGACTCACAAACATTTCCAGGTATTCTGAAAGCTGTACCGTCTTTTGTCCATCCAGATGATGAGCACCCCAACCACCAAAAGCCAAGCCTGCCAGAAGAGCCACCGTTGCCAGCAGATACATGGGCCAACCCTCACGCAGGGATGCTCGAAAAATTTTGCTGCACCCTTGTTTCAACCCGTCACCCCCCGCCTCCTGTCAAGTTCATCTTTCAGGTGACTCCTGTACATGTTTATGCCGTTAGAAAAGTTAAATAGTACTACCCGTGTTGGAGGAATTTTGTTTATTATGGCGAAAACTGCCTCAGGATAAGATGGGGGGAATCGAAATGGACTACCGGGAAGCGGTACAGGACCTTGCTCCCTGCGGTCTTGACTGCAGCAGGTGCGCAGACCATGAAAGGGGAGAAATTAAACAATTAAGCCAAAGACTCCGGCAGTTACTTGGCAATTACGGGCGTCTGGCTCAAATAAAGGCTGCGGAAAAACCGGCCTTTGAGCATTACGCTCATTTTAGGGAAATATTAAGTCTCTTTGCCGATGGTCCCTCCTGCGGAGGCTGTCGGAGCGCTCAGGTAAAATGCCCTATTTCCTGCCTGGCCAAAACCTGCCATAAGGAAAAGAAAGTGGATTTTTGTTTCCAGTGTGGTGAATATCCCTGTACCGAGCAATTTAAAGATCTCCGGGGACTTCGCAAACGCTGGCAGGAAAACAACGACGCCATGAAAGAAACCGGTGTGGCGGCGTTTCACCTGGAGCAAAAAAAGCGCCCCAGATATTAAAAATCCGAGGCAATAACAAAACCAACCAACTAATTAATAGAACACGGATTCACGGATTATACGGACTTACGCGGATTTTAAAATAAATTATTAATCCGTATGAATCCGCGAAAATCCGTATAATCCGTGTTCTATTATTCTTTAGTCTATTTTCCGTAAGCTAAAAAGCCTTCTTCAACAATACACTTTAAAATATATTCCGCAGCCAGCAGATCCTCCAGGGAATTGGCGGTGGAGGCTACCACACAAATGCCGGCGTCCCGTTTCACCGCTTCTTCCACCGCCCTGCGGGCAGCGGCTTTGGCCGGTGCGGAGCCCCTTTTCCGCATGGTCCTGGCCACCGTTCCGGTGACCACTGCCGGGGCTCCGGCGGTCAGGGCCGCATCGTAGGCCACCCCTCCGGTGGCGGTGACAGCCACCACTACCCGGCCCTGCAAATCGCATAACTTGGTCGTTTCGGCACCTAAATTGGGAAGGATGGCGGTTACTTCCGCTCCCCCGGCCTGAACGCCGGCAAGAAAACGGGAAGCATTGGCCGCTCTCTCCTGATCCGTACCCACTCGGGGTTCGGTCACCAGCACCACACTGCTGCCGGCTGCCAAAGCGGTTTCCGCGGCTTTTCTGCCCACGGCCTCCGGGTCCAGGGCCACCGGAGGGGACGCGGCGTCCGGACTGGCCCCGAACACGGCCAGCGCCCCGGCATCCAGGGCTGCTTCCAGGGTGGTGGACATATCAATCACATCCACCACCACCACCACCATGCCCGCCCGGGCCGCCTGGGCGGCTCCACTGGCATTGGCTGTAAGGGTCACAAGCCTTGTCATTGCAAACTCCTTCCATTTTTTATCAGAGAGCATAAAAAAGGTCCCCTCCTTCATATACTGTCCCATAACGGAAGGAGGACAAACCCATGACACAGGTCTACATTTATCAAGATCGAGTCTATTTCCTCTGTCAGGTGAAAGATTTATGTAAACTGATCCGGGAATACGCCGGACAATACCATACGGTGCAGGAATTTATTCAGCTTCATTGCTTAAATCCCGGAGTTCTGCACGAACCCGACTGATTTACGGACAGTTTTTGGTCAGATCCTGTGCTACATAGACTCCGGCAGCACCGGCGGCCAGGAAAAATTCCCGGTCCTGTTGCACACCCCTGCCCATGGTGGTAACCTTCACCCGGTATTCTTCCAAGGCGTCCAGAACCGGCTCCGCCCCGACAACAGCCACATCGTGCTTGCGGCTGATGCCCGATTCTTCCAACTGCCGCAGTACCAGTTCCATCTTTTCCGGCTCCAGCCGAGGCAGAGCTACGGTGGCTTTGGATAAGGCAATGCTCCCCAGGGCGGTGCGGGTGTGATGGCTGATACCCTTGTGCCTTTCCCGGGCATCGGCAAAACTAACCCGGGGAATGGCCACCGGCCGGCCTCCCAGGATATTGACGGCATTAATGATTTCTCCCTGCTCCACCCCGGTAAAGCCGTAGCGGGAGCCGCTGCCCACAATACCCGGCCCCATGGCGGCAATGACGACATCCGCCCTGGCCACCGCCTTGCAGGCCAGCAGACCGGTATATACATTGATGGCCTCATAGTCTCCCCCGAAGGCGTGACCGCAGGTCACGGTTGCCTGCAGCAATCCCTTTTCCTTTAGTTCAAAAACCAGCTTGGACAAAGCCAGGGGCAGGGCGGCTCCGTCGGTCATCAGGTAAGCCACCCGGAGACGTCCCTGTCCCAGTTTTCTCAAGATGGCTGCCGCCGGGGCCAGCATGCTGTGCAGGGTGCCGATAATCACCGGTGCGCCGTCCAGCCGGTGGGTCCGCTGCATCACCTCATAATGGGGACTTTCCGGCTCTTCCACCGCCAGGGTTTTCACCTGACAGGGGCTGTAACGCATTTTCATAATATGACCGGCCTGATCCACATCCAGCCGGGTATTGGAGAGATTGGCCATGACAAAATGGGCACCGCCGGTGCCCAACCTTTTATAAACCGCCGTGGTGTTTAGAATCACCGGGTCTCCGACCTTCACCGGGCCGGTTACGGCGTCGTAACTAACGGCCCGCTGAATCTCGCCTTCCAGTTCAACCAAAATTTCAGAAATACCGGGCCGGGTGGAGGCGATTTCCGTCACCACCGCCTTGCGAACACGAATCAAAAAGAAGACCTCCAATAACCAATGAAGTCAACAACCATAGCACCGTCCATTATTGCCTGTTTCCTGCCTGCCTAAACGGTTCTGTTCCGCTCTTCCAAATCCCCCAGTTTTTTACGGATCACTTTCATTTCTTCCAGGATGGCCGGCAGGGTAAAATAAGACATCCGTATCACACCCACCACAGCCGCCAGTCCGACCAGCAGCCAGACAAAGCCCAGCAGGCCAAAGAATCCTCTTGCTGCAAAGTCCATACAGACACCGCCTTATTTTAATCTTTTCTCTACTACCGCACTGCAAGGCAGCAGAGTACTTTCGCCCGGCTAGCCCTTTCCGTCCAGCTTTCTTTCCAGCTCCGCCAGGCGCTGCTTGATCTCCCGCAGGTCTTCCGCCATCCGGGCGGGTCTTTGCAAGAAAGCCGCCCGGATGAGCATGGCCACACCCACAATGATCAAGAGCAGGAACAACAAATTAAACAACTGGGCCACCATCGTACCGTTAAACCCGATACTTTCCATGCAAACCTACCCCGCTTCCTGGGCCACCCGGATGATCTCTACCATTAGTTTTGCATTGGCCACCAGATTTTCTTCCGCAATAAATTCCTCGGTGGTATGAACCTTTTCCATGCCGATGCCCAAATTGGCACAATCAATGCCCCGGCCGTTAAAAACATTGGCGTCACTGCCGCCTCCGGTTTGCCCCAGCACCGGCTCCAATCCCAGGTTCCGGCAGGCCTGAACCGCCGTCCGCACCGGCCAGGAATCCGGAGCCAGGTTAATTGGGTCATACTCCTTGGCTACCTTCAGATCCACTTGGGCGCCGAATTGCTCCACCGCTCCCTGAATGGCCTCCAGCATGTGATCCAACTGGGCCTTGGCTTTTTCCGGGCTGATGCTGCGGGTTTCGCCCTCCAGGGTAACCAGCTCCGGCACAATATTAGTGGCTCTGCCGCCGGAAATGAGTCCGATGTTGGAGGTGGTTTCATTGTCAATCCGCCCCACCTGCATGGCGGCAATGGCGTGGGCAGCCACCACAATGGCGTTAATGCCTTCTTCCGGGGCAATGCCCGCATGGGCGGCTTTCCCCTTGATGGCTGCTTTAAAGGAAAACTGGGTTGGCGCTTTAATAATAATTTCCCCCGGAGGACCGCCGCTGTCCAGGACAAAACCGGCCTTAGCGATAATTCGTCCATAGTCTAAATTTTTAGCTCCCACCAAGCCAATTTCTTCCCCCACGGTGAAAACCACCTGCAAGCCCCCGTGAGCTATGTTTTGCTCTTTAATCACCCGCAGACTTTCCAGAATGGCGGCCACGCCGGCCTTATCATCGGAACCCAGGATGGTGTCGCCGGCTGAAAGGATCTTCCCCTTTTCACGACGGGGCTTGACCCCTTTGCCGGGTTTCACGGTATCCATGTGGGCGCACATTAGAAAAACCGGTCCCTTCCCCCCGTTCCCGGGCAGATTGGCAATCAGATTGCCGGTTCCCCGGCCCACCTCTACGGCGCCGGCGCCATCTTCAAACACCTCAAGGCCCAGTTGAGTCAGTTTTTCTTTCAGCAAATCGGCCATTTGCCGTTCCGCTCCGGATTCGCTGTCCACCTGGACCAGTTCCATAAACTCGCCAATTAACCTTTCGGAATCAACCAAAAAAGCTCACCTCCAGAATGCAAATTAAAATCTTATGGATTGAAGTCCGTATAAATTTATGCCGGTGGCACATTGTAAATTATACCACCGGCTGTTAAAAGATATTTTACTATAAATTGGCTGTTTTGGCTAGCTGAGCCCCTTTTTCCAGAGCCAGTTGGTTCACCGGAATCAGGCGGTGATGCCGGGAAGGAAGTACTTTTTTCAACGATTCCACCACCGCTTCGATGGATACAATCTTGGTCAGTTCAATGAGCACGCCCAGAATCACATTGTTGGCTACTTTGCCGTTGCCCAATTCTTCCGCAATGCGGTTGGCCGGTATTTCCATCACCTTTACATCGGTGCGCTTTACCTTTTGCTCCACCAGGGAGGAATTGACCAGAATCAAGCCCCCCGGAACCACGGTATTTTCAAATTTATCCAGGGAGGGGCGGTTCATGATAATCAGCGTGGTGGGTTCCGTCACCAAAGGGGAACTGATGGGTTCATCGGAAATGGTGATCCCGCAGTTGGCGGTACCGCCTCTCATTTCCGGTCCGTAGGAAGGAATCCAGGCTACCTGCTTCCCTTCCAGCATCCCGGCATAAGCCAGTAATTGTCCGGTGGACAGGACCCCCTGACCGCCAAAACCCGCAATTAAAATCTCCTGCAGCATCTATTTCACCTCCGCCGGTTCCTTGTACACCCCAAGGGGGTAGTACGGGATCATGTTTTCAGCCAGCCACTGGATGGATTCCTTTGGCGAGAGCCCCCAGTTGGTGGGGCAGGTGGAAAGGACTTCAATCAAAGTAAAGCCCAGTCCGGCCTGCTGAATCTCAAAGGCCTTGCGGATGGCCTTTTTGGCCTGCAGAATGTGTTTGGGGTCATGGACCGAGACCCGGGCCACGTAGGCTGCACCGTCCAGGGTGGAAAGCATTTCACAAATGCGCACCGGCAGCCCGTTCCGTTCCTTCTCCCGGCCCTGGGGGGTGGTGGTGGTCTTTTGACCCGGCAGGGTGGTGGGAGCCATCTGCCCCCCGGTCATGCCGTACACGGCATTGTTGACAAAAATGGTGGAAATCTTTTCGCCCCGGGCTGCGGCGTGAACAATTTCCGCCGTACCAATGGAAGCCAGATCGCCGTCCCCCTGATAGGTAAATACCATCCGGTCCGGCAGACAGCGCTTGACCCCTGTGGCCACCGCCGGCGCACGTCCATGGGAGGCCTGGAACATGTCCACATTAAAATAATCATAGGCAAACACCGAGCAGCCCACCGGGCAAACCCCCACGGTATGGTCCCCGATGGCCATTTCATCAATCACTTCCGCCACCAAGCGGTGGATGATGCCGTGGGTACAGCCGGGACAGTAGTGGAATTGCTTATCGGTCAGGGCCTGGGGCCTCTTGCAAACAACCTTGGCCATTACTGTGCACCCCCTGCCATTAATTTTTTCACTTCCGCAAAAACATCCTTGGCCAAAGGCACCATACCGCCGCTGCGGCCATAGAAACCAACCGGTTTCCTGCCGTTTACGGCCAGTTTTACATCTTCAACCATCTGCCCCATGCTCATTTCCACGCAAAGGAATTGTCCGGCCTGTTCAGCGGCCTTGGCATAAACTTCGGACGGGAAGGGCCACAGGGTAATGGGACGAATCAATCCGGCTTTAATGCCTTCAGCCCGGGCCTTATCCACCACGGATTTGGCAATGCGGGCCGCCGTACCAAAACCGGTCAGGACGATTTCGGCATCCTCCAGCCGGTATTCTTCCCAGCGGGTTTCCCGTTGGGTTATGGTTTCATATTTGGCAAACAATTTTTTATTTAAGTCCTCGCAGGCTTCCGGAACAATATACAAGGAATTAATGATATTGGGGGCGGTTCTTCCCTTTAAGCCTCCGGCTGCCCAAGGCTTGGCCGGAATTTCCGGTAATGTGACCTCCTCGTCCAGTTCCACCGGTTCCATCATTTGGCCCAAAATACCGTCTCCCACTACCATGACCGGTGTCCGGTATTGATCGGCCAGTCCAAAGGACAATCCCATCAGGTCTATAATTTCCTGAACCGAAGCGGGAGCCAGAACAATTAGGCGGTAATCACCGTGACCGCCGCCTTTGACCGACTGAAAATAATCCGATTGAGCCGGAGCAATGTTGCCCAGCCCGGGGCCGCCGCGCATGACATTCACAATCACACAGGGGAGTTCCGCCCCCACCAGATAAGATATTCCTTCCTGCATCAAGCTAATGCCCGGGCTGGAGGAGGAGGTCATGGTGCGGAAACCCGCTCCGGCAGCGCCATAAACCATATTAATAGAGGAAGTTTCACTTTCCGCCTGTAAAAAGACGCCTCCCACTTCCGGCATGCGTTTGGCCAGATAATGGGGCAGTTCACTTTGGGGGGTAATGGGATAACCAAAGAAGTGGCGGCAGCCGGCCCGTATGGCGCCTTCGCCAATGGCTTCGTTTCCCTTCATCAGCACCTTGCTCAAGCCTGTTTCTCCTCCTTCTCCACCTCAATGATTACATCGGGACACATCCGGGCACACATGGCGCAGCCTTTGCACCGGCCCATCTCCACCACGGTAGCCGGGTGAAAACCCATGGCATTGTAATGCTCTGCCAGGATAATAATTTTTTCGGGACAAACCGTGATGCACAACTCGCAGCCCTTACACCGTTCCTCCCGGAATGTTACAGTGGCCAAGATTTATTCCCCTCCTTCGTTGATTAGTCTGTAACTAACCGGACTGCCCTTGGCCGTCCGAGCTAATCTGCACTGAATGCTTCCTCCCAGGGGGTCTTCATGTAAAAATCCAGGGGCAGCACCGGCACACCGGGCAGCAGGATCTCCATCTCAGGAGCCAGGTCCCGGCGGGAAGCTAAAAAGACCACCGGCAGACCCAGGCGATCCCCGATGGCGGCAACCCGGTGGTAACCCTCCAGCATGACCGACGTATCCGTCTGCCTGCCCAGGTTGGTATTACTGATCAACCCTGTAACTTTTAGACGGGAGTTTTTTTCAATTCCCTGCATCATTTTAACCACACCCTCAAAATCCCTGGTAAAGGGACGGCAGGTGTTTACCACAAACCATAAATCATAACGTTCCTCCGGCAGGTAGGGCTTAAACATCCCCAGCGCAATGGCACCCACTTCATCGCCGCCTACATCACAAACACAATATCCTTCCCGGGACTGCATGGCCCCGCGGATGGCCGGGGTAAGGGCCGGAACATCGGCGTTGACCAGATGCCCCGGCGGGCAAACCACTTTTAATCCCTGGCTGGCCAGATTATCTTTGGCCAGACGGGTACGGAAATAAGGATTAATAATATCCAGATCCACCAGGGAAACCTTTTCTCCCCTTTGCTGCAGCATACGGGAGAAGTTAATGGAAATCTCGGTTTTGCCGCTGCCCAGATTGGCTGTAAAAATTGTTACTGGTTTTATGTTAACTTTCATCCTTGCCTCCATAAGCTTAACTTATAAAACATTCGTCTAAAAATTCAAAAAACCTCCCTCTGACAGGCTAAAAAAATTAACCAGCCGGGGAAGCCTTGGTTAGCTTCGGCCCAACTGGTCCAGATAATTTAACAGCCTGTTTCTTTCAATAATTTTGGTCAGACTAAATTTTTCCGTAAACAAGTGGAATACAACTAAAAAGACCAAGTAGCCTATTTTAACCGGTCCCTCCAATATCAACACGGTCATAATGCCCAGGGTCGCCCCCAAGGCATTGGAACCGGTATCCCCCATCATGGCTCCGGCCCGGAGGTCCGTGGGCAAATAGGCCAGCAGGGCTCCGGCCGTAATCATGCCCCAGGCCAGATTTCGGTCCGGCCAATGGGTAACCAGCAGCAGAACCAACGCCAGCAGGTAGCCTTTACCGGCCCTTCCGGGCCGCAGGTCCAGCAGATTGATGGCATTCACCGAAAGACCGATGACCAGGGTATTCACTGCCAATTCCTGCCAGCTCCTGCTGATGGCGGCAGAGATGACCAGGGCCATGAGCCCTCCGGCCAACAGTTTCAACCCACCGGTGGTCACTTCTCCCCGGAACAGCTTTTTCAAATGTCCCTTTAACCCGCTGTCCGCCCGGGAACCAAATACATCATCCACCAAACCCAGCAGGGTCATGGCTCCCAAGGCCAGCAGGTAGATCAAACCATTTACGGCATATAGGCCGGGCTGCCAGAAAATCAACATGCCGCCGGGAAGAAGCGCCCCTAAGAAAAATAAAAGCCCCACTCCTACAGGAATGTGGTCTCCCCGAAAGTTAGGCCTTACAAAACCTGCCCCGGTGATGATGTTCATTACACCGTTCAGGGCCAACCTGGTCAACCCAAAGGCTACCACGGCGGGTACAACCAGGGGGATCCAGCTAAGTTTCTGGAACATGAAAACACCTCGTGTTGATTAACCGTTATTCCTTCTTCATGAGCTTTAAATTAGTTATGTCAACTTGTTTCAAATTAATTTACGCCTTTTCTGGAAAGGCCGTATTGAAAAAAGCATCCCGTCAGCACCCGGGCCACATGCACAAACTGTTTTCCCCGGTGCATAAAGCCCTTTAAATCCCTGCCGGTCTCCGCATGGGTCATCTGGGTGGGAACCTCTAAAACTCGGAACCCCGCCCGGGCAACCTTGATGGTCAGGGCCACTTCCACCCCGTAGCCGGAAGCAAAGGGCACAACTTTGGCCAGCACCGCCCGGTTCATGGCCCGCTGGCCGGAAAGGGGCGCTTGGCTCTCCAAGCCTGCAAAATAATGAATGCCACAACAAGCCAGGTTGCGAACCAAACCAAAGCCGCCCTTTTTCTTGGCCCTGGGAAACCGGGCGATGGTCATATCTGCAGTATTTTCCAAAACAGGCATAATTAAACCCCTGGCTTCGCTGGAACTCAAACCCAGGTCCCCGTCCAGGAGAACCACTACCTCTCCGGCGGCTTCCCGGATGCCAATATTTAAAGCCCCGCCCTTGCCCACGTTGTGAGGCAGGGTGATAACCCGGGCTCCGGCCTCCCTGGCCAAATCCGCCGTTCCGTCGGAGGAGGCGTCATCCACCACAATAATCTCGTCCACTTCTGCAATGGACCGTACTCCCCTCACCGTATCCCCGATACGTGCCGCTTCATTGTACGCCGGAATTACCGCCGACACCCTGATTGCCTTGGCCAGCGCCCCCACCTCCTGTCTGATCAAGGGGCGGCATCAGCTCTTTGGCAGTGGATTTTACCCCGTAATGTCCCGGTTTCCCGGCGATACACATGACCAGGGCCAACTGCCCCGGAACAGTCTCTACGTTATCAACGGTACTAACCCTCTTCTTCTGATAATCTTTCATATAAGAAAAGGATACGTCCGTTTCCTCAACGCCATAGATGGGCAGTTTTTGCTGTAAGAAATAATCCATCATGGGATAGTCAACCAGTTCTGTTTTAACCAGGGCCTGATCCTGGCTGCCGCCGATGAATATAATTCCGTCCACCGGCACACCATAATCTCCGGATAATTTCAACAGCTCCGCCTGAGCCAGTGTATTCAGCAATACCTGTTTCTCACCGGTTAAGATGCCCCGGGCGGTTTCAGTGGCAAGATGCTTTACCATATCGTTATCATTGGTATTTTCAAGTCCTAAATCACCGATTAACCGGTCCTTGCGCCCTGTCAGGTCAAAACCGTCCAAAATGGTGGTGACCGACTGAACCGTTGCCCCGGCCATGGATAGGGTATTGACCAAATCATCCCGGAAGCCGTAACCATTGGCCTCCACAATGGCCAGTCTTTTACCGGCCAGCTTGCCGGCAACCAGGGGCGGCAGCACTTGTTTTTCAAACTGTTTCTGGATGTTATTATCAATTTCCAGGCTATTGGCCCGGGCCTGAACCGCTTCATTCTTTTGGCGCAAATCTTCCAGTTGGATTTCAAGCTTGTCCGCCATTTGTTTTTGGCGCTCTGCAATGGCCTCGTTGCCCAATACGGCGCTACCAACCACAATACCAATACCAAGGGCCAAAAATACGGCCACCAGGGAAGCAATATGGTAGCGGTAATCAACGATCAAAGATATTCCCTCCTAAATTCCCAAGAAAAATCGAACATTTAAAATGAATAACTTAAACAGTTCCCGGGTGGGGGGGGCTGTGGCAATTACCACCACCAGCGGAACCAATCCGGCCAGCAATATTTGCCCCACATATTTCATTTTAACACGGTTTTTATAGAGTTGACTTACTCCCTTGGCGTCCACCAGGACACCGCCTACCTTTAAACGAACCAGAAAAGTGCTGGCCATCCCTTTGCGGCCCTTTTCCAAAAAGTCCAGCATATTAGAGTGAGCGCCAACCGCCACGATCAGCTCGGTATCCTTTTCATAAGCCAGCATCATGGCAATGTCTTCACTGGTTCCCGGGGCGGGAAAAATTTTAGCTTGCAATCCCAAAGACTCGATTCTTTCCATTCCCGGCGCCCGGCCATCCGGATAGGCATGGACCACCAATTCAGCGCCGCTGCACAGGGCCTTATCGGTAATACTATCCATATCTCCAATAATCATATGGGGTGTGTAGCCAAACTCCAAAAGAGCGTCGGCTCCTCCGTCAACCCCGATCAATACCGGATGCACCTCATCAATATAAGACTTAATGGCCATTAAGTCCTGTTTATAATTATGTCCACGTACAACAATTAACGTATGTTTGCCTTTAAATATGGTGGACACGTCAGGCATTTTTAGGCCGCCACAAACAAAATCAACCTCATTGCGGGCATAATCCAGTGTATTATGAATAAAACGCGACAAGACCCGGTCCATACGGCTCCGGGATTTTTCCATATGCTCTTTCACTTGTCGCAGATCCAGCCAGACCCCTGCACCAATTACCTGGCCCTTATGTAAAACAAGATTATCCCGTATCTCCAGTTCGTCTTCCTCAACCACTTTTTCCATGATGTCTTGTCCAACGGCATCAAGAACCGGAATGCCTGCTTCCAGAAGGGTAATGGGCCCAAGATTGGGATAATCATCGCTCAAGGAAGAAACGGCGTTCACAACCAGCTTCACCTTTGCTGCAATCAGTGAATCCGCAGCCACTTTATCTAAATCCGCATGACAGATCACAGCAATTTCATGAGGATGAATCCTTTTCGCTAAATCCTTTGTTCTTTTATCAACCCTGGCGATAGCCTTCATATTCATGCCCTGTATCACCACCTTACCAACTTCATTCTAATGTTATAAATACGTTAAGTCAAGTATACCCACCGATATTCAATGTTATTATTTTTCATTTTAGGTAAATTTTTCTAAATAATTTAAAGTTAAATGGATTTGATTCCCTTTTTTATTTCCAAACACTCTTTAGCTCAAAATACGCTGTCCTTTTCATTCTTTAGGGGCTAATAAAAAAATGGTATATATTGCCCTTAAGGATTGGCTGTTTTCTTATAATTTCCTTCCTGATGGTGCTAATTAAAAAAATTATTATCATTAGCCAAATGAAAATTACCTTTTAGTTACTCAATAACCACATAAATTACATTTAAATTTATTACTAATTAATTTATCATGTAGTTATAAACGTTATAGAGAAGGAGGATTTTTATGAACAAAGAAACCACCAATCAATTTACGCTTCCTCCGGGTATGGTTAACCTGCTTTCTCATATTAAGAACAGCGATACTCATTATACTCCCCTGTTCTCCCGTTATTCTCCCAACACAAACCTGTCGGTGGTAAGAAGGGGAGGCAATATTTTCGGCAAACTTTTTCAAATCACCAGCCGGAGACCCAACTAAAAACAGCATGATTTACAACTGAAGGCTGCCTTTAAAGGCAGCCTCTAATGTTTCTTTATGGTTAATTACCAGGCAACCGCACCATTTACCTGTAAATTCTTTATGAAGGCAAGGGCGATAATCAGCAGTACGGGTTCCAAAAAGTTAAAGAAGTAAAAAACGTAGAATAACCAATTTGTTGCTCCGTTCTGAGGCGGAACAATTACAAGGATATTTATGATTATGGCTGCTAAACTAATCAGGAAAAATCCACCGACCCATTGAAACAAAGGACCGGGAAAAAGTCTATATTTTATAATCGAGGTCCGTAAGCCATAGTAATAAAGCCAAGCCATTATTAACAACTCAAGAAGAAACATATAGGACAGAATCGAATTCGCAGTCAATAAATGGGGCTCCCGGGCAAACAGGACCATAGGAACAATGGTACCCAGCGTAAAGGCCAGTATCATAAAGAAAATAACGGCAGGCTTAAACACCGTAAGAAAGTTTACTTTATCCCTGGTAATTAAACACAGCAAAAACCATCAGCATCATCGCCAAAAGATTGCCTAGATGCACAACCATCGTGTTGGCCCTTTGCATATATAGCAGAAGGTTTTTCCCTTCTGCAAAGGGATCGTGATTTACAAATAACCTAAACAGCATATTTTCCCCCATCAATGCCACCATAAGCAGCAGAGCGGCGGCAAGCCACTTAAAAAACAAATCCTCTTTCTTTTTGGTGAGTTGCCAGGCAAGCATTGCTCCTATAGCATAAAGCAAAAAAATAATAAGGTTAATCATAGTAAATAATTCAAAGGTATTCGTCAGTCTGGCCCAAACTCCCCCTTTGGAAAGGATGACGTACAGCCCGCAAAGAATACCCACCCCCACAGACACCTTGCTTTTCATATCATTCAATCCAACACCCCCAAGAAAGTATCCGGGTCTTTTAGTGGCCAAAGTGGCCAAATAGGATCCAGGCAATGATTAATAACCTTAGACTCTGCCAAAAAGTTATTTCCTTTAATCCAAAAATCTGTGGAATGGTAGAATTCCACAACAGCAGCAGTACCAGCGACAGCAGCAGGATCACACCGATGAGCATAAGAATGGCTGTTGGTACCAAATGGGTCATCAAGGGAAAACTTAAAGAATCCAAAATACCACCTCCTAGATTATTTAATTGAGCATTATAGTTAAATTCAATATATAAATTGCATATAATTTCTAGTTATTTTATTAAATTCCTTTTAAATTCCATCAAAAAGAAAAGGAGTGTTCTGAGACACTCCTGCTTTTTGATGGAATGATTAAGCAATTTTAGACCCTAATAAAATGAACTTCTCCAATATTTCTGCGGATGCTTTCACAACCTGTTCCGCGTTTTCAATGGTACAATCATTGGATAAAGCCTGAGCCGCGTCGTGAACCCGTTTATGCGGATCATCAATCTCTATAAATTCCCGTATATCTTTATATTGATAGTAGCTGGCATGATACCATTGACCAAAGGCACATTCTTTATGGCTTGTTAATTTCTCTCCTTTCCCTGCGGCCATTAAAGACTTTCTTATAAAATTAGCATGATCATTTAAACGTCCGGCCAGTATGCTAAGAATGCACTGGTCTTCTTCCAACTGATTAAAGTGCGTACGCAGGGTATTTTGTAAATGATGAATATCCTGAGTAATGGCATCTCCAAAATCTATAATGTTAACCAGTGTGTTGGAAATTCTAGCTAAATTTTCGGTGGCCACGGCCTGCTGATTCATGGCTGTTGAGATTTGGTCAACGGCATTGGCCGATTGTTCAATTTCATTCATGCTTTTGGTCATTTTTTGGGCCACCCAGTTTGAGTCGGCAAGATATTGATTAAATATTTTCGATACTGCCAGTACCGATTTCTCCGTGGTAACGGCTTTCTGATTCATTTCTTCGGAAATAAATTTTACTTTTTTAACCGCTTCCTGGGTTTGACCGGCCAGTTTCCTAACTTCGTCGGCAACTACCGAAAAACCCCTGCCGTTTTCCCCGGCCCTGGCAGCTTCTATGGCGGCATTTAAGGCCAGAAGATTGGTCATCTCGGCAATGTCGGATACATTATCATTGATAAAATTAATTTTGTTAATTTGTTCCTTTAATTCTGTGGCGTCTTTAACCATTGAATCCAAAGTATTGGTTAGATCTTCCTTTTGAACTGACAGTTCATTTAGTTTGCTTACGTTATCCAGGGAATCCGCCTTAATCTCCGTGGTCCTGGCATTAATCTCCTGGATGGATGCCGATACCTGCTGGCTGGTTGCGGCGGTCTCCTGACTGGTTGCCGCAACATCACCGGCCTTTTGCACTACCCCCTGTAAAATAAGATTGGTTCTAAAAGCCGACAATTCCGAATGGGCTAAGGCAAAATTTAACAGGGCTGAAGTAAAATTAGTTTTCGCTTTAAGGTTACTAATTACCGTGTTTGTATTCCTTACGCTTTCCCCAGACACCAACTTAAACATGAAACCCCCCCGACTTTAAAGTATTTTTTAAGTAATGTTCTATATTTTTGTTTCTGATATAATTTAGTGTATTTATTCTATTTATTTTAAATATTACCTTTATAGTAGAATCAACAATTTATAGGATGAACAAACATATGGCTGTTAAATTTGCTAGGTTTATAGGTACAAAAAATAATTCCTGTCGAAATAAACAGGAATTATTTTTCACGGCTTAATCCCTCGGTTTAAGGCCATATCTTTCTCCCCGGCAAGAAACCATAAAGGCCTTTTGTGAATATATTAAACTAATAATCGGAGACTATTAGAAACCCATATATCATCGGAGGAGAAATAGAATGTTTTCTAAAGGTAAACATACCCGGGACATCAATTTTCAGAAAATTAACCAAAGAATTGAACACATTGTAGATAATTATGAGAATCAAATTATTAAGCATATTAATAGTGAATACCAAACTCAAACCAAATGGTCTGATCGTTTAGCCGATAAAATTGCTGCTTTTGGTGGTAGCTGGGGCTTTATTCTCTTTTTTGCTGTTTTTTTAATTGTATGGATGACTTGGAACATGCTTAGTTTCACCACACATTTTGATGACCCGCCGTTTATTCTCCTGAACCTAATTCTTTCATTTGTTGCTTCTTTTCAAGCACCGATCATTTTAATGAGCCAAAATCGTCAATCAGCCAGGGATAAACACGAAGCGGTTATTGATTTTGCCATTAACTTCAAAGCTGAGCAAGAAATTGATGATATTCACAGGGATCTTCATGAGGTAGAAAATAAAATTGAGGATATTAGAAAAATGCTTTTAAAATTGGAAAAGAATAATGAAACGAATAAATAAAAGACACCCTTATATTGGTACCAATATAAGGGTGTTTACGTAAAAATTAATTTAGCTTACCTTAGCCTCAATGCGCAATTTATCGGCAACCATGGCGATAAATTCACTATTCGTAGGTTTGCCCCGTTCCAGATTAATGGTGTAACCGAAAAATTTAGTCATCATTTCAATGTTTCCTCTGTCCCAGGCCAGTTCAATGGCGTGCCGAATGGCTCTTTCCACACGACTGGGTGTGGTTTGGTATTTCTGGGCAATGAGAGGATAAAGTTCCTTGGTTACAGCTCCCAAAAGATTGACTTCATTAATCACAGATAAAATGGCTTCCCTCAGGTAATGATAACCTTTAATATGAGCGGGTACGCCCATCTCGTGAATAATGTTGGTGACGGCCACATCGAGATTCCTGGGTTTGCTGGTAGAAATGTATTGCGTTACGGCAACCCCCTCCGCCAACTGCCGGATGCGTGTTGCCAATACGGAAAAATCAAAGGGTTTAAGAATATAATAATCGGCGCCTAGTTCCACCGCTCTTTGTGTAATACTTTCCTGACCAAAAGCAGTCAACATAATCACCTTTGGCTTATGATTAACCACGCCGGATGAAATCTTTTCCAATACGCCGATTCCGTCCAAATGCGGCATGATGATATCAAGAACCACTACATCGGGAGCTTGTTGCTGGATAATTTCCAAGGCTTCTAAGCCATTGTTGGCAATGCCGGCCAACATGAAATCCTCCTGTTGATTAATAAATTCTTTCAACAACTCACAGAATTCTCTGTTATCATCTGCAATTAATACCTTAATAGCCTTTCTAATCATTTTCAAGACCCCGCCTCCTACTTTTCTCTTTTTCTTTTTTGTTCCATTTTTTGGGATTCTACTTTATGCGTCTATACATTCGACAGGCGGGGTGTAAAGTCCTCCTCCAAAAACGGAAAAAATTAGTAATCAGGTTAAAATAAATAAAATAAGCATAAATTCAACAATTATCTTAATTCTTGTTTATTTTAACAGGCTATGTTTGCTCTAGCGTCAAATTCTTGCATTTTTCTTTCACCAACATGTTTATTTAGCACCCCGGAATCGTATAACATCCATTCCGCCAGAACACCATAGCCCCGTTGCGGGTCATTGACAAACACGTGGGTAACGGCTCCCACCAGCTTGCCTTTTTGAATAATGGGGCTTCCGGACATCCCCTGAATAATCCCTCCGGTTTTCGCCAAAAGACGGGAATCGGTTATTTTGAGAACAATTCCTTTGCCGTCCGCCTTGGCCTGAGAATTGACCTGAAGGATTTCAATGGTAAATTTTTCTATTTTGCCCCCCTGTAGTACTGTATAAATTTCCGCAGGACCCTCGGCTACCTCTTGAGCTAAGGCCACCGGAATACTTTCTTTAGAGTAAAGATTTTGGGGGATTTCTGCCACTTTGCCAAAAATTCCGCAATTGGTATTTCTGGTAATAATGCCGGAGATGTCGCTTTGACCCATAAACATACCGATTTTTTCACCGGGATGGCCTCTTTTGCCCATGCGTATTCCCTGGATCGAAGCGCCCACAATTTTTCCTTTGGCCAGATCAATGGGCTGCCCGGTATCAATATCACTGATGACATGGCCCAAAGCGCCATAGGACTTACTTTCCGGATGGAAAAAGGTCATGGTGCCTACTCCGGCAGTGCTGTCCCGGACAAAAAGTCCCACCCGGTAGCGTTTGGTCTCTGAACAAAATATGGGCTTGATATTTACTTTATAGATTTGTCCTTTGACTTTATCTTTAAATTCCATGGGAATGGGTTTACCGGTACCGCCAATTTTGTTGATAAGATTACGCACCTGCATTTCATTCTCTACCTTTTGTCCATCCACTTTAAGCAGGGTATCGCCTAATTGCACACCCGCTTCCTTGGCCGGATTATGTTCAATACCCTTTTCATCGAATATGGCTGATCGTCCTACCACCATGACACCCTCGGACTCCAGCATAATCCCAATGGCCTGACCTCCCGGAATAACTCTAATTTCCGGAACGACACTAAGTACCATGTTTCTAAGGGGAATGAACCCGAATAATTTTACCTGAACTTCCAGTTCACCGGGAGTGGACGCTACCGGCGCTGTTTGCCCCAGGTGAAAAGAGGGTGGTTTCAGCCCTTCTATATTAAATTGAAAATTTTGTGCCAGCGCTTTGGGAACACTAAAATTTAAATTTAAAGGTTGACCCACCACCACACGTTGGTGAGCCGGCATATTTACCAGTGTTTGAAACGGGAGCTGAAAACAGAGGCCCAAGAACAATATCGCCGCAAACAATGCCGGCGTCTTGTGTTTCCGGTAGTCCAATTACAGCCCCTCCTTTTGTTTTATAAAAACTTGATGAATCAAGCACCTCCTTTATCATTTTTAAAAGAATGAGAAAAAGCGATATTTTTAAATCTATCCGTCGTAATCTTAAGATTCGCTTATTTATTTGCTTTTACTCATGCTATTTCTGCCTTAAATTGCCCAAAATAGAGTTTTTGCGCCCTCAAGTGTCCTATGTAAGTTTTGTTTTTTCTTCCTAAAACTTTTGACTGAAAAAACAAAAAAACAGGACATAGCAGCTTAAAGCCGCGATGTCCTGTTCTAAAAAATAAAAAATTTATTTTTTAAAATTGGCCGAGATATTTAACATTTGTTGCGCATGGTTTTTGACAACCTCGGTAATTTCCCGTCCAGCCAGCATGCGGGCCAATTCTTCCACCCGCTGCTCTTGTTCCAGAGCTTCCACAAAGGTTTGCGTATGACCGTTCACAATCTCTTTACGGATTAAATAATGATTATCGGCAAAACAGGCTACCTGGGGCGCATGGGTTACGCAGATAACCTGGCGTCCCCGGGCAATCTGGGCTAACTTTTCGCCAATGGCCTGTAAGGCTTTCCCGCCCACACCGGTATCCACTTCATCAAAAATCAACGTGGGAACTTCGTCCACCCCGGCTAAAAGCACTTTTAAAGCCAGCATCATCCTGGACAGTTCGCCGCCGGAAGCAATCTTTTGCAACGCCCGGAAAGGCTCTCCGCGGTTGGGAGCAATGAGGAATTCAATTTCTTCCCCGCCGTGCAGGGACAAATCTGCCATTTCGGTGATGCCTACCTTGAACTCCACTCCGCCCATCTCTAAATGCTTCAGTTCTCTGCCCACGTTCTCCGCCAACTGTTGGGCGGCTTTCCTGCGAAGCTTGGTCAGCCGGGACGCCGCCTGCCGCCATTCCTGCTCCAGGGACTCTATGACTGCTTTTAAATCGCCGGTTCTTTCCTTATGACCGGACAGCCGCTCAATTTCCGCCCCGGCGCTTTCTTTAAAATCCAGGATTTCCCGGATACAGGAACCATACTTGTATTTTAATTGTTTGATTAACGAAAGACGGTGCTCGATTTGATCCAGTCTTTCCGGGTTGTATTCGGCCTGCTCCCGGTAGGAGGAGATCTCCCTGGAGGCATCTTCAATCTGGTAAAGGGCGGTTTCCAGGTTTCCCAGCAATCCCTCCAGCTTTGGATCAAGGGCCTGCAGTTCCCGGAGCAGGGCAATGGCCTTCCCTACCGACTCCACTGCCGGAGTATCCCCTGCTTCCCCGCCATAAAGGGATTCATAAGCCTCGCCGGCCAGGCGCGAAATCTTTTCGGCATTGACCAGGAGGAGCCTTTCGTTTAACAGCTCCTCTTCCTCTTCCTCCATCAATTCCGCCTTTTCAATTTCCGCTACCTGGAACTGCAGCATATCCAAACGCCGGGCCATTTCCCTGGCATTCCCCTGCAGTTCCTTTAGTTCACGGGAAGCCTCCCGCCACCGGGTATAAATCTCCTTGACCTCCTGAGCCTGACCCAGGAGTTCCTGGCCACCCAGCCGGTCCAGCAGCCCACGATGGCGATCCTGATTCAACAGTGTCTGCTGCTCATGCTGGCCCAGCATATCCACAAGCCCTGAACCCACTTCACGGTATACACTGAGGCTGACCAGCCGCCCGTTTACCCGGCAGTGATTTTTTCCGTTTTGGCTGATATCCCGGGAAAGCATCAGAAGCTGGTCTTCATCGAGATCTAAGCCAAGCTCCTCCATACGGGTTGTCATCCAGGGCAGCCCGGAAAGGTCAAAGGCGGCCTGAATGGTGGCTTTTTCCCGTCCCGAGCGGATAAAATCCGCCGAAGCCCGGCTGCCTAAGGCTACCTGCAGGGCATCAATGAGCATGGATTTGCCGGCTCCGGTCTCACCGGTGACAATGTTTAGACCCGAAGAGAAATGAACCTCCACATCATCCAGCAGGGCAAAGTTCCTGATATACAGTGACTGGAGCACAGCATCTACCCCCTTGCTAAGTCCTGGAACCGCTGTACAATGCCCGGGGTGGCTTCCTTGGGCTTAATAATAATTAAAATGGTATCGTCCCCTGCCACCGTGCCGATAATTTCCGGCCAATGGGTGTGGTCAATGGCGGACGCCATACCCTGAGCTTCCCCGGGAGGTGTTTTAATAATGATTAGGTTTTCACTGGAGTTAATGTCACTGAGGGATCGTCGAATCAGCCTTTTAAGCCGGTCGTCGTTTCCCCGTCGCATGACCGGTTGATCCGGGGAAGCATAATAAGAGGTATTGTTTTCCCCGGGAATCTTGATTAGGCTTAATTCCTTGATATCCCGGGATACCGTGGCCTGAGTCACCTCAAACCCCTCGGACCGGAGAGCCGCAGCAAGTTCCTCCTGGGTTTCAACTCTTCTGTCACGAACCAGTTCCAGAATTTTATTCTGGCGCTGTGCCTTCACGCTTCGCCACCGCCTTTTCTATCATGATTACCCCCGGCGCTGTGGCAGGCCGGTTGAGCAAATTCACCTTAATAACCCGAAATTGTTGTGCCGCCAGCCCGGACATCTTTTGTTCCACCGCTTCTTTTTCCTGGTCCCCGCCGCAATGGCCCGGGTAGACAACCACTACCAGGCGTCCTCCGGGAACCAGCAGGTCCAGGGCCTGCTCCAAGGCCTGCAGGGTTGTCTCTGTACGGGTAATCATCCCGTGGTCTCCCCCCGGAAGATAACCTAAATTAAAAATAGCGGCCCGGATGGGAGAGGTAACGTATTTTTTAATATGCTGGTGTCCATCCAGCACCAGACGGATCCGATCATCCCAAACCCCTGCGGCATTCAGCCTGGTTTGGGTGTTTTCCAAAGCCTGACTTTGGATATCAAAGGCCGTGACTTTGCCCCCGGGGCCCACTAACCGCGCCAGCGCCAGGGTATCATGGCCATTGCCCATGGTACCGTCCAGCGCCGCATCCCCGGGTCTCAATACTTCTTCAATAAAGTAATGCCCCAGTTTAGCCGCCGCAAACCAGTTAATCGATGCCACGCTGCCACTCCTTCAATTTTTCTCTCAACACCGAATAAAAACTGGTCTTTTTAATTTTAACAAACCTTGCTTTTACCGGAGCCTTTTTAATTAAGACACGGTCATGGTTTTGCAGGGAGAAGCCGTACTGCCCGTCCATGGTTAACCGGACGTCCCCCACACAAGGCAGCACTTCTATTTCCACTTCACTGTCCGGAGAAATGACAATGGGACGATTGGACAGGGAGTGAGGGCAAATGGGCGTGATCAACAAGACGTGCACATCCGGTGAAATGATCGGCCCTCCCGCCGATAAGGAGTAGGCCGTTGAACCGGTGGGACTGGCCACGATCACCCCGTCGGCGGCAAAACCGCCCACCAATTCCTCGTTGACCCGGATATTTAAGCGCACCATTCTGGAAAAGGAACCTTTGGCTACCACCGCATCGTTTAGACCTATGGAGCAGTCAACCCTTTGCCCCTCCCGCATAACCACGGCTTCCAGCATCATTCTTTCTTCAACGGTATATTGTCCGGCAATTAAAGCCTGCATTTTCTCCGTAAGATCCGGCATATCAATCTCCGTTAAGAATCCCAGCCTGCCGAGATTCACCCCAAATATGGGCGTTCCGGATGAGGCCGTTTGCCGGGCACAATTCAGCAATGTGCCATCTCCACCCCAAACCATAATACAGTCGCACATTTGGGCTAACTCCCGGGTGGCCATTCCTTCGCCGGGGCATCCCAGCAAGGCAGCGGTTTCTAAATTAAGTAATACATTAATTTTTTGATTTTTTAGCCAAGCAATAAGATCCATCAAAATTCCTGCAATGTTGCCTTTATTGCTGTTGACCACCAGACCGATGGTGTTCAACGAAGGTAGCCTCCTTTAAACATCATTAGGACAAAGATAACTCCTGCCAAAAAGCTTGCAAAATAAGGAACAAATTTTACGCTCTTAGGGGATGGATGAGCCACTTGGAATTCCATCCGGTAAAGCTTCTTTTGATCCATATCCAGAACCAGTACCCCGTCCGTTTGATAAACCAGATAATATTCCAGGAGCTGTCTGCGGATTTCCGGGGAATTCGGCTGTTGCGCCACCTGACCGGTTTTCACATCCACCACAAAGACCTCTTTGCCCTTTTGGACTATCAGATCGGCTTGAATGTGACTTTTGTGAGATTTACCATTGATCTTGGTGACCACCGGCACCCGTTCCTGGACAGAAAGAATTTTGTACCCTTCTGAGGAAAGGAATTTTCGGGCGGCCAGTTCCGCCTTACCGGCTTTCAATACCCGGCGCCGAGAGGCGGCAGATTGAAACAATTTAATCATATTATAGAGCAAAAACCCACCAATGAGTATGCCCAGTACAAAAAGATCCCCCGGGAACAAAAAATCACCTCGCTTGGACTAGCCTCATGCTGATTTTCTTTGAGGTCCTGTTGCTGGCCTAATATGTTTTTCTCTAGGGTCCTGTTATTAGTATTAAGTATGTTTCTCAGGCATTTGCTTGGAACCCATAAGAAATACTTCTACGCAGCTACAGGATCCAATAGGAATCCCCTTAAGGAACACCCCCAAGGCCGGACCACAAAGGAATACCCTCTAGCTAAGCTCCCGGTGCGCTCTGGCTACCACCTCATCACAATCCGTTATAAGTTCTTGGGGAGAATGGCCTTTTAGGAAATAAAGAAGGTATTCAATATTTCCTTCGGGTCCCCGCACCGGTGAAAAATCCAGTCCCCCCACCTGCCACCCCAGATGGTCTACCACGCCAATCACCTTTTCAATGACGTCCCGGTGTACCTCCGGTTCCCGGACAACCCCCTTCTTGCCCACTCTTTCCTTGCCTGCTTCAAATTGCGGCTTGATGAGAGCGATGCCCTCGGTCACCGGAAGGGTAAGCATGGCCACCCGGGGCAGAACCAGGGCCAGGGAAATAAAGGAAACATCCACTGTGACAAAATCCGGTCTTTCTTCCAATGCTTCCGGTTCTAAATAGCGAATGTTGGTGCGTTCCAAGGAAACCACCCGGGGATCGGAACGAAGCTTCCAGGCCAACTGTCCGTAGCCAACGTCCACGGCATACACCCGTTTCGCTCCGTTTTGCAGCGCGCAATCGGTAAATCCGCCGGTGGAAGCGCCAATATCCAACACCACCCGGTCTTGCAGATTGATTTGAAAGGCTTGAAGGGCCTTCTCCAGTTTCAGCCCTCCCCGGCTTACGTAAGGCAGGGGATTTCCCTGTATCTCAATCTTGGTTCCGGGTTTAACCGGGTGGCCGGGTTTGTCCACCCTCTGCCCGTCAAGAAAAACCAGTCCCGCCATCACGGCGGCCCGGGCCTTTTCCCGGCTGCTAAAAAAGTTGTTATTCACCAGATATACATCCAAACGTTCTTTGGTTATGGCCAAGGTTTCGTCCTCCAGAAACTTTCCATAGAAAATCCGCTCGGTCCATAAATAGACGCGGGCAGCACGGTTCATCCATACTGCCCGGCCTGTTGAGGATCCTTTTACCGCCGAAGAGCTTTAAATTTAAACTCTTTTTTAACACCGGAACTCCGGTTGAGTACGGTTTTGACAATTTCTTCTGCGTTTAAGCCCAGATTTGCTTTTAAAATACCGGGTTTGCCATGCTCCACGAAACTGTCGGGAATTCCCAGCCGTTTTACCTTACAGTCGGCAAGGCCGGCCGATTCAAGCAACTCCAGGACGGCGCTGCCAAAACCGCCCATTAATACATGTTCTTCAATGGTAACAACATTCCGGGTTAACCGGGCATAAGTCAAAATCAATTCCCGGTCTAGGGGCTTGATAAAGCGGGGATTGACCACCGCCGCCCGTACCCCTTCGGCTGCCAGCGCATCCGCAGCCTTCAGGGCTTCTTCTACCAGGTTGCCCACCGCCAGCAGCAGTACGTCTTCGCCTTTCCGCAAGACCTCTCCCTTACCCAGGGGCAGGGCTTTTAATTCCCGGTCCAGTTCAATCCCTGTACCGGCTCCCCGGGGATAACGCACAGCCATGGGCCCCGGGTGCAGAATGGCGGTATGCAAAGCGTGCTGCAGTTCATTTTCATCCTTAGGCGCCACAATAACCAGATTGGGTATGTTTCTTAAAAAGGAAAGATCGAATACCCCGTGGTGCGTAGGCCCGTCGTCACCAACCAGCCCCGCCCGGTCTAAGGCAAAGGTTACCGGCAGGTTCTGCAGGCAGACATCATGGAGCACCTGATCGTAGGCCCGCTGCATAAAGGTGGAATAGATGGCGGTTACCGGTCTGTAACCGCTTGCCGCCAGGCCCGCGGCCATGGTAATGGCATGCTGTTCGGCAATCCCCACATCAAAATACCGGGCAGGGTATTCTTTGGCAAACAGGTTTAAACCGGTACCGCCGGGCATGGCGGCAGTAATGCCGACAATTTTTTCATTGTCCCGGGCCAGTTTTACCAGGGTTTTGCCAAAAACCTCCGTATAGCTGGGCGGCCCGCCTTCCGCCTTTTTAATGTTGCCGGTTTCCACGTCAAAAGGTCCCACTCCATGGAAGCGATCCGGATTGCTTTCCGCCGGTTTATATCCCCTGCCCTTTTGAGTCAGCACATGGACCAACACCGGCCCATTGGCCGATTTGGCCTGCTGCAGCAGGGTCATGACCGCCTTGAGGTCATGTCCGTCCACCGGTCCCAAATAAGTAAAACCCAATTCCTCAAAGAACATTCCCGGGACAACCAAATATTTCAAACCATCCTTTAACCGGTCCACCACTTTCAATAGTTTAGCGCCGTGAGGGATTTTGTGTAAAAGGTCGGCGATTTCATCCTTGCTGCGATAGTACTTGGGGTCGGTGCGGAGGCGGCTTAAATAACCGGACAGGGCTCCCACGTTGGGTGCAATGGACATTTCATTATCATTTAGCACCACAATTAAATTCTTCTGCAGGTGCCCGGCATGATTTAACGCCTCAAAGGCCATGCCCCCGGTCATGGAGCCGTCCCCGATCACCGCCACCACGGAGTATTCTTCACCTTTTAAATCTCTGGCCAGGGCCATCCCCAGGGCCGCGGAAATGGAGGTGCTGCTGTGGCCGGTGCCAAAAGCGTCATGAACGCTCTCATCGGGCCGGGGAAACCCACTGATTCCTCCGTACTGGCGCAGGGTGCCAAACTGGGACTGCCGGCCGGTAAGCAATTTGTGAACATAGCTCTGATGACCCACATCCCAGATGATCCGGTCAACAGAAGTGTTGAAAACTCTGTGCAGAGCCAGGGTTAGTTCCACCACCCCCAGATTGGGAGCCAGGTGCCCCCCGGTCACCGCCACCGTTTCCACAATTTTTTCCCGGATTTCCTGCGCCAGGATTTGTAACTGCGGAATTTTTAAATTTTGCAAATCCTGGGGACTATAGATGGTTTTCAATATCGACGTCA
This sequence comes from Desulforamulus ruminis DSM 2154, assembly GCF_000215085.1. Classification (NCBI taxonomy): domain Bacteria; kingdom Bacillati; phylum Bacillota; class Clostridia; order Eubacteriales; family Peptococcaceae; genus Desulforamulus; species Desulforamulus ruminis. The sequence goes on from NC_015589.1 coordinate 3,133,317, forward strand.
AGCTCGTACACCCTCTTTATGATCTGGCCCGGCTTTTCTTACCCACACTACGGCCAGTCAGTTTTTCCCAGTAGGCTAAAATTCTACCTACAAAAAATATTACATCATTGCACCGTTCCAAAGCTACTGTTTTTCCCAAAGCTTTTCCTGAAACCGTAATGGAAGCAATGAAGGCGGTGATTAAAATGTTGGCCACCGCGGCATCCACCCCTGGATTGTTCATTATAATTTTAACCACAATGGAGATCCCTAAAGCACCACTGACGGTGTTCACAATATCCCCAATGACATCATTGGTAATATTGGCCACTTTATCGGCGTTGCGTAACAAAAAAACACCTTCTTTAGCCCCGCTTACACGTTTGGCGGCTTTGGCGTGAAAAGGTGCCTCCTGGGCTGCGGTAACTGCCGTTCCGATGATATCGGCAAGTATACCGATGAGTATAATGGTTAATAATCCTATAAAGGATATAAGTACGCTATTTACAATTCTTGTGAGGGCTTCAGAGGCGACGGAAAAGAGTACCGCTAAAATGAAGGAACCAAAAAACACAAAAATCAAATATTTTTTGGAAAGATTGGATTTATGGTTGCCCAAAAAAATTCTCCTCATAACGAATCTATGTATGAAATTTGAATAAGTGACAGCAGACCAGGTAAATGTTGTGGCTTAGGTCCAGCAGGTTTTCCCATAACGGTACCGGATGTCGCCAAACCGGCGGTTTCCCATTAAACCGTATCTGAGGCGTCACCGCGCTCAGGGCTAGATTACCACTTAGTCCACACTTTAATCCCTGGCCTGCCCCGGCGGCAGCCGAACAGCCTAGGAGTTTTCCCCGACAGCATCCATCTTTCTTAGACTCTTTTGCAGCAAGGGTTTCATCCCACAATCACAAATTACGGGCCCGTATTCTGTGATCGTACCAGAGGAATCCACCGGTGCCACTTCAAGTCAGGCTACACTGCACGCAGCTTCCTACCACATGCAGGTTCACAACCAAGCCGTAGTTTGTCGTCTCCAACGCTCCACATACTTGGGTCTCCACGGGGACGGGGTCAATGCCCACATGCCATTGCAGGTTGCCCTTTCCCCTTAACTCCCAGTACCAGCCCCCAACTGGGCGTCGAAAGCCAGCGCCAGGAACTTCATCGTTGTGCCCTTAACGGATTTTTAGGCCCGCCTTCAGAAAGTGAATGCTGACTAGAATACTGTATCACTTATTATTTAGGAATTTTTTACACGTTATGCATTATAACATGTTCATGTTCAAGTCTCAAACAGCTTAACTAACTATCCTAGACCCAGCCACTGAATGGCAGGCGATTTTTGCGGTTCTATGTCTCCTTCTCAAACCGGCGATGGCTCTGGCTTCGTTTTAATGATCTCTATTGATGATAAAATGCATGATGGAACGTAAAAATTCCCCTTTGGGGCCAAAAATTTTAAGAGCAGCCACCGCTTCCTCAGCAGCCAAGCCGGCCATTTTCCTGGCCTTTTCCATCCCATACAGGGCCGGATAGGTGGCTTTTTGATTTTTGACATCGCTGCCAACAGGTTTGCCGATTTTTTCTTGCTCGCCTTCAATATCCAGTAAATCGTCTTTAATTTGAAAGGCTAAACCCATTTGTTCCGCATAAACGGTTAACGCCTGAAGCTGTTCTTCCGAGGCCCCGTTTAAAATGGCGCCCGATCGGATAGCCGCCCTAAAAAGGGCGCCCGTTTTGTGGCGGTGGATGTACTCCAGCACCGAAGCCTCCACTTTTTTGTTTTCCGACAGGGTGTCCACCACCTGTCCGCCGATTAATCCCTGGGAACCCGCAGCCTGAGCGATTTCCACAACCACCCGGTTCACCGCTTGCGGGGAAAATTTCCCGGCACTTTGACCCATTAGCTCAAAGGCGGTGGTTAAAAGGGCGTCGCCGGCCAAAATCGCCATGGCTTCTCCATATACCTTGTGGTTGGTGGGCCTCCCCCGGCGGAAATCATCATTATCCATGGCCGGCAGATCATCGTGCACCAAGGAATAAGTATGAATCAGTTCCAGGGCGCAGGCCACCGGCATGGCAGAGGCGGCACCGGCCTCGTCCCCCACCGCCTCTGCAGCGGCCAGCACCAGGATGGGTCTTAATCGTTTGCCGCCGGCAAAGACACTGTAGCGCATGGCCTCGTGAATCACCGCCGGATGCTCATGATCCGGGGGCAGATACTTCTCCAGGGCCTCATCCACCAGCCGGGCTCTTCTTTTTAATTCCTCTTTTATATTCACTTGCCTTTTCCTCCCGGTAAAGTTGCAGGCTCCTCGCTTACACTGCCATCGGCCAGTAAGACGCTGATCTTTTGCTCCGCTGCGGCCAAACAATGGTTGCAGTATTTAGAAAGGTTTATTCCTTCGGCAAAGAGTTCCAGCGCCTGGTCCAGGGGCAGTTGGCTGTTTTCCATTTCCCTGACCACTTCTTCCAGGCGGGTTAATGCCTCTTCAAAGGTCATTTCTTGCGAACCCATGTTTAACCCCCATTATCATTTCATTCTTGTTTTCACGGTTTCCAGGACGTTTCTGCAAAGCTCTTCTCCCCGCAGGGCCAGTCTCTCTTTTTCCGCAGCCAGATGGTAGACCACCTGCCGGTCTTGAAGGTAGGGCAAATTGGCCTCAACCATCACTAAGGCCCCTTTTAAAGAAGCTTCCAGCAGGTGCGTCCCTACGCCCACATCGCTGATGGCCAGCTTGCTGCCCAGGGAAGCCAGCCGGGCGGCCAGTTCAAGATTCTCCACACAGGCTGCCGCAATGTCCAAGGGCACCCCGGCGGATAAAAGGGCCGCCTGCTGCTTGCTTTTCTCCCTTGCCGCCTTTTGTTCTTCCGTCTCCCTGGGCATAGCCAGGGCCGCCATAAACTGCTGAAAGGCCTCCATATCCTGCCGGGCCAGATCCTGCAATTTTTCCCGTTGCCCTTCTATGGCCCCGAGGATTTCCTGAATTTCCACCTCTACATCCCGGTACTTTTCTTTACCGCTGGTAATCCGGGCCACCATGGCCAGCAGCCCGCAAGCAAGGCCGCCGGTCATGGCGCAGACGCCTCCGCCTCCCGGTTCCGGCTCTGCCGAAGCGGTCCGGTCAAACAATTCCTTTACGGTCCACTGCAGATAATTTAACATGAAACCTCTGCTTCCTCCCATTTCCTGGCCTGTTCCTGCAATTGAATGCCCTTTACCAGGTTCTTCAGCATTAAAACGGTGGTCAGGCTGCCTACGCCTCCCGGTACAGGAGTAATGGCTCCGGCCACTTCCTTTAGGTTGGCAAAGTCCACATCACCCATGATTTGTCCGTCCACTTCACAAATTCCTGCGTCCACCACAACCGCTCCGGGTTTAATCATGCCGGCGGCAATCAAGCCGGGCTTACCCACGGCGGAAACAACAATATCCCCTTGCCGGGTAAAGTCCGCTAAGTTGCGGGTGCCGGTGTGGCAGACGGACACCGTGGCGTTTTCCGCCAGGGCCATAAAAACCAGGGGTTTTCCTACGGTCTCACCTCTGCCCACAATGACCATGTGTTTGCCCGCCAGGGTAATTCCGGATCTTTTCATGATTTCCAGACAGCTTAAGGGGGTGGCCGGCTGCAGGCAGACGCCGCCGCTGATTAGATGTCCCCGGTTAAAGGGATGCAGGCCGTCCACATCCTTTAAAGGCGAAACCGCTTCCATCACCCGCTGTTTATTGATGTGCTTGGGCAGGGGCATCATCATTAAAATTCCGTGCACCAGAGGATCACTGTTTAGTTCTTCAATTTTAAGCTTTACATCCAATTCACAGGCGCTTTCCGGCAGGTCATGCTGTTCAAAGATCACTCCGGCCTTGCTGCTAACTTTATTTAAAAATTTAGCATAAGCCAGGGAAGCCGGATCAGTGCCTACAATGAGCACCGCCAGCTTGGGGTTAATTCCTCTTTCCTGCAACTGAAGCAGTTCATTTTTAAGTTCTTCCCGGAGAATATCGGCAACTTTCTTGCCATCCAGTATTTGAGTCATGGGTCTCTCCTATCCTGCAAAATAATGCTGTCATGTGTTATTGATGTACTTCCTCCACCGAGCAATCCGCACAGCCTGAATTTAGCCGTACTTGCACCCGTTGCCCGATGGTCAGGGATCCGGCGTCCGTGACGACCTTTCCCTCGGGCGTGCTGCAGATGCTGTAACCCCGGGCCAGGGTGGCTAAGGGGCTTAATACTTGCAATTTGCCCGCCAAATGAGACAGGGCGGCGGATTTATCCGCCAGGCTTAGTTTTGTCCCCCGCTCCAGGCTGGAAGTGAGTGCATCCAGCGCCTGCTGCCGGTTGCCGGTAATTAAGTAGGGACGCTGTAAGGTTTGCTGATTGGCCGCCAGGGCCAGCCGCTGCCGCTTACGTTCCACAAGATTCAACAGGCCCTTTTCCATCTGCTGCTTTATGGCGGATAGATAGCGCGTCATGTCCCCATGGTCGGGCACCACCATCTCCGCCGCGGCGGAAGGGGTTGGCGCCCTTAAATCCGCCACCATGTCGGCAATGGTATAGTCCGTTTCATGCCCTACGGCAGAAATGACGGGAATCCTTGAACCGGCAATGGCCCAGGCCACTTCTTCGGTGTTAAAGGCCCATAGTTCCTCCAGAGAACCGCCGCCACGGCCCATGATAAGCACATCCACGTCCGGCAGGCGGTTCAACTGCTCCATGGCCCGGCAAATATCCGGCGGCGCACCTTGTCCCTGAACCAACACCGGTGCAACAATCACTTGCAGCCCCGGCCAGCGGCGGCGAAGAATCTTCAGCATATCCTGCAGGGCCGCTCCCGTAGGAGAGGTCACAATCCCAACGGTTCCGGGAATGCGGGGTAGAGGGCGCTTTCGCTCCGCTGCAAATAGCCCCTGGGCGGCCAGCTTTTGTTTCATCTGTTCAAAAGCAATGTAAAGGGCTCCGATCCCCTCGGGTTCCATCTCCTCGGCATAAAGCTGGTAACTGCCGTCCCGTTCATAGACGGAAAGATAGCCCCGAATAATCACCGACATGCCGTTTTCCGGGCGAAAAACCAGGTTTCTGGCTCTGGAGCGGAACATCACGGTTTTTAAACAGGAATCCCGGTCTTTCAGGGTCAGGTAAATGTGCCCGGAAGTATGGAGTTTAAAGTTTGATATTTCCCCCTTTACCCATACGTTGGCCAAAAGAGGGTCCCTGGCAAACTTTTCTTTTATGTATTGGGTCAATTCCGAAACGGAAAGTATACGCATGTCCCATTTCCTTTCCAAGCCCCTAAGAATAGAACGCGGATTTCAAATGCAATTCATCCAATATTGAGAAGTTTTCAAACTGAAAACGGATAAAGCTTAATAAAGAATTTTCATTTTTTATTTTAAATTCATTCTTCACGACTTCCCTCATTGGTATTATATAAAGCAAGGTAAAAAATCCGCGTTCTATTGGTTTTTCTCCTTTGTTTTGGCGCATGACCTTTTGTATCTTTGTTTTCGTCTTTACAGCCCGGTGGTCTTTGTCCGGTCCATTCCCAGGACCCGTAAGTCAAAGTGTACCGCCCCTTCGGTTCTGGAGGAGACGGTACACTTTTATGCTTTCCTATTATATTACAATTTTTTAGGCCCTTTGGCCATTAAATATTGGTGAATATTCTCAGCCGCAACACGACCGGCCCCCATGGCCTTGATGACGGTAGCGGCCCCGGTTACCACGTCGCCGCCGGCGTAAACCCCTTCTTTGGAGGTTTTTCCGGTTTCATCCGCCACGATATTGCCCCGTTTGTTGGTTTCCAAGTCCGGCGTGGTCTTGGTTAACAGGGGGTTGGGACCCTGTCCGATGGCTACAATGACCACATCCAGGGGCAGCACAAACTCCGAACCGGGGATGGGCACCGGCTTCCGGCGTCCGGAAGCATCGGGTTCGCCCAGTTCCATTTTGATGCATTCCAAGCCGGTTAACCAGCCCTCCTCGTTGCCTAAATACTTGGTGGGATTGGTTAGGAACATAAACTGAATGCCTTCTTCTTCGGCGTGCTCCACTTCCTCCAGACGGGCAGGCAGCTCGTCCCTGGAACGGCGGTAAACAATATAGACATCCTCGGCGCCCAGACGCAGGGCGGTTCTGGCGGCATCCATGGCCACGTTGCCGCCGCCCAGGACCGCAACCTTCTTGCCTACTTTAATGGGGGTGTCGCATTCCGGGAAGCAGTAGGCGCGCATTAAGTTGGACCGGGTCAGAAACTCGTTGGCCGAATAAACGCCATTGTAATTTTCACCGGGCAGGTTCATAAAGTAAGGGGTCCCTGCGCCGGTGCCCAGAAAGGCGGCGTCAAAGCCTTCTTCCTTCAGCAGTTCATCCAGGGAGGCAATTTGACCGATGATGGCGTTGGTTTCAATCTTAACGCCCATTTTTTTAAGGTTGGCAATTTCCTTCTGCACAATTTCTTTGGGCAGCCGGAATTGAGGAATCCCGTACATCAATACGCCGCCGGGAGTATGCAGGGCCTCAAACATGGTCACATCGTGTCCCAGGCGGGCCAGATCCGCGGCACAGGCCAGGCCCGCCGGGCCGGAACCCACAATGGCTACTTTATATCCGGTGGGTTCAGCCTGTTCCACCGGCTCGTCCTTGTGCATGACATAATCGCCCACAAAGCGTTCCAAACGACCGATGGCCACCGGCTCATTCTTTTTGCCCACAATACAAAATTTTTCGCACTGGTGTTCCTGGGGGCAAACCCGCCCGCATACCGCGGGCAGGGCATTGGTCCGTTTAATGACCTTGGCCGCTTCGTCAAATTTTCCTTCCTTGACCAGGGCAATAAATTGCGGAATATCCACACCAACGGGACAGCCCTGCCGGCAAAAGGGTTTCTTACAGCTTAAGCAGCGTCCTGCCTCGGCCATGGCCACTTCCTCGCTATAGCCCAGAGCTACTTCACTGAAATTTTTGGCCCGGACCTGGGGGTCCTGATGGGGCATGGGATGTTTTTTAGGGATAATTTGTTTAGCCATGGCATTTACCTCCTCCACCGCAGCCACAGCTACCACGGGTAAAGGCCTGCTGTTCTTCGGGTTTGTATTTACGGGAACGCATCAACTGCTCGGCAAAGTCCACTTTATGGCCGTCAAACTCCGGACCGTCAACACAAACAAATTTAGTCTCGCCGCCCACAGTCACCCGACAGGCGCCGCACATGCCCGTACCATCCACCATAATGGAGTTTAAACTGACCATGGTTTTAATTTCATATTCCCTGGTTAACTCGGCGATAGCCCGCATCATGGGCAGGGGGCCGATGGCCACCACCAATTGGGGATTTCCTTCGTTTTGTATATACTCTTTTAACACATCCGTCACAAAACCCTGGCGGACATAGGAACCATCGTCGGTAGTCAACAGCACTTCGTCGCATACTTCTCTCATCCGCTCTTCCCAGAAGATGAGGTCCTTGTTGCGGGCTCCCATGATGCAAACCACTTTATTGCCGGCGTTTTTCATTTCCCGGGCAATGGGGTAAATGGGCGCCACACCGACGCCGCCGGCCACCATAACCACGGTGCCAAACTTTTCTACGTGGGAAGGAACGCCAAGGGGCCCCACAAAATCCTGAACGGCGTCACCGGCATTCAATTGGGCCAGTTTCCTGGTGGAGTGGCCGGCTTCAGCAAAAACAATGGTGATGGTGCCCTTTTCAGCGTCAAAATCTGCAATGGTTAAAGGAATTCTCTCTCCCACCTCATCCACCCGCAGGATGATAAACTGACCCGCCTTGGCTTTTTTAGCAACCCTGGGAGCCAGAATGTCATATTCATGAACATTCGGGGACAAGGTCCTTTTGGACATAATCTTGTACAACCTGTTTCCTCCTCTCCTACATGCAGGAAAAATATTTAATTCATTGGCAATTCCGGAAGAATTGCCTCCGCTTTGGTATCGCTTTCTTCTTCGATAATTTTTCCCAGTATGCCGTTAACAAACCGGCCGGAATCCGGCCCCCCGAAAATCTTGGCCAATTCCACGGCCTCGTTAACCGATACGCTGGCCGGAATATCCTCCCGGAAATTCATTTCATAAAGGGCCAGCCGCATAATGTTCCTGTCTACACTGGCCATGCGGTTTAACTGCCATTCTTTGCTGACCCTGCGGATCATTTGATCAATTTCATCTATGTGTTCCAGGGTGCCCCTAACTAATTCTCGCGCAAACTCCAATTCCTGGGAACCTGCCCCAAACTCCTCTGCAGTGTTCCTCAGGGCAAAATCCGGTTCGTTTTTGCCCACATCAATGGCAAATAATACCTGCAGCGCAGTTTCCCTGGATTGCCTTCTACCCAAGTTAGGACCTCCTCAGTTCATTTCTCTTCTGTCTAGTTTTACCCGCCAGGCCGTTTATGTTGCATCCCGGCGGATATTCTACCAACGGTCCCGAAAAAGTCTTGAAAAAATCCTCCGGAAATCAAGGCTCTCGTCCACCCCTTTGCCTACAAAATAACCGGCGCAGACACAGAGGGTCACAAAGATCGCCTTAAAAAGCCCGTAGTTAATGGCGAACCAGCCGAATACCAGTCCCAGAACCACTCCCATGGCCTTTCCCCGGTGATTTTTTATGATATCTTCCAGTAATTTCGTCAGCATACTTTCTCCCTCTTTTTACCGGGCTATTCCACCCGGGGGCGGGTCGTTGAAATATTGTCCACCATAATCTTAATTTCGTTCACGGTAATCCCGGTGGTTTCCACCAGATATTCCTGAACCCGGTGTTGAATTTGCCGGCTGATTTCGGGAATACTGATATCCGGAGCCACTACGGCACGGATATAAAGGCCAATGCCTTCCCGGGTTTGCACAACCCGGGGGGTAACCTCCTTAACCCCGTGGATCTGATAAACCACCTTTTTCACCAGATTTTCGATGGTCATTAAGGAAATACGAACCTGACCCAGCATGTAATCATGCACCACCGCTTTGCCGTCCCGGGAACGGGTAAGGGCCACCCACAGGAGGCGCAATCCCGCAATGAATAGCAAGCCCATGACGATCAGCAGGTAGACCTGGTCTTCCCTGTTGGACGGGGTCTGCCAGAGAAGATACAGGGGACGCTGCCACCAGCCGGAAGCAGCAACCAGTATCAATGCGCAAACAAGGGTCATCAGTAAAGAATAAACCGCCAGCAGGCCACGATCAAAGGGGCTCATAGGCCAACATTCCCCCTCCACTATAGAAAGCTTTAGATATATCTATCAAGGGCAGAACTAAAAAAATATAAAAGGCGGAACCAACGGTAAGATGGTTCCGTAATTCCTTTCATTCATCTATCATCTCACGCGGAGACTTTCATCTTCTTTAGTTTCGGTGGTGCCAAAGGTCACTCCCTGCACGTGGACATTGACCTCTACCACCGAAAGGCCGGTCATGCCTTCAATGGCCTGTTTCACATTGACCTGAATTTGTGAAGCCACATCGGGGATACGAACGCCATATTCAACAATCACGAACAAATCAATGGCTGCTTCTTTTTCCCCAACTTCCACTTTAACCCCTTTGGATAGATTTTTGCGGCCCAGCATTTCGGCAATACCGCCGCCCAATCCACCGCTCATCCCGGCCACACCGGGTACTTCGGTGGCGGCCATACCGGCGATTACGCCCACCACATCATCGGAAATACGGATCCCTCCCAGACCTTCCTGAGAGCTGGAAACCACAATATCCCGCTTGTTATCCATCTGCTTCACCTCCAAACATTACCAGCAACATTCATTAGCATTATAACATATCCTGGTAAGTTACGGCAACTTGCTTACTGGTCCGGAAGAATTCGCCGCTGAATAAAGTTTGTATAAACTTCACCCCGGCGGAAAAAGGCATTGTTTAAAACCTTATGGTGAAAAGGAATGGTAGTGGGCACACCTTGAATGACAAATTCATTCAAAGCCCTTTGCATGCGCTTGATGGCTTCCTCCCGATCCCTGCCCCAAACGATTAACTTGCCAATCATGGAGTCATAAAAAGGAGGAATTTTATAACCGGTAAAGGCGGCGCTGTCCACCCGGACACCGGGCCCCCCGGGCGGATGGTAAATTTCAATGGTTCCGGGATGGGGCATAAAGTTTTTATCCGGATCTTCCGCATTAATCCGGCATTCTATGGCCCAGCCGTCAATACGAATTTCCGTCTGGCCGTACCCCAGGGCTTCCCCTGCGGCAATACGGAGCTGCTCTTTGACTAAGTCAATGCCGGTAATTAACTCGGTGACCGGATGTTCCACCTGAATCCGGGTGTTCATTTCGATAAAATAAAATTTATTGTGCTTATCCAGCAGGAATTCAACGGTGCCGGCATTGTGATAACCTACCGCCCGGGCTGCCTTGACCGCCATTTCTCCCATTTTACGGCGCAGAGAAGGGGTTAGGGCGGTGGAAGGAGCCTCTTCAATCACCTTTTGATTGCGGCGCTGCACGGAGCAATCCCGTTCCCCCAGATAGACAATGTTTCCTTCCTTGTCTCCCAGGATTTGGAATTCAATATGTCGGGGCTGTTCCACGTATTTTTCCAGATAGACATCCCCGTTGCCAAAGGCAGCCAGGGCTTCGGCCCGGGCGGTGCTCAGGGCCTTTAACAAATCGTCCTCACTGTGCGCCACGCGCATCCCGCGCCCGCCGCCGCCGGCAGAGGCTTTAATCAACACCGGGTAACCAATTTCCTTGGCCACCTTGACCGCCTCTTCATCCTCTTGAATGGCGCCTTCGGAGCCGGGAACCACCGGTATGCCGGACTCAATCATGGTGGTTCGGGCCAGAGATTTGTTGCCCATAAATTCAATGGCGTGGGTGGAGGGCCCGATAAAGGTAATTCCGCAATCCTCACAGATTTCCGCAAAGTTGGCGTTTTCCGCCAGGAACCCATAGCCGGGGTGAATGGCTTCCGCCCCGGAAACCTCTGCGGCGCTGATGATATTGGTGATATTTAAGTAGCTTTTGGCCGAGGGGGCCGGTCCGATGCAATAGGCTTCATCCGCCAGGCGAACCGGGAGACTGTCCCGATCGGCTTCGGAATAAACAATCACGGTTTTTATGTTAAGCTCCTGACAGGCCCGAATTACCCTCAGAGCAATCTCACCCCGGTTAGCAATCAGTATTTTTTTAAACATGTACTCTCCCTACTTCTTCTTAATCAGGAACAGGGTCTGTCCAAACTCCACAGGCTGCCCGTTTTCTACCAGAATATCCACAATTTCGCCGGCCGCTTCGGCCTCGATCTCGTTCATTAATTTCATAGCCTCAATAATACAAAGAGTGCGGCCCGGTTCCACCACGTCGCCGACATTCACGAAGGGGTCGGCATCCGGCGCGGAAGCCCGGTAAAAGGTTCCTACCATGGGTGCTGTAACAGGAATTAAATTTTCCGCAACCGCCGGGGCTGCCGCAGGAGCCGCCGGAGGCGCAACCGGTTCCTCCACCGTCTTGACGGCAGCGGGCGTTTCTGTCGGCTCGGCAGCCGGACCCGTCCTGACAGACGATACTTTCCCGCCCTTGCGGATGGATACTTTAACGCCGTCACTTTCCAAATCAATTTCGGTAATATCCGTCTGATCTAATACCTTAATTAATTCCTTTAACTCATTAAGGTTCACGTTATTGGCCTCCTTGGTCCTCTTGATGGCATTTACGTCCGCCGGCGCGCCCGGTTTAATGGAAACACTCTTCCGGTGCGGACCGGTCTCTCCCCTTTTGCGGGCCTCAAAAAATTTACGGGCCACCTGGGGAAATAAGGCGTAGGATAATACATCTTCTTGGCTAATGGCTAAATCTTTAATCTCTTCTCTTAGTTTGTCCAGTTTGGGTTCCAGCAAGTCGGCCGGGCGACAGGTGATCATCTCCTTGCCCCCAAGCACATTGCGGCTTACCGAAGGGTCAATGGTGGCCGGCGGCCGGCCGTAATAGCCCTGGACATAAAGCTTCACTTCACCGGGAATCAGCTTATAGCGCTGTCCGGTGAGAACATTCAAAACCGCCTGGGTGCCGACGATTTGGCTGGTGGGCGTTACTAAGGGCGGATAGCCCAGTTCTTCCCGAACCCGGGGAATCTCTTCCAGCACCTCATCCAAACGGTGCAGGGCCTTTTGTTCTTCCAACTGGGACACCAGATTGGAAATCATCCCCCCGGGAACCTGGTGTTCAAATACCCTCATGTCGTTAATGCGGGTAACACCCCGCTGCTGGCCCAACCCCTTGCGGAGTTCCTCAAAATACTGAGCGATCTCAAACAAGGAGCGGAGACTTAAACCGGTATCATAGGGGGTTCCCTTTAAGGCCCGAACCACGGTTTCAACCGGCGGCTGGGACGCGCCGAAGGCCATGGGCACCGACGCGGTGTCCACCACGTCCACACCGGCTTCCGCCGCCTTAAGGTAAGCCCCCACGGCCATGCCCCCAATATAGTGGCAGTGCAGATGAATCGGTATGTTTAAATGAGCCTTGAACAGTTTAACTAACTCGTAGGCTTTAAAGGGAGCCAGCAGGCCTGCCATATCCTTGATGCAGATGGAGTCCGCTCCCATTTCCTCCAGCCGCAGGGCGGTTTCCAGATAGTGCTCCGTGGTATGAACCGGGCTCACGGTGTATACCACCGTGGCCTGGGCGTGAGCGCCGGCCTTTTTGGTTATTTGAATGGATTTCTCCATGTTGCGGATATCGTTAAGCGCATCAAAAATACGAATGATGTCCATGCCGTTTTCCACAACTTTGTGAATAAATGCTTCCAGAATGTCATCCGGGTAATGCATGTAGCCCACCAAGGACTGTCCCCGGAGAAGCATTTGTAAGGGCGTATTTTTAACCTGTTTTTTGATCAAGCGGAGGCGCTCCCAGGGGTCTTCATTTAGAAAGCGCAAACAAACGTCAAAGGTAGCGCCGCCCCAAACCTCCAGAGAGTGGTAACCCATTTGATCCAGTTTCTCTGCAATTGGAAGCATATCCTCGGTAGCCATGCGCGTGGCCCACAGGCTCTGGTGGCCGTCCCGCAGGCTGGTATCCGTAATTCTTAAGCGGTGAGTCATACATTTACTCCTCCCCCGGACATAAACAACAGAAAACTCAGGTTATTATGAAAGTAAACAACCTGAGCGGGTCCGTCAGTTGCCGTAAAAAAAATGGATTAAACTATACTTAGATTATATAGAAGGAGCAGGCGTTTGGCTACCAAGGGATGACAAGTATACAATATTCTATAGCAGTGAATAAAAAGCCTTTTTCATTTAAGTATGCTTTTTAAATCAAATTATAACAATTGCTGGAAGGAAAGGCAAACACCAAAAAATCAAGTTTCTTTACATCTTTGGGATAATGACAATACTTTGTGCTCCCACACCGGTACTGCGGGACACCAAATCGGTAATTTTTATGGCATCCTCCTGGGAAAGGGTCTTGGCCTGAATGACCACGGTGACGGTTTTCCCTTCCAAAAATACCACCGCATCCTGATAACCCTTGGCCCGGATTAAACTTTCCACCTCCAGTTCTTTCTGCAAATTATTGCTGATGACATACAACTGGTCCTGGGCCTTCTTGCGGCTTTCCCCGTCGGAATTGGTGTTATTAATGATTTCCCGCAGCAGTTGAATTTGATAGCCCCGGCTCCGTTCCCTCTCCAGACGGTACTCTACAAAGAAACCCGAACCTTTTACGCCGGCCGCAGCCTCTTGCTGGTTATTTTTTTCCTGAACCTGCACAGCGGGACCCGAGGGTTTGTTGTCCGGTTTCACCAGCTCGTCGGAGGCTTTATCCATTCCTTCCGTTGTGTTGCCTTGCTCACCGGACAGGCTGCCGCCGCTCCCTTGTTTCTCCGGGGCGGTCTGATCCACCGGCGGCTTGATCCGGCCCGTTACTTCCTTTAAATCACCCTCTCGCCATCCTGCCACCAGCAGCCCGATGCCCAATAGGGTTAATAAACCTAAAAGCACAAAACGCCTGGACATTTTTTACTCACCTGCCTTTTTGGCCATAACAATGACCTTTTGAGGTTCAATTCCCAGCGCCACCTGCGTGGCCCGGAACAGTTCCGCCTTAACCGCCGGATCGCCGGCCCCCCGGGCCACCACCAGCACCCCGGCTACTTCAGGAGCAATTTCCCGGCTTAATACGGGGGTTTCCTCACCGTTGCGGGTCACCAGCACCAACTGCCCGGTATCCGTATCCTCGGTTAAGGTTCGAGTTCCGCCGGACTGGTCCCGTTCCTGAGTGGTTTTTTTGCCGGTAGTGGTATTGATGGCATATTCGGTTTGGGTGGAACTCTCCAGCCGGACGGTTACTTGAACATCCCCGGCACCCTCCACCTGCTGCAGCATATCCCGGATTTTATTGGCCAGATATTCTTCCTCCGCGGCCATGGCCCTTTTATCCGGCGACTGCTGTATATTTTGCGGCTGGTCTGTCGAAGTCTTTTGCTGAACCGACGGCGGCAGGGTCTGCCCGGCCGGATCCTTCCCGGAAGCGCCCCAAAGAATTAGCCCCACGCCCAGAAGGGCCCCCACCGCCAACAGTTTCATTTTCTTCGCCTGTTCCTTCTTGGGGCCGTCTCCTTCTCCGTCACTCATGATCTTTTTTAACCAGCTCATCCTGAAACCTCCTTTTCGGTCTGATTCTGCTTTTCTTTGGGGTCAGTTGTTAGACTTATGTGCCTTTCATTGGGGTCCTGTTGCTAGCCTTGTGGGAGTTTTTTGGAGGTCCTGCTACTGGCTATTACTAAAATGCGACTACAGGACCCCAAATGGATGCCCGTTAGTCTAACAACTAGACCCTAAAGAATAATTTATAAGGCAAGTCAGGGTTTTGCCTCCACCACCTTCACCTTGTCCACCGGCAGGTTATAAAAGTTGGCCACCGTTTGGGCCAGTTCCCGGGCCCCTTTGTCCACCACCGCGGCCTGCTTGCTTGGAGGTTGTTCTTGGGCAGGTTTGGAGCCCACCGTAATTTCTACCGGATCCACTTTGGGTACGGTAGTTTCTCCCGCTCCCTGCCCCCCGTCTGCCGGCTCCCGGGAGATCTCCAAGACCACGCCGGTTAGCCGTCCAAAGTCCGGGTCTTGGGGATTGCTAGCGGTCTGGACCTTGGCCCCGGTTACATTCATCTCTCCGTTCAACCGGGCCAGGGCCATCACTTGCTTTTCCAAACCCAGTTGGTATTCTTCCACCGCACGCTGCTTCTGGTTTCCGGCCATTTTCTGCCCATCCTGTAAAATTTTTTCCAATCCAACCTCCGGTTGATTTTGGTTCAAAGCCGGCAGTTCAATCTTCAAATCCTGCCGCAGCAAACCGGCTCCCGCCTCCAGCACAACCACAATGATCACCAGACCCATAATCATCTTTACATAACCGTACATTTCGTTGTTGGGCAGCATCATTTCCAGAAATACCACCAGCACGGTCATGATTATCAGAACCTGCACCAGCATCTTGATACTTTCCAAAATGCTTACCACCTCTCCTAGCGCAGCATGGTCATTAAGTCCCCCATTCCCACCACAATGGTAATGGCAAAGAAGAACAACAAGCCCACCATGGCTACCGCCGCAAAAATTCCCAGCAGACTATTGCCCAATGCCGTCAGGCAGTCGGCCATTTGTTTATCCCCCACCGGCTGAATCAGCGCGCCGGCCAGTTTGTAGACAAAAGCCACGGCAAAAATTTTTAACATGGGTAAAATGGTTAGCGTAAAAATAACCACCACGCCGGCAATGCCCACTGCGTTTTTAATCAACAGGGAAGATCCGATGACGGCGTCCAAGGCGTCGGAAAACATCCCTCCCACCACCGGTATAAAGGCGTCGGTGGCGAACTTGGCCGTGCGGATGGCAATGCCGTCGGTAACCGAACCCGCAACCCCCTTAAGGGCCAGCAGGCCGAGAAAAACCGTTGAACACAGCCCCATCACCGCCATGCCGACAGTTTTCATCAGGTCCGCCAGCCTGGAAACCTGGAATCGTTCGGATAAATTACTTAAGATGGTGAGCACCGCTGAAAAAAAGATCAAAGGGAAGATGATGACCTTAACCACCGTGCCAATGGCGGCGATGGCCCCAAAAATGATGGGATGAAAGATGGCGGTGGAAGCGACGCCGCCCATGGCTGCCAGCAGTGTTAGCAAAAGAGGCAGCAGCGCCTGCATAAAATGCACCATGTTGTCCACTGCTTCCCGTCCAATATTTAAGGCCAGGGCAAAGCTGCCTACGGCTAGGCTCACCAGCACCATATAGCTCACCGCATAGGCCAGTTTTCCGGTGGTCCCCCGGTCAAAGGCGCTCATTAAATTCTGCAGAACAGCGCAAATGACGGCCAGAACCACCAGTTTACCCAGCAAAGAGGCGTTGGCCACCACTTCTTTAAAAAGATATTTCAGGAGGCCGGTCAAAATATCCGAAAGCTGCCAGCTAAAATCACCCTTGATCAACTGGCTCACCATTTCCTGAAATCCGAAATGAGGAATTGCTCCTTCCACCTCCTGGTTGAGGTGTTCCACAAACTCCTCCAGCTTGTTCATTTCCAGTTCCGCCACCTGACCCTCCGGAGTGACCGTTTCGGGTGCCGCCAGCCCGGGAACAGGGTAGAGGCAGAAACAAACCATAAACAGGGTGAAAATAATTCTTGCCAACCTTATCCCCACCTTAAGGCACCAATTTCATCAGGGACTGCAGAACAGCCACGATAATGGGTACCGCCATGATCAAAACAACGACTTTGGCCGCAAACTCAATTTTAGAGGCCAGCGCTCCCTCCCCGGCGTCCCGGCAGATTTGTGAGCCAAAATCAGAAATATAGGCAATGCCGACAATCTTCAAAATGGTGCCCATATAAACCATGCTTACGTTGGCCTGTCCGGCCAGATCCCGCAGAACGGTAAACACAGCGGCAATCTGCGGCATCATGACTAGAAAAATGATAATGCCGGCGGTCATGCTCAGCAGCGTAGCCATGGGCGGTTTTTGTACCCGTAAAATAATGGCCAGTATACAAACCACCAGACCAAGGCCCACAATTTGTAAAATTTCCACTTTGCCACCTCTCAATCCGGCCTGTCCTGCCAAGTGGATTTTAAAACAACTTGAATACCGATTTTACTTGATCAAACAAGTTTCCCAGCAGTTGAACCACCCAGAACAAAACCACCGTTAAGCCCCCCAGGGTAGCCAGCACGGCGTAATCTTCTTTTTTGTATTCCTTCAATACGGTGGTCAATACAGCCGTAAGGAGACCCACACCCGCAATCTTAAAAATCAGATCAATGTTGTTCATCTTTCTTCCCCTTTCTTAGATCAAGATTAAAACCACGGTAAGTCCCCCCAGGAAACCTAAATAATGATAGACCCGGGTGTTCCTGGCAGAGTCCTCCTCGGCCTTGGCCTGTTCCAGCTTTAATTGTTCCCTGGCCAGGGATAAATGCTTGATCTGGTCTTCCCGGTCCGATATGCCCAGGCTGTTGCCCAACTCCAGCAGCACCGTCCGGTCCGACCGGTTGAGGGCAGACCGGGGGTAATACTCCTCCAGAGCCATAGCCCAGGCCTCCCGGGCTGTTTTTCCTCTCATGGTCAGCAGCTCCCGCCCGGTGCCGCCGAACAGGGGAGACACCCGCTGGTCGCACCGTTCAGCCACATAGGTTAAAGCATCCGGCAGAGGCGTGGCGCCATAGGAGATCTCGGTTTCCAATAGCTGCAGGGCGTTTTGCAGGGCCCGGATCTCTCCCGGCCGGCGTCTGTAATTGCTGGCCACGGTCATTCCCATTAAGCTGCAGGAAAAGATCACCATTAACGCTCCCAGCAGTTTCAGCATAACATCACCTCCAACGGCTGCATGGAACGGCCGTCCATAATGCCTTCCACAGTTCCCACTCCCCTAGAGCGCCCTAGAAACACAAATCGCTCAATGGCTTTAATACGAAATAAATACTGCAACGCCGGGCGGTCCGCCAGTTCTTCCAAGGACGAACCATGGACGGTGGTTAAAACTTTCACCCCGGCATTTAACACTTCTTCCAAAGCTGCCACATCCTCCTGGCGTCCAATTTCATCGGTGGCAATCACCACCGGGCCCATGGACCTCAGCAGCATCATCATTCCCGCCGCCTTGGGGCAGGCATCCAGAACATCCGTCCTGGGTCCCACATCCCGTTGGGGCACGCCCCGGTAACAGCCGGCAATCTCCGAACGCTCGTCCACCACACCCACATTAACGCCCGGAAAGGCCAGCTCCGGCACTCCTTCACTAAGTCTCCGGATCAAATCCCTTAAAAGGGTGGTTTTGCCGCAGCGGGGCGGGGATACCAGCATGGTGTGATAGAACTTTCCGTCCGGTGCAATTAAATAAGGCAACACCCTGTCGGCCACTCCCGGTACGGCCCGGGAGATGCGGAAATTAAATCCCGAGATATATTTAATGTTTTTTACTCTGCCCTGCTCCGTCAACACCTTGCCGGTAATACCAACCCGGTGACCCCCCGGCAAAGTAATAAATCCATTTCTTAGTTCTTCTTCCAGAGCGTAGAGGGAACTCCGGCTGACCAGATGCGTTACCCTCTCAATGTCTTCCCCGTCAATCCGGTAGGCCTCGGCTGAATTCCGGGACAGGCTGCCCTCAGGGGTAACATAACCGTCTCCCCTGGCAAGGCCCAGCATCAGGGGACGTCCCTGCCGCACCCTGATTTCCTCCAAGGTATTTTGGATATCCGGAGGCAGGCTGCTTAAGAGTTGACGCAGGTTTAGGGGCAGTATCTCCAAAACCTCTTTCAGAGGCGCCCCTGGCACCGCTGCTTTGGTTGAAATGGGTTTCAAAACCGACATAGTTTGTCCCTCCCCTGTTCTATAGATATGGATTGCCTCACCAATTTATTCCAGATATTCCCTCCAGCCAAAAGAAAACTTGTCCTAGGTCAATCCCGGCTAAGGGCTCTAAAAAGGCAAAAAAATAAGGACACCTTACGGTGTCCCTAAAAAATCGGTTAGTTTGTGGTTATCCTTACTTCTTCCCCCACCAGTTCAATACTGCAGCCCAGTTCCTCGGCTACAAACCGGATGGGCACCAGGGTCCGTCCGTCCCTGAGCAGGGGCGGGGCATCCAGCGTCTTGCTGCGGCCGTTTACCGTGTAATGCTCTTTGCCAATATACATGATAATGTACCGGTTGTCTTTTACGATATGCACTTCGTCGCCACCCATGGCCGTGACTTTGCAGCCCAGGGCCTCGGCCAGGTTCCTGACCGGCACCATGGTTCGCTTATCCTTGATGAAAGGCTGAACATCAAAATAAAGCGTTCTGCCGTTTAAGGCCACACGAACACTCTTTTCCCGGTCAAAGATGCCGGTGATGCTCATTTTTTGCTCCTGGATCTCCTGGGGCTTTAAGGCATCCATATCGGCACTGTTTTCCGGTGTTAGAACAGGGATTTCCACTTTGATATCGGGCTCCGCCTTTGCTTTGGACCTCACTCCCAGGCTCAGGTCCGATGCCTCCTGCCCGTCTTTAACCTTTAAGTTCATGCTTGCGGTAGATTCGGTAGCGGTTTTGGAATAATCATAAAAATTTTTAAGATTGAAATCCGCTGTTTTATCGCTGATTTCAAATTGCAAACCTAAATCAATCGTCCCCTGCACCCGGTCGTCTTTCCGGTTTCGCTCATTCTGGAGGGTCAATAAACCGGCAGGACCTCCCGGTTGAGCATTTAATTTCAGCCTCAGTTGGGTGGAGCTTAAACCATCGGCGTTCTCCGGGACATTTATGACCAGAGACTCCAGTTGTATTCCCGTGATGTTAAAAAACAGACCGATTTCATCCGGAGTAGGGTAACTGAGAGTCTCTAACCCTTTCAACATCTCAGCTTTGTACTCAGCCTCGGTTTTAGATGGATCCGCAGACAAGGCTACTTTGGCCATAACCCCGGCAAAGGTCTCGGGGTCCTTTTTTATTTTCTGCAGCAGCGCATGAATGGTTTTTTCCAGTGCCTCTTGATTCAGTTCGAGAGTAATCTCCCCGTTGCGGCTGCGGATGTACTGATCGGGAATGGCCTCTACAAAAAAGCCATAGAGCCCCTTTAATTCAGTTATCATGGCCAGCGACCGCTGTTGGGACTGATTGAAGGACCATAACTGGGCCATTTCAGGATCTTTTATGTCGTAATAAAGATATTGAGGCAAAGTTTCCGGCAATTCAAGGGTGGGCACAAGTTCCTGCAGGGATTGAAAGGTCTCTCTGGGAATAATCACCTTGGTATCGTCCAAATAGAAATTTCCCCGGTACTCCTTCCCTTCTACCGTAAGGGTATAAGAGAAACTCATTTTATTGGCCGGGACATTCATCCGGTAGTCCAATTGAATTTCGGCGCCATTTATCCGCTTGGCCATCTGTTGGTCCTGGGGTTTCGTTAGGAACCCGGCTTCCAAATGATGAACTTTAAAGGCTAGGGAACCGGAAGCCGTCTGATTTATCTGGTTATCCAGGTCAGCCAGAGTCAGGTCAAAGCGGTCGATTAAAATTTTTTTCTCCCTTGAAAGGGTTTCCGCGCCAACCGGTAAAACCCCGCTGAAGGAAAACAACAAAACTAAAATAAAAACCAAATATTTCTTCAATTACAGAACCCCCTTAAACTTTCCTTGTATGCGAGGTTCTGCACCGGGAACCTTTTCTCCTCCCTGTTTACAAAAAAAGGACTTAGGTCAGTATGGTCCTTCACAGATTCAAGCCCTGAAAGAGCAGGATGGGCAGTAATCACGCCCATAACATGTCTCCCCTTTTGATAGTTGCACAAAAAAGGAGACGGCGCCCTCGATGGCGCCGCCTCCTAAAAATCCTTCAATTAATCCATATCAAAGGGCCAGCCTTCCATGCCGGCTTCCATAAACTTAACGTCCTTAAATCCGGCGCCCTCCAGAATGCGGGCGGCCTCGTAAGCCCGGGAGCCCATAACGCAAACCGTCACCACTTCTTTGTCTTTGGGCACCTGATCCAGCTTTTCCCTCAGTTCTCCCAGGGTGAGCTGTTGAACCCGCTGGTCCTGAATGTTGCGCATGTTAAACTGCTGGGGCGTCCGAACATCCAACAGCACAAAATCCTCGCCCCGTTCCAGTTTTTCCTGAACTTCTTGGGCCGTGTAGGTTTTGGCCACACCGTCCAGCTTATTTTTCAGGGTATTGCCGCAGTGGATAATGGGATCAATGGGAGTGGAGAAAGGCGGCGCATAGCCCAGGTCAAGGTTCAGCAGGTCATCCAGGGTTCCGCCATAGTAGAGCTGGGTGGCCACCACATCAATGCGCTTGGCAATTTCCCCTTTGCCCAGCCCCTGGGCGCCCAGAATTTTCCCGGTCTTTTTATCCACAATCATTTTGAAGATCACTTTGCTGCTGCTGGGATGGTAATGGGTCATGTCAAAGGTGGAAATCAGGGCGGTTTCAACATCGTATCCCAGATCCCGGGCCTGCTTTTCTCCCAGGCCTGTCCGGGCAATGTTTAAACCCATGCAGTGGAGCACGCCGGTACCCAGCACCCCTTTAAAGGTGGATTTGCCGCCGTTAACATTATCTCCCACAATGCGGCCCTGGCGGTTGGCGTAGGTGGCCATGGGAGCAAACACCTTTTTGCCGCTGAGCAGGTGCGTATTTTCCACACAGTCGCCCAGAGCGTAAATATCCGCATCACTGGTCTGCATATATTCATTGACGCTGATGGCGCCGGTTTCACCAATGGCCAGGCCGGCCTCCTGGGCCAGTTTTACGTTGGGACGAACCCCCACGGCCAGAATCACCATCTCCGCGTCAATCTCGCCCTTATCGGTAATCACTTTGGTAACCCGGCCGTCTTCCCCTTCCAGCCGCAGCACCTTTTCGCCGAAACGTCCTTCCAGACCCTGCTCGTATAGATTTTTATACAGCAGTTGCCCCAGGTCCGCATCCAAAATACCGGGCAGCAGCGTTTCTTTGAATTCCACCACGGTCACCGCACGCATGGGGCTGAATACCGAATCCAGCGCCTCCATACCGATGAAGCCGGAGCCAATAATAACCACGTCATTGGCCTCCCCGGCCTCCATGGCTTCTTTAATCCGTACCGCGTCGGTAAGGTGGTTCAAGCGGTAGACGCCCTTTAATCCCAGGTTTTCAATGGGAGGGGTAATGGGGTTGGAGCCGATTCCCAGAACCAGCTTATCGTATTCAAAAATCTGCTCTTCCCCGGTATCCACATTGCGGGCCAGGACTTTTTTGTCCGCCCGGTTAATGGTGACGGCCTCCATACCGGTCAGCACATCCACGCCCCGCTCTGCTTTAAAGAATTCCGGGTCACGCTTTACACCGTAGGCGGTGGAATAAAGATGATCAAACTCGTGAATTTGCCCCGATAGATAGTAAGGCATACCGCAGCCGGCGTAGGATATGTATTTTCCCTTTTCCAGAATGGTAATCTGCGCTTCAGGATTCAAACGGCGGGCTCTGGCAGCGGTTTTAGGGCCGGCGGCCACGCCCCCGATGATCAGAATTTTTTGACTGGCCAAATTCATTTCCTCCCTTTCCTAGCAAAAATTTCAACAATTTTATTATAACTCCAATATGACAATAAATTCAATGTCCCTTTTCCGGTCAAGACCGGAAAACTAATCCCCGGCTACCGGAATGGCCGGTCTCCGGGGACTGATTAAGAGGGTTTCGCCTGGCAGCGCAAGCTAAAGGGTTTTTCCAATGGCTTGGGCCACCGGACGGGCAGACTCCATTAACTGTAAGAATTGTTCCGGATTAAGGGACTGGGGTCCGTCGCACAGGGCCTTGGCCGGGTTTGGGTGCATCTCCACCAAAAGTCCGTCTGCTCCGGCAGCCACAGCGGCCAGGGTCATGGGCAGCACCAGTTCCCGCTTGCCGGTGGCATGGCTGGGGTCCACCACAACCGGCAGGTGGCTCAGGGACTTCACCAGCGGTATGGCGCTTAAATCCAGAGTATTGCGGGTATAAGTTTCAAAGGTGCGAATGCCCCGTTCACATAATATAACGGACTGGTTTCCTTCGGACATAATATATTCTGCCGCCATCAGCCATTCCTCAATGGTGGCTGAAAGGCCTCTTTTCAGCAAAATGGGTTTGTTGGATTGACCTGCGGCTTTCAGCAGCCGGAAGTTTTGCATGTTCCGGGTGCCGATTTGTAAAATATCAATGTAGGCGGTGGCCCGCTCTAAACTATCTTCATCAATGACTTCACTGACGGTAACCAAACCGGTTTGTTCCGATACTTCGGCCAGCAGTTTCAAGCCCTCTTCTTCCATGCCCTGGAAGCTGTAGGGAGACGTACGGGGTTTAAAAGCCCCTCCCCGCAAAAACCTGGCCCCTGCCCGGCGGGCCGCCTGAGCGGCTTTCATCAATTGTTCCCGGCTCTCCACGGCGCAAGGTCCGGCGATTACCGCCACCTGATCGGCTCCAATGGTAACACCCCGAACCTTGATGACGGTATTTTCCTCGCTGACTTCCCGGCTGGCCAGCTTAAAGGGCTTCATGATGGGAACCACTTTCTCCACGCCCGGCAGTGCTTCCAATCCCAGAGATTCGATAGCCCGGCGGTCTCCCACCGCGGCCACCACCGTACGTTTGGCCCCGTAAATAACCTGAGCCCGAAAACCCATGGCCGTTAAGCGGGAATCCACTTCCGCCACCTGTTCCTCTTTAGCCTGGGGGTACATTACAACAACCATTGATCATCCCTCCACTTTTTTATGTTCTGTAAAGTTGATTAAGGGACGAAAGTAAAAACTTCCGCGGTACCACCCTTATTGGCCAAAAAGCCCGGCTCAGCAGGGTACGGGACCGTTCCTTGCCGTGATTCCTCTCCGCCGGGTGGGTCTGGCAGGAACCCTTTCAGCAGCATTTCTGCCCTGAAAGTATAAAAAGCTTTTCATCCCATTCTAGGGACGAAAAGCTTTAAGCTTACCGCGTTACCACCCTCGTTAGCCCGAAAACGGGCTCACCTCGGCAAAGAGTACGGGAACTGTGTCCGATACCCCCTTCCCGGTAACGTGGGAATGACGGCCTAACCTACTACTGCTTTCAGTCGGCATCTCCGGAGGGAACTTCAATCAGCCATATTTGAAAACGCTCTCAATCGGTGGCGTTTCCTCCCTGTGAAACTGGGCTCTGACCTACTTTTCTCCTTCATCGACATTGGATTTAGGATTTTTATTTATTTTACTCGCAGTTAGGGATTTTGACAAGGGGAAACAATAATTTTTTACCGAAAACCCAAAAGGACAGTAAAATACTGTCCTTCATAAAAGGCTATGAATGGTTGTCGTGATTTGGCTGACTGCGCTTGTTCTCCAGCAGCTCGGCTTCATCCCCGCTGGCATAGGCGTCGTCATTGACAAATACAACTTCATCACAGTTAGGGCAGGTAACTTCAATAATATCGTCATCTTCCAGGATATCGGAGTGGAACATGACCGTTTCACCACAGCCGGGACAGTCAACCTCCACATAGTCCTCCTGGTCTTCATCACAATCACATTCCGTAAGGTCTTCTTCCAGGGTGTAAAGATCTTCGTCGATGGTTTCAACATAATCTTCCAACTGTCCCTGAGCCTCTTCCAGGCCTTCAACAGTCCGGGCAAAATCCTGCAACACACCAAGAATACCGTGGAACAGTTTTCCCTCTTTGCTGCTTTGGGAAATATCCATACCCTCAGCCAATCCCTGGAGATAGGCCACTCTTGATCGCAAACTATCCATGGTTCAAACCCCCTTTACTTTGTGTGGCATCCGGTCACACAACAGTATTCTTTCTCCTATCCGGGGGTTTTATACATATTATGGAATCTTAGACCCGTTTCACATAGTTGCTGGTACGGGTGTCGATTTGCAGTTTATCGCCCACATTAATAAAGAAGGGAACATTGACCACAGCACCGGTTTCCAGGGTTGCCGGCTTGCCGCCGCCGGAAGCCGTATCTCCTTTAATACCGGGTGCGGTTTCGGTAACTTCCAGTTCCACCACATTGGGCAGATCCACGCCGATAATGGTTCCCTTAAAGGAAAGAATGGTCAGGTTCATATTTTCTTTGAGCCATTTTATGGCGTCTCCCAATTCTTCTTTGGACACCGCAAACTGGTCGTAGGTTTCTACGTTCATGACGTTGTAGTTTTCCCCGTCACTGTACAGATACTGCACTTCCTGACGTTCAACCCGGGCCGGGTTCAGTTTTTCGTTGGGGTTGAAGGTCCTTTCAATCACCGCTCCGTTTTGCATGTTTCTCATCTTGGTGCGTACAAAGGCAGCGCCCTTGCCCGGTTTAACGTGCTGGAAATCAATAATCTGATAAACATTGTTATCAATCTCAACCGTTAAACCCGTTTTAAAATCACTTGTAGAAATCACCTGGATCGCCCTCCTAAAGCATAATTTAAATGGCCAGCAATTGGTCTTTGGGCGCAGAGGTCAGGATTTCACACCCCTCCGGAGTAACCAGAACACTGTCCTCAATACGCACTCCACCCCAACCGGGCAGGTAAATACCGGGCTCAACCGTAACCACCATGCCCGGCTCTAAAATGGTCTCATCGGTGGCAGCCAGCCTGGGTTTTTCGTGAATGGCCAAGCCTACTCCGTGTCCGGTGCTGTGCCCGAAAAATTCACCGTAACCCTTGGCCACGATAACCCTGCGGGCCGCCTCATCCACCTCTCTGGCTTTTACTCCTTGTTTCACGGCGGCCAAACCGGCTCGTTGCGCTTCTAATACAATCTGATATATTTCTTTTTGTTTCTCATCCGGCGTTCCCAGTACCACCGTACGGGTCATATCCGAATGGTAACCTTGATAAACACAGCCAAAATCCATGGTCAGCAGATCCCCTGCCTGCAAAATGCGTTGCGAAGCCACCCCGTGGGGCAGTGCGGACCGGGGACCGGAGGCCATAATGGTCTCAAAGGCCACTCCCGAAGCCCCCTGCCGTCGCATATAGAATTCCAGCTCCAGGGCCAAATCCCACTCGCTGACACCCGGTTTAACATATTTTAAAATATGGGCCAAAGCCTGATCCCCGATGGCCATGGCCTGCCGGAGGGGCTCCATTTCCCCGGGGTTTTTTACCATTCTTAACTCTTCGATCAGCTCCCGGGAGGACTCCAGCTTCACTCCCGGCAGTTTCTCCTGCAGTTCCTGAAATTGTTTAACCGTGAGATGATTTTCTTCAATATACAGTTTTTGGCCTTGATATTTAATGATTAACTCCGCAGCGGCTGCCAACAGGGGTCCCTCGGCCTTTACAATACGGTAGTGGGGACATTGCTGCTGAGCCTGCCCGGTGTAACGGAAATCCGTTAAAAAGTCGGCGGTTGCCAGGCCAATCAATAAGACTCCGGTGGAGCCGGTAAAGCCGCTGAGATAATATCGATTCTCCGGTTTGCTCACCAGGAGGTACGGTATCTCTTTTTCAGCCATCCGCTGCCGGAGAGAAGCCAAGGTCTGTTTCATTTCGTTTTCCTCCCGGACCGGGCCAGAGCCACTGCGGCCCGCAAACCCAGCAGGTAACTGTCCGGCCCCAAGCCGGCGATTTGGCCTGCGGCTACCGGTGCAATCACCGATTGATGGCGAAACTCCTCCCGGGCGTGGATATTGGATAAATGAACTTCCACCACAGGAATTTCAATGGAGGCCACCGCATCCCGCAGGGCAATGCTGTAATGGGTAAAGGCCCCGGGATTAAAAACCACCGCCTTGGCGGTTTCCACCGCCAAATGCAAAAGGTCGATCAGTTCTCCTTCGTGGTTGGATTGAAAAAATTCCACTTCCACCTTTAAATCATCGGCCAGTTGTTTAATCCGGTCATAAATCTGTTCCAAGGTTAGGGACCCGTAAATTTCCGGCTCCCGCTTCCCTAACCGGTTTAAATTGGGGCCGTTTAAAATTAAAATTTTCATGATTTCTTCTCCCCAATGGCTGACAAACCTGTCAAAGCCACAGTACCGACACACATTTTACCATATTTCCCGTATCCTTGCCAAGCCCCATAAAACAGGCCGCCTCTCTCTCCGGAGCATGATCCGGAGTATTCCGACGGCCAGGCCAGCAGATTTTGTTTCGATTAACTTCCGCTTAGAGACATGGAGGATACCCGAAGGGTAGGCGCCCCTTTGCCGCCAAAAAACTCCAGGTCGGAGCCCACCGCATCCACCGCCCCCAGCAGGTCCATAATGTTGCCCGCAATGGCCACCCCCCGCACCGGGCGGGTTAATTCACCCTTTTCAATCCAGATGCCCGATGCACCCACGGAAAAATCCCCGGAGATGGGATTGGCGGTGTGCATGCCCATCACTTCCGTAACATAAAGGCCCTTGGGTACTTCTTTGATCAATTGCTCCGGGGACTTTTCTCCGGCCCGGATAAAGAAATTGGTGCTCCCCACTTCCGGAGTGGATTTAAAGGAACTCCGGACGCCGTTCCCCGTTGAGCTCACACCCTCTTTAGCCGCGGTGTAGGTATTGTGTAAAAAGCCTTTTAACTGCCCTTGGTCAATTAAAACCGTTTCCGAGGTGGGGACTCCTTCCCCGTCAAAGGGTGCGGAGGCAATGCCCCCGGGCAGTCTCCCGTCATCCACCACGGTAATCAGCGGACTGGCCACCGCCTGGTTTACTTTACCGGCAAAAAGGGACCGGCCCTTTTGCACGGCCTCGGCGGATAAGGCCGGAGACAGCAGACCCAGGAAGTTGGTGGCAATGTAGGGGTCCAGCACCACGGCCGCCTTCTGGGTTCCCACCGGCTTGGCCCCCAGCATGCGAACAGCCCGTTGCGCGGCCTGCCGGCCAATGAAAACCGGGTCTAAATCCGCAAATTTGAGACCATATTTGATGGCAAAGCCGGTCTGGCTTTCCTCTCCTTCACCGGCCACCAGGGCCAGGTAAAGTCCGCAGTAAGAACCCTGGTAACTGGCGGACAGGCCCAGGGAATTCACAATGTTTACTTCTATTTCGGCATCCTGATAGCTGGAACTTTCGATAATTTTGACCCTGGGATCAAAGGCCCGGGCACTGTTCTCCATTTCCACCGCCAGGCTGATTTTCTTTTCAACCTCGGCGGCACGAATGGCCGGGTCATAAATTTCCATCTGAGGATAGGATCCCGACACCCGGGGCAGGGCATAAAACTCATCGGGCTCGGTATTTTTACCGTTGGCCAAAGCCTGCTGCACCAATTGATCCAACCCGTCCCCGGCAAAATCCGTGGTAAAGGCGAACCCCACTTGGCCGCCGGAAATCACCCGGAGACCCAGGCCGCGATCCTCGGCCAGCTTCATAGTCTCCACCTCTCCATCGCGAATATCGATGGATAATTCTTTACCGCTCAACAGGTAAGCCTCAACCATGGCGGCACCCTTATTTTTAGCCCTTTGCACCGCGTCTTCCGCGATGGACAAATATTTATTTGAGGAACTCAAGGTCGGCATTCTCCTTTCCATACATCATAAGTATTCTTCTCTAAAATACAAAATATTCCTCCCGGCGGGGTAAATGTTCGTAAAGGCAAAAACCGCCTGAACGGCGGTTTAATGAACAAAGTTTTGAGTTAGTGCAAAAAGCTTCCTGGCTGAAACCGGATTTAGTTCCTGCACCGAGGCCTCCACAATTAAGTTCGGGTCCAGCAAAGCCAGTATAGCCACCTTTTCTCCAGTCCGTTGATTGGTGTAAAATCCCAAAACGCAAAATTGCATGTCCTCACCGTAAATTTTTCTTGTTACAATATCCCCTATTTTCACCACCCATTACCCCCCAGGTTCAGCAGTCTAGCACCGTCAGAAACAGCCCTCTATCCGTTCTACATTAACATATGATGTCTTTAGAAAAGTTGTGTCTGGCCAGCGGCGGGTCTTTCATGGTGTATCTAGGGGAAACAGCCATTTTAAGTCATTGGCTCTATAATAATGAAAATGGCATTAAAACAAAGTCTCTTATTTTATCACAGAATAATAGAACACGGATTTAACGGATTATACGGATTTACGCGGATATTAAATAAAATTTTAAACATCCGTGAGATCCGTGGAAATCTGTTAAATCCATGTTCTTATTCCTATTAACCGGTTTTTCGTTGTTTACCGGTCTGTCTTTGGCCCGCATTTAAAAAGTAGTTTCGCAACATTCCCCTATATTCTTCTGATTCTTTTAATGGTAGGATGATGATCGTCTCCGTGAGCGGTTCCACCCACCACCATTTCCGGAATATGCATGGTGGGCTGGGCGTCCGAGACCGGCGCTCCCTGGCCATCCTTGCCGCAGGTACCGATGGTGAAGCCTAAATCGGAACCCACCATATCCACGATTTTCAGAACCTCCGGGCCATTTCCGGTAAGGGTGGCCCCCCGGACCATGGGTCCGATTTCCCCGTCTTTAATTAAATAGCCCTCGGCCACGTCAAAGACAAAGTCCCCGGTGGTGGTGTTCACCTGGCCTCCGCCCATTTTCTTCACCAGCAGTCCCCTTTGGGTTTCCCGGATAATTTTCTCCGGTTCCATGCTGCCCGGGGCAATAAAGGTATTGCCCATGCGGGGGATGGGTTTATGCTGGTAGGATTCCCTGCGTCCGTGCCCGTTGGAATCCCGGCCCTCTTTGGCGGCTGTCAGACGGTCGTATAAATAATCGGTGAGCATCCCCTTTTCAATGAGGGTCACCTTCCGGGAGGGCACCCCCTCATCATCAAACCGGTAGGAACCGTAGCGATCCGGCAGGGTGGCGTCATCCACCACGGTAACCAGCTCCGAAGCCACCTGCTGCCCTTTTTTATCGGCATAGACCGAAAGATGGCGCTGGGTCAGATCCGCCTCCAGGCCGTGTCCGCAGGCCTCGTGGACCATGGTTCCCCCGGCTTCGCCGGCCATCACCACCGGCATTTTGCCCGCAGGGGCAGGCCGGGCCGTTAACATCCGGACAGCCCGGCCCGCAGCCTGCCTGGCAATCTCTTCAGGATTATACCGTTCAAACAGTTCAAAACCGCAGAGGCTGCCGGCGGCATCGTAGCCGGTCTGAATGGTTTCTCCGTCGGAAGCCACCACATTTACAACCATGCGGGTTCTGATTCTTTCATCTTCCACATAGTTGCCGTTGCTGTTGGCCATGACCACCTGCTGCACCGAATCCCCGTAGCCTACAATCACCTGCTTGATTTTTTGCTCATCCACCGACCGGGCGGCCTTTTCCGCTGCTTTGACAATAGAGACCTTTTCCTCGGTTTTAATGTCTTCCGGACGTTGCTTAAACTCAAAATTGACCAGGGGCTGAATGGCGGTGAGATCGATGTTAACATCCTTCTTCCCGCCTTTGGCGGCATGGCTGGCAATCTGAGCCGCCTCCGCCAGACCCTTTTTGCTGATGTCATTGGTATAGGCATAGGCGGTGGCTTCTCCGGAAAGGACCCGGATCCCCGCTCCGGCGTCCAGACCCGATTGAACCCTTTCAATTTTTCCCGCTTCCATGCCAATTCCTGTGGCCCGTTTTTGCTCGACAAAAATATCCGCAAAGTCGCCGCCGTTGGACAGGGCAACCCCCAATACTTCCTTTAAAATTTGTTGATCTACCAAGCAAATCCCTCCTAAAGAAGATCCTGGTATTATATTAGTCTTTTACCCATTTATTGTCTACTTTCCCGGGGATGTTTATACAAATAAGGCTTGAAGAAAAAGGAGGGCTTTCAAACTCTAGCCGTTTCCGGCGTTATTCCGGACCCAAACCGGCTCTGGAGAAACCGGAACGCCCTCGGAGGAAGGCAGCGGCTCCTCTTCATTATAAGGGATCAGCAGGGGATACAATAAATATTGGGCATTGGGATTGGGCAAGACCTTAAAAGGATTATTCCTGCCAAATTGCCACTGTTGAATGTCTTCCAGGAACAGCCTGCCCCTGGGTGAGGGCTCCGAATAAAGCATCAGGATCAGACGGACTCCCACATAACCCTCATGGGCCCTGATTAAGTCAAGAATATTATCTGTTGAAAAGGATACCTTCAATCCTTCAGATTCTATTTCGTCAATCGAAGATGAAAAAATAAAGATTTCCCGCAGTTCGGTGAGATTGACTTGGTTTTCTAAAAAATCCAGCACCGCAATTATTTGATTATAGTCCCCGGTCATGATCATTTCCACCGGCAGAGCCCAGTATTCCGGATGCTTTTGAATGCCCAGCGGGTTAAAGGTGTACACCATTACTTTTTCCTCTTTGACTTTGCGGTCCAGATTCACAATGAAGAGGCCGTCCTGCATAGTGGCCGTAAATTTATTCTTCACATCCCCGAATTGTGCTTTGGCTTCGTTCAGGGATTGGGTTTCCCGCTCCAGTTGCTGACTTCTTTCTGCAAATACGCCAACCTTTTGCCGCGCCTCTGCCAGATCCCCGCGAACCAAGCTATAGGCTTTAATCTGGGGGAATAAAATGAACCAGAAAATAAGAGCGACCAGAAAAAAGGGCAAAAAAATCATCAGTATTTTTTTATCCCTGGGGGTAAGCTGCAATTTCATCATGGCTGACCCTCCTTCAGGAAAGCCATTGCATGATAAGTATATCTCCCCTCTTCATTCATAGTTATTTTTTCTAAGCGAACTTCGGAAAAATAACTCATTTGATTCAGGCTGAAGATAAACTTTCCAATTTCCTCCATAGAATAACTCCCCCCCAAAATTAACATTTGATTGGGAGAGGATTCCGGCACCTCTGCTTCTTCCTTCTGGTTTTCTTTCTCCGTGGGTTGATCAACAGCGTCTTCTTTTTCCGGAGCATCCTTTTCTTCTTTGCTCTGCCCATCCCCGTCAGAACCTTCTTGCTGCAGAGATCCATCGGTCAGATACAAAGTACTGATCCAAACCCCTTCAGGGACATGGTCGTTTAAATCCAGGAGGAACTTGGGCCAGGTCTTTCTTTGTTCCAGCAGGCCGTTTAAAACGCTCATCTTCTCCTGGATTTGAATTTTTTCCTGCTGCCTGGCACGAATACGGCTTTCTATTTGTTCCAGTTGCTCCTGCCGGGGCTGCAGGGCCTGTAATTCTTCCTGAACCGAACGAAGCTGCCACATAAAATAACCGTAAAAGAAACCCAAGCCCCCAACTACCAGGGCCGATATTATGTAAACCTTCAATTTCTTCAACGTTACCGGCTGTTTGGGCTGAAGTTCCACCGGCAGGAGGTTGATGCGGTAGTTCACGACCATACCTCCCTCAGGGCCAGACCAAAGGCCATGGAAAACTGAGGAGAAAGGGACTGCATTTCGCCGCTGTTCCCCTGCCATTGCGGATAACCGGCCTTTACGGGGATGCCCAGTTCAAGGGCTAAGATATCCGCCAGTCCCTTCAGTTGACTTCCCCCGCCGGTGATCACCAACTGCTCAATCTGCCACTGCCGCTCCCGGAGCCGGTAAAAATCCAGTGAGCGCCTGATTTCCGTCACCAGTTCTAAATAGTCCCCTGCTCCGGAGGGAAAGGACTGCTCGCTGGCGGCCCCGGCCTGCTGATAAACCTCCGGCAGGCCGCTCCCTTCCCCGGGATCCGGCAGGCCTGCTGTAAATTCCTCCCCCGGAGCGGAATCGGAACGCCCCACCCCCACGCCCAAGGTCCTGACATAAGACAGCACATTTTGTTTAATTACAATGAACTGGCAGGTGCGGCTGCCGATATCCACCACCGCCTGAATATTCTTCCTTTCCGGGAACCCATATTCCCGGTGAAATACCCGCCACAGGCCCAGGGCCGGCAGGTCCACGGCGGTCAGGGTGAGTCCCGCCCGGTCGAAAATTTCGTGAAAACGGTAAACCAAGCTTCTGGAAACCGCCGCCAGAAGCACGTTCAACTGCAGATAATCCCCCGTGTCACCGGGACTTTTCTCCAGCACCACCGGTCGGACTTCCAGTTCGGCGGTGGGGATGGGAATCAGTTTTTCCGCCTCCCAAACCATCGCCCGCTGCAATTCATCCTCCGGCATTTGGGGCGTAACGATCTGCCGGATAATCACATGGTGGCCGCCGATAAAGGAAATGACCCTGCCGCCGTCTATCCCGGCCCTGACTGCGGCCTCCCCGAGAGAGGCCGCAAGCTCCGTTACATTGCCCCGTTCCAGGGCCTCCAACCCGGGTCCGGGCTGGCTGACCTGCCGGCTGACCTGCAGGGCCTGCCCCTTCTTGGTCAATTGAATGATTTTGATACTGTGGTGGCCCAGATCCACCGCGTTAATGCTCCGGCTTTTCCAAAGCTGCATATTTTTTCTCCATTGCGCTTATTCGTTTTCATCGGGCTTAACTTCAGACAGTCTGACTCTGCTTACACGAGAAATGACAACATAATACTTTTTATTCAGCTCTTTCTGCTGAATACCAATGGTTAATCCGGCTCCACTGTTAATGGAGCCGCCGGCGCCGATGGGCAGGGAAAGGCCGCTTCTCTGTAAAAATTGCACATTGGGGGGTAAGCGTACTGTCTTTAAGATTGTGTTTTTTTTGGTGTCCTTAAGCTGATAAAAGTCGCCCTGATCAGCGGCGTAAAGATTGATCAAGTAATAGGCCGAGCTTTCCAGCAGGGCTTTTTGCTGCAGCAGTTTGATGTCCGCCACCATCTGCCGGGCGGCCCTTTCATGACGGTAGGCGCCGATCTCTCTTTGCAGGGAGGGGAGGGTTACTGCCAAAAGAATTCCGATGATGCCCAGTACAATGATCATTTCCACCAGGGTAAAACCGCCCCGGGAGCTGATTTTCATAGCCCCTCACCTTTCTGAAGAAAAAATTCGTGAACGGTCCTTTAACTCCTCCAAACCCTTTTGCTAAAAATGTTAAAACACCGGGTATTTCTCTCTCCAGCGAACCAGCACCGCCCGATAATCTAAGTCAAAGGAATCATTGGGATTTTTCGTTTCCTGGACAAAGGCCTCAACAACTTGCTGTTCCTCGACCTTCATTTTCTTTGGGTCTTCCCGGAAAACCGTACCGGCCGTAATTTCCCCCAAGGTGTTGCTGTTCCGGCGTTCGATAAAATTTTTGGCGTAAATCACCGTCCAAACTTCCTTCTCTCCGGTGCTGCCGGGCAGCACTTCCACCGTTCCCGAACTGATAATGAGGAAAACATTATGCTTTACTTCCGGCGATTCGCCCGGTCCCGGGTCCTTCTTTTTATATTCCTGCCAGGGGTCGGGGGGTTTCAGATCTCCCTCAATGGTAACGTTGCCGTCCACTGCAATCAGCCAGCGACCCCGGTAGATACCGGAAAGGGTGAGGTCCCCCTGGTGGTAATAGGTTCCGGCCAGGTCTTCATTTCCGAGGTCCACCCCGGCAGTAAAAGATCGCTCCTCTATGTATGTTTGCGGCGTCAGGGACTTTTGCACCGTGGCTGAGAGGATTTTGGCGCTGAGCAGACGTCCCTCTTGATCTTTATATTTACCGGTGGATTCAAAATCCCATTTTTCCGCACCGGAGGTTTCCGGGAGATACTTTATCTCAACCTCCTGTTTCGGGTCGTCATTGTTTAAATAAAAGACTTTTCCCTCGGTTTTGCTCCAACCCCATTCCAAATCCTGCAGTTCCTGCAGGGTCAGCTCCACTCCCGCATCCGCCAGGTACAAGGCTTTGGTCATATTCACTTCATCGGCGCTGCTTTGTCTTTCCTGGTGGGCCACTTGAATAAAAATCCCCGCTAGGATCATCAACAGGGTAGTGATCATAATTACTGCCGGCAGAGCTGCCCCTTGATTTCCTGAATATCCCTTTTTCATGCTACCGCTCCCTGAACATTTTCGGTGTGACCTTGGTCAAAACCGTAAACCGGTAGGGATCCCGGTCGTACTGCCGGGGTACTGTGGTAATTTCTTTCTTGTCTGTATCGTCCTTTTCCCCGGTGATAGTGATAACGACGGTTCCATCCGCCTGCCGGCTGAACTTTAAATCCAGGACATGGTTGGCAATGGGATTAACTCCGGCAAAGCCCAGTTCGTTACGAACCGCATATTCAATTTCCCGGTCCGTCCGATCTAGAGAGTATTTGACTTCCTTCATAATCTCCCGATCATCCTTGGTATCCTTTGTTCCCCGGGTATCCAACTGCACCCGTTTAACCGCAATCCAGCTGGAATCGGTGAATTGGCCCGCCGGCTGGATTTCCACTGCCTGGCGGATGTCCCGGGAAATGCGGTTGGCAGCCAGACGCAGGTCGTTATGCACGTCGGCCCGGAAGAACTCCTTCCCGGCCAGCAGGCCGGTTTGATATAAAAAGAAATAAGCTGTCCCTAATAAAACAGACAGCAAACCGGTCACCACCAAAAGCTCCAGCAGTGTTAAACCCTTTTCTTCTTTTAATAATCTGATAAGGCGCTTCATCGTCTCACCTTAGCCTTTGCGCTTAAGTGTGTATAGGGTTACCTTGCCGCGGGCCTGGGAACTGCCGGGGTCCTGGTAGTAAACATGAACCGTGAGGCCATAGAAATCGGCGTCCCGTTTCCCTTGGATCACCGGCTCCGGGTCCACCTCAACTTGGTAGAAATAGTTTTTATAGGCTTGGTATCCGGACTTTCCATCCAGGGGAGAAGCGGCAACCGAGGGACCGGGGTCGCTCCCGGCCAGCCGCTCTTCCAGCACCGCCTGGGCCAAATTCACCGCGGTAATCTGCTGTTTGGAGGTCCCGGCGGCCAGCCGGCCGGTAATCAGCACATTGGCCACCGCCAGAACCACCATCGCCAGCAGGGTGGTGGCCACCAAAACCTCCACCAGGGTAAAGCCGCCATTGGTTAAAACTTTTCGCCTGTGGAGCATCTTCCACCACCTGCCGCTTGGTTAACATAATATTCCTGTATTAATGGGCCGCCGCTCCGCTCCGGGGCGCATCCTGGGCCGCCACCCAGTTGATCCACTCATTATTCCACTGAATCTTACCGACGGTAGCACCGTCCCCGTTGTCGATGGTCCGGTCAATCCACTCCGCCTTAGTCGTCCAGTTTTCCACACCGTTCAAAGAGACTTCCACCACAAAATTGTCGTGGCCGTCAATGCGCCGGTAATCCCACTGGTAATCCTGTTCGCTGGCCAGGTTGCCGGAATTAAAGGGATTGACGGGCCAACGTTCCAGGTAGGGACCGTTCCAGCCCTCCTTGGCGTTGCTTCCGGCGCCGGTTTCACCGGAGCCGGGTTCCACCAGAAAGTCCTGCATATTGGGCTGGTTCATCGCATAAACCTCGGGGAACCGACCGGTATCGGCATAATGGTTTAAGGCGGAGGCCTCAATGGCTTTGCAGTCTTGAATTACTTTGGTCAGCTTGGATTTTTCCACCGACTGGAAGGCATTGGGCGCAATCACCGCCGCCAGAATGCCGATAATAGCAATGACCACCAAGAGCTCCACCAGGGTAAAGCCTTTGTTGCTTTTAACCTGCTTATGATTGTTCAAGGAGCAAACCTCCCTATTCAAAGAATCCGTTGGGAAAAATATTGGTTATTCCGTTGAAATGACGAGATAAACCGTAGTTGCAGTATCGCCGTTATACCTCACAACGCCCGTGGTACCGCTAGCGGTTCCGCCGTCCAGGTCCGCTTCCAAACGGCTTCTAGCGTCAGTGGTCAAATCATCAAGTTCAAGATATTTGTAGTGGTTTGATATGGATGTATCAGATACAGGCACTCCATTTCTAAAATTATAGTCTCCACCCCACGGATTTCTGGACGGCCATCTTTCCAGATACGGACCGTTCCAGCCGTCAACATCGGATGTTCTAATAAATCCGTCCGAATCGGCTCCATCTACAGGCCAGACGCCGGTATCCGTATAATAATTTAGCGCCGCGCTTTTTATTGCTTTAAAATCCGCCTCGGCCGCCGCCACTTTGCCTTTTTCCACCGCTTTAAAGGCATTGGGCGCAATCACCGCCGCCAGGATGCCGATGATGGCAATGACCACCAGCAGTTCCACCAGGGTAAATCCTTTTTGATTTTTAATTCTTCTTTTTAACATCCCGCTTTCCCCCTATTTTATTTTTTATGTTAACTAACTGAATTGCCACACAGTTGTCCACCAGGGTAAAGCCCTGTTCCCATTTTTTCTCTTCATAGCCAACCTCCGACAGCTTAATCCCTTAACCCAATCCCTGGGACATGCTGCTGATCATGGGCAGCATCACGGCCAGGATAATAAACCCGACAATGCAGCCCAGGAAAACAATCAACAAAGGTTCAATGACACTGGACAGCCGGCCCACGACGATACTTACTTCCTTGTCATAATATATTCCAATCCGTTCTAAAAGATCATCCAGAGCCCCGGTTTCCTCCCCCACAGCGATCATACGAGTCACCATGGGCGGGAAAATCCGGCATTCCTCCAGGGGCTTGGATAGTTCCCGGCCGTCCTGAACACTTTCCTGGGCCTTGCTGAAGGCTTTTTCCACAATGATGTTTCCTGAAGATTTTTTAACCACTTCCAGGGCTTGAATGATGGGAACCCCACCCTCCAACAGGGTGCCCAGGGTCCGGCAGAAACGGGCAATAATCACCTTCCGGTAGACCGGCCCGAAGAGGGGTATTTTCAGAAGGGCGGAGTCCATTCTTTCCCGGCCCCAGGGGGTGGAGCGGAAGTATTTATACCCCAGCAGGAGGCATAGAAACAAACCCGGGAGCAGGTACCAGTAATGGGTTAAGAGTCCGCTCACCACCATTACCGCCCGGGTGGGAAGTGGTAAAGGCACGCCCATGTCTGCAATGACGGCAATAATTCTGGGCAAAACAAAGGTCATCAGAAAAACCAGAGCGACCAGGGCAAAAATCAGTACCACGGCGGGATAGGTCATGGCAGATTTTATCTTTTCGTTTAGGTCGTGCTCCCGTTCCAACTGTTCCGCCACCCGCTCAAGAACTTCGTCCAGCACTCCGCCCAGTTCCCCCGCCCTCACCATAAACACAAACACTTCCGGGAAGATATGGGGAAACCCGGCAAAGGAATCTGCCAGCGTATTTCCTTCTTCGATGCCGGTCATCACCTGCTCCAAGGCTCCTTTCAAAACCCCGGACTCTGTTTGGCTGCTGACAATGTTCAAGCAGTGAATTAAGGGAATGCCCGCGTTTAACAGGGTGGAAAGCTGCCGTGCAAAGGTGGCCAGTTCCTTCAATTTTACCTTTTTCCCGCCAACGGTTATTTTCAGCCGGCCGGTAAAGGCGGGTGAATTTTTGGGTTTTTTCTCCAGCCTCGCTTCGGATAGATCGGTTACAAAGACACCCTGTGCACGAATACCGCTGACGGCATCACTGGCGGAAGCAGCCTCCAGCATCCCGCTAACCGCTTTCCCCTCCGGGCTTCTTCCCTTAAATTCAAAAAAAGGCATAGATCACCTCGGCAATACATAATAAAAAATCCCAAGCAGATGCTTGGAATTTCAAAATTTCGGCAGCCCGGCCGCCACATGAAAATGAGGCCCGTGGCTTTGCGTCCCTAACTTTCGCTAGGTTTGCCTTTTCGTATTTAATTTTTCCAATTATTGCTTATAGACAAATTTTAATCATATTCTGGAGCTTCGTCAAGAAAATTGCGCCAAATTTATAAATTATGTTTGTTTATTATTTCTATGTCTCCGGCCTTTTCCCCCGCCGCTTCCAGGGAGACAATCCCCCTTTGCACCAGGCTTCTTAAAGACATATCCAGGGTCTGCATACCATACTTGCCCCCGATCTGGATTTGTGACAAAATCTGGTGTGTTTTCCCCTCTCGAATCAAATTCCGGATGGCCGGAGTGACCACCATAATTTCCAAGGCTACCACCCGGCCGGTATCATCCCTGCGGGGCAGCAACTGCTGGCAGACCACTCCCTGGAGGGTATTGGCCAGTTGGATCCGGATCTGCTGCTGCTGATGGGGCGGAAACACATCAATGATCCGGTCAATGGTCTGAGCGGCGCCGGTTGTATGCAGGGTAGCCAATACCAAATGTCCGGTTTCGGCGGCGGTAATGGCGGTGCCGATGGTTTCCAGATCCCGCATTTCTCCCACCAGAATCACGTCCGGGTCTTCCCGCATGGCCGCCCGCAAAGCCTTGGCAAAGGAAAGGGCGTCCAGCCCGATTTCCCTCTGGTTGACAATGCTTTGTTTGTGAAAGTGAAGGTATTCAATGGGATCTTCCAGGGTGATGATATGGGATTTGGTTTCCGAATTGATGAGATCCACCATGGCGGCCAGGGTGGTGGACTTGCCGCTTCCGCTAGGCCCGGTGACCAAAACCAGGCCCCTGGGCCTTCTGGCCAGACTGCCAATAACCTCCGGCAGATCCAGCTCACCCAGACTGGGAATCTGGGTGCGGATAATGCGCATGGCCATGGCCAGTGAGCCCCGCTGTTTAAAAACATTGACCCGAAAGCGCCCTACCCCGGCAATGGAGTAGGAAAAATCCACCTCTCCCCATTCGAGATATTTCTGGAACTGGGCCTCATCCATCATGGATTTGCCCAGTTCCAGGGTGTCCGCGGGCAGCAGCTTTTTTTGCAGAAAATCCGTATCCCTGCCCTTTAAAGCAACCCCTGGATCAAGGGACTGCAGCAAACCGTTAATCCGGAAAATGGCCGGCCGGCCCACGGTAATATGGATATCGGAAGCCCCAATTTCCGAACCGACCCGTAGTATGGACTCCATAAGGTTCATGGTTTTTCCTCCCCGGTAAAGGTTACCCGCATCACTTCCGCCAGGGAGGTGACTCCCTCCATGGCTTTGCGTATGCCGTCCTCCCGCATGGTGATCATTCCTTCCTCTTGGGCCTGGCTTTTAATTTCCTGATCCGAGGCCCGCTGCTTTGTCAACAGCCGGATTTTTTGTGATATGGGCAAAACCTCCTGCAGACTGGTTCTCCCCTTGTAGCCGATATTGCTGCAGCCTACGCAGCCTTTAGGCCGGTAAAGGGAAACCGGCTGTTCGGGAGCCAGGCCCAGAAACTCTCGTTCCGGGCTGTCTGCCGGGGGAGAGTACATTTCCTTGCATTGAGGGCAGAGAATCCGCACCAGCCGCTGACAGACCACGCCAATGACCGAGGAAGCCACCAAAAAGGGCTCTACCCCCATATCAATTAAACGGGTAACCGCTCCGGTCGCATCATTGGTATGCAGGGTGCTCAAGACCAAGTGGCCGGTGGTGGCCGCCTTTACGGCAATGGACGCTGTTTCCGCATCCCGGATCTCGCCAATCATAATAATATCGGGGTCCTGACGGAGGATGGACCGTAAACCGGTGGCAAAGGTAAAACCCGCCTTGGCATTGACCTGGGTTTGATTTACCCCGGGCATCACATACTCCACCGGATCCTCAATGGTAATGATGTTGTTCTCTTTTTTATTTAGCTCGTTAATAACCGCGTATAACGAAGTAGTTTTCCCGCTGCCGGTGGGTCCCGTAATTAAGATCATGCCGTAGGAATGCTGAATCATGCCCTGGAAAACCCGGAGATTGTGGCAATTAAAACCCAATTGTTCAATTTTAAAGACGCTGGCGCTTTTGGCCAGCAGACGCATGACCACTTTCTCGCCGAAAACCGTGGGCAGGGTGGAGATTCTCAAATCAATCTCCTTGTTGCCATACCTTACCTGAAAACGGCCGTCCTGGGGCAGTCTCTTTTCGGCAATATCCAGTTGGGCCAGAATTTTAATGCGGGTCACCAGGGAGGAAAGGGCGGAGCGGGGCAGCACATTGTTCTCGTGCAGCAGTCCGTCAATGCGGAAGCGGACCCGGACCTGCTCTTTCAAGGGCTCGATATGAATATCGCTGGCCCTTTCGTTCACTGCCTGGCGGATGAGCATATTCACCAGACGCACCACCGGGGAGTCATCCAGGCTGCTATCCTCGCCAAAATTCAAGGTTGGGCTGGTTAAGGAATTAGACTCTTCCTTTTCCGGAGAGCCAAAAGCATCTTGTATAAAGGACAGGCCAAATACTTTGTGAATGGCCGCGTCAATTTCCGTCTGAGAGGCAATGACCGGATCCACTTCATAGCCGGTGGCCAGTCGGATATCGTCCAGGGCCACTACATTTAAAGGGTCAAACATGGCCACAATCATCCGGTTGCCGTCCCGGCTTACCGGAATCACTCCATGCCGCCGGATTAACGACTCGGGCAGGCTTTTAATCAAAACCGGATCCACCCGCTGTTCCAAAGAAATTTTGGGAATTCCCAACTGCATTTCCAGGGCATTGATGATCTCGGATTCTTTGGCAAAACCCAGGTTGATCAGTGCCTGACCCAGCCTTTCCCCGGTCTGCTTCTGAATATGTAACGCTTCCGTCAACTGTTCGCCGGTAATGATTTTACTGTCCACCAACAAATCGCCCAGGCGTTTTTTAGCCAACCGCAGCTCTCCCATCATTCACCCCATCCTTAAAAATAACTCAAGTATTTCTCCAGCATGGCCGGACCAAAAAATACGGTAATGGCGGTGCCGGCGGCTAAAAAGGGGCCAAAGGGCACCGCTGATTTTAAGCTTTTCTTGCCCCCCAGCACCCAGGCCAGGCCCGCCAGGGAACCGAGCACAAAAGACAGCAGCAGGGCTACCAGCAGCAACTGCCAACCCAGGTAAATGCCCATGCCGGCAGCCAGCTTGATATCCCCGCCACCCATGCCGCCCCGGGAGAGGACCGCCAAAGCCAGTAAAAGCCCGCCGCCCAGCAGGCCTCCCAGCAGGCTGGAAAAAAAGGCGTCTTTGAAGAAAAATATCTGGAAAAGCAAACCCGAGAGGATTAAAAAATAGCTGATTGAGTCTGGAATGATTTGATGGTCAAGATCGATAAGGGAGGCTGTTAACAAAGAGGAAAGCAAAAGAGCATAAAACAGGGTTTTCAACTGCCAGCCAAAGGTGATGAACAGTAATAGGTAAAGCAGCCCGGTGGTCAATTCCACCAGGGGATATCTGGGGGAAATCTTTGCTCCACAGCCACTGCATTTTCCCTTAAGCCACAGATAGCTAAGCACGGGAACCAGTTCCCGGGGGCCCAACAGACGCCGGCAGACGGGGCAGTGGGAGGGAGGAAAGAGAATTGATTGTTCCCTGGGTAATCGGCAAATGCAAACATTCATAAAACTTCCTGCCGCAAGACCGGTCATCAACACCAGCACCAAAAGAAACAGCATGGTTTCCGTACCTCTCTGGGGGATTTATTTTTTATAAATCCAGCACCTTTTTAACTTCCAGCTCATCCAGCCCCCGGATGACTTTACAAGCTCCGATTCCTGCGGGTAAAGCAAAAGTCAGTTGATCCCCGGTGGCCTTTTTATCGGCATACATGGATTGCAGCATTTCCAGTGCCCGGCGGTCCGCAGGAAGCTCCACCGGCAGTCCCGCACGCAGCAGCAGCCCTTGGATCCGCTCCGCCTCCCCAGGGGTTAGCAGGCCCAGATTCCGGGCCAACCGGGCCTCGATATTCATGCCGATGGCCACCGCTTCCCCATGCAGGTAGGTACCGTAGCCGCTCTGGTGTTCCACCGCGTGACCGATGGTGTGTCCGCAATTTAAAATGGCTCTCCGGCCCTGCTCAGTCTCATCCTGCTCTACTACCGCAGCCTTTATTTGGCAGCAGATTTCCACCACCCGGGCCAAAAGCTCCGGGTTCCGCTGCAAAAGCCCGGTTAGATGCTCTTCCAGCCAGGCAAAAAAAGCGGCGTCCCAGATGATTCCGCACTTAATGACCTCTGCCAGTCCCGCCCTCAGTTCCCGGTCATTTAAGGTCTGCAGGGTGTGCACATCAATGATGACCCCTTTAGGCTGGTAAAAAGAGCCGATCATATTCTTTCCCCGGGGGTGATTGACCGCCACCTTGCCGCCCACACTGCTGTCTACCTGGGCCAGCAGGGTAGTCGGAATCTGAATAAAAGGAACTCCCCTCATATAGGTGGAGGCTACGAAGCCGGCCAGGTCCCCCACAACGCCGCCGCCCAGAGCCACCACCGGGCAGGTGCGGTCCAGCATCTGGCCCAGGGCCGCATCGTACAGCCTTTCCGCCTGCTGTAGGGTCTTGGTGGTTTCTCCGGCGGGAACCCGTTCGGTGGTAACCCGATAGCCGGCCTCCAGCAGCACGGTTTCCACCTGCTGCCCGTATAAAGGCCAAACATTGGTATCGGTTACCAGCAAAACTTTTTGCCCCAGGGTCAGGGGAGCCAATAATTCAGGTAGTTTTTTCAGGAGGTTGCTTCCGATATGGATCGGGTAACTCCGGTTCCCCAGGACCACGCCCAGTGTTCTCATAAAATGTATTGCCTCCTCTTCAGGTATTCAATAATTATGTCAACTGCCTGATCCGGTGCCAACCGGTCCACATTCACGGTAAACTCAGCCACGCTGTAGGCGTCTTTTCTTTCTTCCAGCATCCGTTCCACGGTTTCCTGAAGATTTCTTCTGGCCAGCAGGGGCCGGGTCCTTTTGTTGCGCACTCTTTTGCAAATGGTCTCCGGAGAAGCCTCCAACCCGATTAAGATACCGTTTTTCTTTAGTTGCTCCACATTCTCCGGTTTTATCACCAAGCCGCCCCCGGTGGCGATCACCAGACCCTTTCGATCGGCCAGCTTGCTTACCAGCAAGGCTTCCTCTCCCCGGAACCGTTTGACACCGTACTTGGCAAAAATTTGCGCCACCGTTAGGTCGGTGACCTGCTCAATTTCATAATCAGTATCTACAAATTGATATCTCAGTCGACGGGCTAAACGGTTGCCAATGGTGCTTTTGCCGGATCCCATAAAACCGATGAGAACAATATTTTTCATTTTTTACACCTGCCTAATCCAACTCCGCCACTGATCTACCCGTTCCCGAAG
This sequence comes from Desulforamulus ruminis DSM 2154, assembly GCF_000215085.1. NCBI lineage: Bacteria > Bacillati > Bacillota > Clostridia > Eubacteriales > Peptococcaceae > Desulforamulus > Desulforamulus ruminis. The sequence continues at coordinate 3,177,100 of NC_015589.1, forward strand.
TTCTCTCAGACTGTCTCCGCCAAATTTTTCCAATATAGCCACGGCAATTTCCCAGGCCACCACCGCTTCTCCCACTACACAGGCGGCGGGAACGGCACAGGCGTCGGATCTCTCCACCGAGGCGGTAAAAGGTTCTTTGCTTCCGGTATCCACGCTGCGCAGGGGTTTGTACAGGGTGGGAATAGGTTTCATGGCCGCCCGTACCACCAGCGGCTCACCGTTGCTGATGCCTCCCTCAATGCCCCCGGCCCGGTTGGTGGCCCGGTAATAACTTTTCTCCGGAGAATAAAAGATTTCATCATGAACCTGGGACCCCGGGACAGCCGCCGCCCCGAAACCCAGGCCGATTTCCACGCCCTTAATGGCCTGTATGCTCATCAAAGCACCGGCCAGACGGCTGTCCAGCTTGCGGTCCCACTGGACGTGGCTGCCCAAACCGGCGGGCACATGATCAACCCGGATTTCAAAAACCCCGCCCAGGGAATCGCCGTTCCCCCTAGCCCGGTCAATTTCCCGGATCATAGCGGCTTCGGCCTGCCCGTCAGGGCAGAGAAGCTGGGATGCCCCGGCTAATTCCCTTAATTGATCGGCCGTTTGTTCCTCTTCTAGAACGGCTTCCACCGATCCGATCCGGCGTACCCATCCGGTCATTTGAATCCCCAGTTCTGCCAGCAAGGCTCTGGCTATTGTTCCTACCGCCACCCGCACGGCAGTCTCCCGGGCGCTGGACCGCTCCAGAATGTTGCGGATATCTTGCTGGTTATATTTAATGGCCCCGGCCAGGTCTGCATGTCCCGGCCGGGGTCGGGTAACCACTCTTTCCTCCAGCCGGGCTTCCGGCCCGGGAGCCATAATTTCCGACCAATTGGCCCAATCCTTATTAACCACCTGCAGGGTAATGGGACTGCCGGTGGTCAGCCCTCCCCGCACCCCTGAGAGAAAATCCGCTTGATCCTGCTCTATTTTCATCCGTCCGCCCCGGCCATAGCCTCCCTGACGCCGGGCCAACTGCCTGTTAACGTACTCCCGGCTCAGGGGCAAGCCGGCAACCATACCTTCTACAATGGCTGTCAAAACCGGGCCGTGGGATTCTCCTGCTGTCAAAAAACGCAACATGCTTTTCACTCCTCTGCTTTAGAAACCTGCCGGAGCAAGGCTTCCCTCATTACGGCTACCGGCGCGGTCTTTCCGGTCCATAGTTCAAAGGCCAGCACTCCCTGATACAGCAGCATGCCTAGGCCATTTAAGGGGACGGCGCCTCTGACCGCAGCCTCTTTCAAAAAGAGGGTCTGCCCCGGGTTATAGATTAAGTCGCAAACCACCTGTCCGGTACGGATGGCCTGGAAAGGAAAATCCGGGCATTGCTCGGCTTTTGGCGCCATTCCCATGGGCGTGGTCTGCACCACCAAACCAACCTCGTTTACTTTTTCTTGGGGCAGCTCACGGCCCCAGGGCAAAGCCGCCGCCCGGACACCGGTTGCCTGTTGAAGATCCCTGGCTAAGGCCTCCGCCTTGGCCGGGGAGCGATTGGCAATATAAAGGGGCCCTGCGCCGGACAGAGCCAACTGAACCGCCACCGCCCTGGCGGCACCGCCTGCTCCCAGGATCAACACCCCTTGACCTCGGGGGGAAAAACCGGTCTCGTCAGTTAGGGACTTTACAAACCCGGCCCCATCGGTATTATGACCCACCAGCCTGCCTTGGTCATTAACAATGGTATTGACCGCACCGATGATGCCGGCCGTAGGATGAATCTCATCCAGCAGAGGCAGGACCGCCTGTTTATGAGGCACTGTCACATTGATCCCGGTCAGACCCAGGCTGGTAATGGACTGCATTGCTTGTTTCAACCGGTCCGGTGAAATACAAAAGGGAACATAGACCCAGTTTAAGCCCAGTTCCTCAAAGGCGGCATTATGCATGGCCGGTGAAAAGGAATGCTCCACCGGAAAGCCGAAGAGACCACAAATTTTTGTTTTTCCGTTCAGGGCCGGAAACCCCATGGCCATCCCTCCTGGATTAAAGAAAAGTTTAGGCGGAATAAACCCTTCTGGCTACTGGGAGCCCAGCTTTTTTCTCATGCGCCGCAGCACCAATTTTTCCAACTGCCGGTTAATGCGGGTGCCGATAAACTCTTTTCCGGCTAAAGGACGAACCAAAATAGTGTATAGCCCCAGCCGATTGCCGGCCAGGACATCCGTAAAAACCTGATCCCCCACCAGCGCGGTTTCGCCCACTTCCGTACCCAGCAGGCTCAGGGCCTTTCTCAATCCTTTTCTGCGGGGTTTAGCGGCCTTATGAACACCCGGCACCTCCAGGGAACAGGAGAGGGCTTCCACCCGGGTTTGGTTATTATTGGATACAAAACAAATCTTAAAACCCTGACGGCACAAATCTCTAAACCACCGGTCAATTTCCGGGTCCATATTTTTCCGGTCCCAGGGGATCAGGGTGTTATCAATATCAAAGAGGATGGCTTTGATGCCCCTTTGTTTCAATTTCTCCGGGTCAATGTCAAAAAGAGAAGTGACATAGGCCTTGGGATAAAGTTTAGAAAGCATTTGATTACCCGCTTTACAATAAAATGATCCAACCATTGAATTAACTGTGCCTATTTTACCTTTATTTCGCAGTATTCGTCAACTTTGCCACCATGGATCGGCCTCCAAACTTTATCCCGGGTCGACCCGGATATCAATCCCAGCCTCCGGACAAACACCAAAGAAATCTTCCCACATAACATATATTGTTGACTCAATTACGAGGGGGGATTACTTGATGTTGCCCGGCCTGTGGACTGTCTCAGTCCTGTCGGTTGTCAACGGCGTGCTGGCGGTGGTTTCCTACATCTCCAACAATACCTTTCCCCATCCCCTCAGCGAAGAGGATGAGGCCCATTATCTCAAACTCCTGGCTGGCGGGGATGAATCGGCAAGAAATGTATTGACGGAAAGGAACCTGCGTCTGGTGGCCCACATTGTAAAAAAATTTGACTCCACCGGTGAGGACGTGGATGATTTAATTTCCATTGGAACCATCGGCTTGATTAAGGCTATAAATACCTTTAAAGCGGATAAAGGCACCCGTCTGGCTACCTATGCGGCCCGTTGTATCGAAAATGAAATTTTAATGCATTTACGGTTTATTAAAAAGGTCAAAGCAGAAGTCTCCCTGTACGACCCCATTGGTGTAGATAAGGAAGGAAATGAAATTAGTTTAATCGACATTTTAGGGACGGATCCGGAAGTCGTGGCGGATCTGGTAGAGAACAACTTTGAAAAGCGGCGTTTGTTGGAAAAGGTGCATCATTTAAACCGGCGGGAGAAGAAGGTGCTGGAAATGCGCTTTGGTTTGGGCGCTACGGCGCGGAAAACCCAGCGCGAGATTGCCCGGACTTTAGGCATCTCCCGTTCTTATGTATCCCGCATTGAAAAAAGGGCTTTAAACAAATTAACTAAAGAATTTACCGCAGAAGGCTGCCAGTAATGGCAGCCTTCTATTTGTCGGAAGTAAAGTTTACATAATGTATAATAAATTTTGGATATAAAATGAATGAGAACGATTATTGACCTTTAGAGTTATTTAAAGTTTCAAAATAAGCTTCCATCACTTTATAGAGAAATTTTTTATGTTGATCTCCTAAGGATATTAATTTCTCGATTTTATTTCCCATTTCTAAATTCATTTCCGCATCATCCCCTAAAAATAAAATATGGGGACTGATATTAAAAACCTGGGCGATTTTTTCGATGACATCCAAGCCTGGATTTCTTTCTCCCCTCTCCAGATAACCCCAATATGACCCGGAAAGACCGACTAATTTCGCCGCATCTTTGCGCGACAAATTTCTACTCAAACGAATCATTCTAAGGTTATTTCCCAATATTTTTGCTAATGTCACTATGATAACCTCCGACAACTGGTTGTTAATTTTTCGTTGAAATTTGCAACTATGTGTTGTATAATCTGCTTAAAGTATTTTTATAATCCAAAAGGCAAACCATCCGAAAGGTTGGGACGCAAAGCCATGGATCTAAGGCAGGTTTTATATGCTAAGATTGCCAGGTTGCGGAGGAAGTAGGATAGCCCTCCGGCTTATCATAGAGGAGGGTCTTTTTTGTTACCAACGGTTAAGAAATTACTTTTAACCATGCCAAGAAACCTAATTCTTCATTCCAAGAGAGTTGGGTTGTTAGCCTATATACTTTCAAAACAAATAGGACTTTCTAAAGAAGAGTCCATAAACATTGCTCTTGGCGGACTTTTACATGACATTGGAAAATGCTTCATTCAACCCAGTATTCTTTACAAAAAGGGCAGACTGACCGAAAAAGAATTTATTGAGGTCAAGAAGCACTGTGACTACGGAGTGAATGTCATTAATCAGTATTACCAAATTCATTTTCTTTTTCCCATTGTTAAATACCATCACGAAAGATGGGACGGTTTTGGCTACTCGGGGCTGAAGGAAAAAGAAATTCCTTTAGAAGCCAGGATTATTAGCCTAGTAGACGCCTTTGATGCCATGACCTCTCTCCGTCCCTATCAGAAGACAAAAAGCCTTCGTGAAGCATTGGATGAATTAAATCGCTGCTCAGGAAGTCAGTTTGATCCTTATCTGGTTAAAGAATTTAATCTGGTTTTTGAAAAACAAGGTGATGCCATCGACGATTATCGGCAGTTTATCAGACTCTAAGTTCCTCTTTCCAGGTGTTATTACTCACTTCTTTTATGCTGAAAGCCGTGCGGAAAATGCGTGGCTTATTTAATTTATGAATTCAGATAAAGGATATGCAGAACCTTTAATTAAATATTATATCCTGTGAGATATTATAAAGAAATATGAAAACCATTCACATTAAATAAGTATTAAAATACAATGAATAATTTCTATACAAATAGTTTTTATAAATCAATTGCTTCCTACCTCTCCCTCATAAAAACTTTTATTTACAAAAAAACAAACCATGCCTTTCCGATGAGCATGGTTTGCGAATAAAGACGTTTTTTATCATTAACAGCTACAGTTCCAGCCACCCGGCTTCACCAAGGGGAAGGCCCTCTTTTTTAGCGCGGGTTGAAGTTAAACTGGCCTGATTAATCAACGTAGAAACTGCACAGATCTTATTTCTGTCGGAAGCGTCCGGTCCTAAGCGTCCACCGGCCATGCCAACGGTGCCGGTAACTTCAATATTTTGAGGCCAGGCCTGGGAAACCAGAGCGTCAATCATTTCTTGCGCCAGTTTCTTTGCTTCTTCCCAGGGTTTGGAGGTTACCACGGCAAATTCATCCCCGCCATAGCGGCAAAGATAGTCCCTGTTGTTTTCCATTAAATCCTTTAGTACTTGACCCGTTTGACGTAATATTTCATCTCCAATGACATGGCCAAAATCCTTATCAATTTTACCAAAATGATTTAAATCCAAAAAAATGACGACCATCTCTTGTCCGTTGTCCAAAAGTTCCAGGGCTTTATGATTTAGATAGCCCGACCGGTAGAGTCCCGTAAGAGCATCCACATGCTTACCCAGTTCGGAAATCAAATCTGTCTTGGTGACCAGTCCGGCCATGGCCCCTGCTTCCATGACCACCAGCCGTTCCACGCCATGGTCATCCATCAGCTTTTTAGCCTGCCACAAAGAAAAATGAGGTTCTATGGTAACAACCTTTGTACTCATGGAATCCGCCACCAGACGGTTTGGATGGCTTCGTCTGACATCCCGGGAGGTTATAATGCCAACTAACTGTTGATTATCAAGAACAGGCAGTCCGCCGATTCTGAACTGTTCCATTAAGCCGATCACCCGCCGCACGGAATCATCGGAGGTAACGGAAATGGGTTGTCCTGCCATGATATGTTTTACACTGATCACGACAAATCGACTCCTCTGGTAACTTGGATCACAATGTTGAGCTGGACCTTTAATAAGGCATTTTCTGAAGCCATGCGTTCCCCTTCTTCCAGTATAATGGGCAGCAGCTTCTCCTTGGGCATGAGTTTGGTGATGGAATTTTTTATGACCACCGCTTCAAATACCGAATGATCAATACGGATAATCTCATATTGCTCCGGGGAAAGGGCATCCACCATCCGCCGCACGGCTTCCGGACCAATGGGCGCTTTTTTCCCCACCAAAAGGACGTCCCGCATGGGAGGAATTTCAAATTCCGATAACTTTATGGTAAGCTCTGCCTTTCGCACGGGCTCTGATAAAACTGAGGAAAACTGGGAATCGTCAGACAAGTTTATAATCACCTTTCTTTAGATGAATTCTTCTTTACATTAATTGTCAAAATTTAAGACTTTTTGCATATTAATAATTCTTAAGGGTTAAAAAATTTCCTGCTAATATTTATATTTTTTTAATTTTGCCTGGTTCATTTTAATTTTCTATCCCTTGAGAAGCACAAAATCCCTCAATCCCATTTAAAGAATTAGGTTTTTTAAAATCATACCAATTATTTTTTGAATATAACTCCCAGATTATACCTTGATATCATTTTACTTTTGTCATCCTAAAAAAGGGAGTATCGCAAAACTGCTTTAATAGCGCGCCATGTAGACGATAACTCGATCTAACAGGAATATCCGTGTTCTATTCTTTTTTAGAAAACAAAGACTGTTGCAAAATGGACACTATGGTTCATTTTGCAACAGTCTTTGTTTTAAGCGTGACAGTTTTTTATTTGATTTTTAACAACTGGAGTAAATCAGCGTAAAATTTTTTGAGTTTGGTATATTCTATGGTCTCATCATCCCGTTCCTTTTCCATCCTTTCCCGGTTCTCAATTTCAGCACTAATTTTTTCAATGGTTTCCAGCAGTTCAGCAATATTTACCGGCTTATATAAAAAGGCATAAGCTCCGTTATTTAAAGCGGCCACCGCTGTCTCCAGATCCGCGTAACCGGTCATAACAATAACACGGGCGTCATCATCCAGGGTTTTGATTTTTTTTAGCAGTTGAATGCCGTCCAGTTCAGGCATTTTAATATCGGTTATCACCACATCATAATCCCCCCCGGAATAGTGATCCACCGCCTGTCCCGGGGACATAAACAATTCCAGGCGATGTCCTGAGGGCTCCATGGCACTGGCAAGTCCCTCCAGACAGCCTCTGTCGTCATCCACTAACATTAACCTCATTCCGAGTCCCCCATCATTCTGTTCATACACACAAAAAATTTTAAATGTCGTTATTTTATAAAATTCCTTCTTCTTTTTATTTTCGGTCACAAATCCATTTAATTGACTCTAAAACGATATCGCCAAACAATCCCCCCACCAATTTGCTCATTCACAAGACCTGCAACTTTAAAGATTCATACAAAAACCATGCCATTATTTGGCATGGTTCAGCAAATTTCGCCTGTCCCTTTATCTTTAAATGATTTGATCATGGCATTGGATTGGTAAATATCGTTACTATGCCTCTATCAGTTCAAACAGATGGGCCAATCGGTTCAAATCGTACCAACCGGTTCATACTCCTCATTGCTCTCCCTTAAGCTGAATAAGGGAAATTCCACCCGGAAAGCAGCTCCTCCTTTGGGGCTGGATGCAAGATAAATATGCCCGTTTAAAGAATTCACGATGGAGTGGACAATGGATAAACCAAGGCCCATTCCTTCCCCCACCGGTTTGGTGGTATAAAAAGGCTCAAATATTTTTGGGCTGATTTCCTGACTGATCCCGGGACCGGTATCACGGATCTCCAAAATAACCCGGTGCTGCTCCTGCCAGGTGGCACAAGAAATTTCTTTCTTTTGCAGTTTTACGGCATCCAAAGCCTGTATGGCATTGATCAGTAAATTAAGGATGATTTCCTCCACCCTTGTCTCCTGACCACAAATAGGGGGTAAATCCATTTGTAAGTTTTTAATCACTTTGATTTTATGGGTTGAAAGTTCATCCTTGACCATGGCCAGTGCCCCTTCCACCGCACGGTTTACATTACAGGGCAGCAGACCGGACATATTTTTGCTGCGAACAAGGGAACGCATATTCCGTATAATATTTTCAATACGCAGGGTTTGCTGGGAGATCTTTTCAAGATTATCCATCATTTTATCCATACTGGGCATTCTTCCCCTTTTATACCAGTACAGCATGCCGTCTACCATCACTTTTAAGGAGTTTAAGGGTTGATTGATTTCATGGGCAATGCCTGCGGACATGGTGCCCAAAGAAGCCATCCTTTCCGCCCGCATCAATTGTTGCCTGGCTTCAAGCATCTCCGCCTCCGCCTTTTTGCGGGCCGTGATATTGCGGATAATACTTAAAATCACCTGCTTGCCGCCGATAACCGCTCCCAGGGAGCTGACCTCCACCGGAAAGGTGCTTCCATCTTTGCGCCGGTGGCTGGTCTCAAAGAGCGCCCCCCGGGCCACCGCCTGTTTCAACTGGTCCTTATAAACCGCTAACGTTTCCGGATCCCGAAGATCGGCCAGGTGTAAAGAGAGCAATTCCTCCCGCCGGTACCCGTAAGCCCTTTCGGCGGCACCGTTGGCCTCAATCAGCCGGCCATGGGAATCAGCCATTAAAATGATGTCATTCACCCTTTCGGAAAGAAGCTGATAGCGCTGCAGGATCTCTTCCGCTTTTTTCCGTTCGGTAACATCTTGTTTGATGGCAATGAAATTGACAATCTCGCCTCTTTCATCCCGTACCGGAGTAATGGTCATTTCCTCTGTGTAATGATTACTGCTTTTATGACGGTTAACAATTTCCCCGTGCCACACTTTGCCGGCCAATATCTTTTTCCAGAGCTCCTGGTAAAAGAAACGGTCTTGTTTTCCGGACTTCAGCAGGCTGGTTTTCTGTCCCAGTGCCTCCCCGGCGGAATAACCGGTTAATCGTAAAAAGGAAGGATTAAACCATTGGATAATCCCCTCCCGGTCGCTGATAACAACGGCATTATCCGCTGCTTCTAAAGCGGTTGTCAGTAACAGAAGATGCTGGCGGGCAGAGGCGGCGTGAAGAGCAATGGCCACCTGTCCGGAAAAATTGTCCAGTTGAGTGATCAGACCCGGATTGAAAAAGAACTTTTTTCGTGAACACAGAACCAGCACTCCCAGCACCTGTCCCCGGATGGCCAGAGGGAAGGCCGCAATGGAGCGGACCCGGTGCACTCCGGCCTGTTGCCGGCAAAACCCGGAGAGCACATTGCCCCTTTGCATTACCTGCATCTGCCCGGTACGAATGGCCAGGGTGCAGGGTCCGTGTTCACCGGAAACATCATCCCAGCGCAGGCTGATCTCATTGATGCAGGGGAGAATCTCCCCGGCTCTGGCGATCACCCGAACCGTCCCTTGGGGTTCCTTCAGGCCGATCCACCCCCCGTCAATAGCAAAAAGGTCAATCAACTGCTGAGAGATAAACTGTACAATTTCGTTAACCGGCTTTTCCTCTAGAACCATTAGAGCCGCTTGATGCAAAACCGCATCCCGTCTTTCCATTCGTTTACGGGGTGAAATATCACGAATAATAAAAATAAACCGGCTGTTGTCTCCTATCTTCATGGCGCTGACGGATATTTCAATGGGAAAAATTCCACCGTCCTTGCGCTTGCCAAAGGACTCTGTGACCGTCCCTTCTTTGGTCAGATAACTCCTCAGGGAAATATCCCGGGCCAAGTGTCCCTCCATTAGTAAAAGAATATTTTGACCGACCATTTGATGCTTCGGATAGCCAAACATTCTTTCCGCAGCAGGGTTAAAGGAATTGATGATGCCCAATCCGTCGATGGTAATAATGGCATCCGGAATATTTTCAATAATGGTCCGGGTATAGGCTTCGGTCTTGCGCTGGGCTTCCCGGGCCATTTCAGCCCGGGCCTCCGCTTGGCTAATTTGAATGGCGTGCCGGACCGCTCTGATCAGAATCTCCGGGGACAGCCGGTCCTTGGCTAGATAATCTGCCGCGCCGGATTTCATCATTTCAACCGCCGGCGGTTCATCCCGGCCCTCAGTTAACATAATAACCGGAATTTCCACCCTTTGTTCCTGCAGGCTTTTAAGGATCAAGTGCTTATTCTCTTTGAAAAGCAGGTAATCAATTAAAACACAGTCAACCTGCTGCTTCTTTAGTATCTGTACAGCCGCATCCCCGTCGGCAGCTTCCAAAATATTCACCGGGAAGCCTCCCGCCTCAAACATGCTTTTTACCGTTAAACGGCTCCTTGGCTGATTGTCCATGATTAAAATCCCGTTCATTCCTGATTCTCCCTGGAAAAAATACTATTTGTAACATTTTCCACATAATACCTCCAATTACCTTTTTACAACTTTTATTTCAGCCCGAGTGACGTTAAAATTATAGAACTATCTTGTTATAAGGAGGAATTTGCCGATTTCTAGTCGTATTTTAAGGTATTTGGAGGCCTCAACACAAAAAGCACTCTATTGAAAAAGGTATAAAAAATATGAACATCCGTCTAAAAATAAACGGGTTAACTAAAAGATACCTATTAGCCCTGGGATTCATCGCCCTTCTATCCATTACCGCTTATCTTAATCTGCACCAGCTCATAAAGACCCAGGCCGCAAGCGCAGCCGTTATTAATGTCAGCGGGCGTCAAAGAATGCTGTCGCAAAAAACGGCCTTACTTTGTTTTCAGTTGGTTGAGAGCACGGAACCCTCCGAACGGGAACAAATCCGCAACGAATTGACGGAAACCCTGGCCTTAATGAAATATTCCCATGAAAAACTGATGCAGGGGGATATGGGGCTGGAAATGACTGTCCCACTGCCGGAAGAAGTAAAAGCCATTTATTTTAACTCGCCCAACTCCCTGGACCTCCAGCTTCGCCAATACCTGGCATCCGCCCAATCCCTGGTCCAAGAACCGGATGTCCGGCTTACCCAAGATAACCCGCACCTCTTATCCGTTCTTACCGCTTCCCAGGGGGAACTGCTTCATATCCTGGATACCGTGGTTAAGGAATATCAGAAACAAAGCGAAAGGGATATAACCCGGCTGAAAAACCTGGAAAAAATCATTTTGATCCTTACTCTGCTGGTACTGATAGGAGAGGCCCTTTTTATTTTTCGGCCCATGGTTCGCAGGATCAGAAGGGAAACCAAATACCTTACGGATTCAAACAAAATATTACGGCAGTTATCCACCTCCGACGCCCTGACAGGGATCCCTAATCGGCGTTATTTTGATGAATTTATTTACATGGAATGGCAGCGGGCTTCCCGGGATGCCTCCTGGTTGTCTTTAATTATGGTGGACATTGATTTCTTTAAAAATTTTAACGATGCCTACGGTCATCAGGTGGGTGATGATTGCCTGAAAAGGGTAGCCGTCACCTTGGACAGCATCATGAACCGTCCCGGAGATTTGGTCGCCCGTTACGGGGGGGAAGAGTTTGCCGTGGTTCTGCCCAGAACCGATTTAGAGGGGGCCCGGGTAGTGGCGGAAAAGTTGCGGGCCGGTATTGAAGCTCTGGAGATTCCCCATCAAGGCTCCCAGATAAGCTCTTATGTAACCATTAGCTTGGGCGTGGCAGCCACAGTACCCACTGGGGAAGCCTCCCCGGACAGCCTGATCCAGGCTGCCGACAGGGCCCTATACGAGGCCAAGCACCAAGGCCGCAACCGGGTTCATTCTTTAGACAGTATCATCACGGCTGTTCTTCCCCTGCACCATTTCTTACCAAAATAAAAGGGCTGTGGAAAAAATGATATGCTCCCCATATGGTAGACAGGTTAAATAAAAAAACCGGCTATCATGAGGGGAGCATTTTAATGTCAAAAATAAATCAATACAAAGCAGCAGAGAAACTAGCAATACTACAGGAACTTGAAACAGGTCAGGCTACCTGTGTAGAGATAGCTAAAAAATATGATATTAGTGTGACTACCTTGGTTAAATGGCGACATCGTTATGAATTGTACGGATATGAAGGGCTAGAAATAAAAACCCATTTTAATAAATATTCACCAGAACTTAAACTTCAAGCCGTTCAGGATTACCTTTCGGGCGAATACTCACAGTATCAAATTATAGATAAGTATAAAATAGCGAGTCGGACACAACTGGCAAGGTGGATTAACAAGTATAATAATCATAGCAGTTTTAAATCCTACCCATCGGAAGGAGCCAAGGCTATGACTAAAGGGCGCACTACCAGTTGGCAAGAACGGATTGAGATGGTCCTATACTGTCTTTCTCATAACCATGATTACCAAAACACCTCAGAGAAATATCAAGTTTCATACCAGCAGGTTTATCAATGGGTTAAGAAATATGAAGCAGGTGGAGAAGAGGCCTTAAAGGATAGACGGGGACGGAAAAAAGCACCGGAAGAATTAAGTGAGAGCGATCGGCAAAGGCTTGCTATGAAAAAACTAGAATACGAAAACGAGCGACTTAGAGCAGAAAATGCCCTGTTAAAAAAGTTACAGGAACTCGAAAGGAGGAGGTTTTAAGCCAAATCCGGCATCAGAAGATTTATGACGCGATTCAAGCGGTACAAGGAGAAGAGCATTTTAGTCTAGTCTTATTGTGTGAAATGGCGCAGATTTCACGTTCAGGCTATTACAAATGGTTAAAGCGAAAAGTAAGTCCTCGCGAACAAGAAAATCAGCAACTCATGCAAGCGATGCTCCTGCTCTACGAGAAGGTTGAAGGCATTTATGGGTACCGTCAATTAACCATCAATTTAAGACGGGAAACCCATCAGTCGATTAACCCGAAGAGGGTCTATCGCCTCATGAAGCTTGCTGGAATTCAATCCGTCATCCGTAGAAAGAAAAAGAAATACATTCGATCAACTCCTGGGCAGATCGCAGAAAATCTTTTAAACCGCCAGTTCACAGCAGAGGAATCGAATGAAAAGTGGTTGACGGATGTAACTGAATTCAAATACGGAAAGGGTCAAAAAGCATATCTCAGTGCGATTCTCGATTTACATGATAAATCCATCGTATCCTATGTTTTAGGCCATTCGAATAACAACCGTCTTGTTTTCGAGACCCTGGACTTGGCTCTTCAAACGGCACCCGGCAGCACACCCATAATTCACAGTGATCGGGGTTTTCAGTATACCTCCTGGGGCTTCAAGAAACGACTAGAAGCTTATGGCTTAACTCAGAGTATGTCTCGGGTTGGCAAGTGTATTGATAACGGACCGATGGAAGGCTTCTGGGGAACGCTTAAGTGTGAGAAGTATTATCTACATAAATATCAAACCTTTGAAGCTCTTAAGAAGGACATTGATGATTACATCTATTTTTATAATTATGAGAGGTTACAGGCCAAGTTAAACAGCCTTAGTCCGATGGAAGTTCGAACCAAGGCTGCCTAGTTTATTTTTATTTTTTGTCCTGTCTACTTGTCGGGGGGCAGTTCAAAAACCGGAATGGTTGGATTGCGCAGCCCTTTATTTCCCAAAAACAAAAAAGAATAGAACGCGGATTTTACGGATTTCCGCGGATTCTTGCGGATTTCTAATTTTTAATTAAAATATAAGAATCCGTATCAGTGTTCTATTTCTTTTATTAGCCCGGTTGTTCCGTTGTTTCACTCAAGGTTGGTATGGCGTTTCTCCATCTCTTTTTCTGTCTGACTCAGTTTCTCTTTAAGCAAAACCACCACCATTTCCAGCATCAGTAATTGCGCTTGCTCAAAAAGGGCACCCATGGGCTGGAGCGACTGCCGGCTTGCCGGGTCATCCTTCATGGTCTGAGCCGGGATTTTAATAATGACGTCCGCCTGCCGGGGCAGAGGAGAATCCGGGTGAGCGGTCATAAAGGCAATCCGGGCCCCGGCTTGCCGGGCAATGCCCTGCAGGGCTTCAACGGTTGAAAGATACCCGGTGCCGGAACTGGTTATAAATAAATCCCCGGCCCCAATCCCCGGCGTAGTCACATCTCCCACCATATGAACCCGGATGCCCAGGTGCATCAGCCGCATGGTAAAGGCCTGCAGCATTAACCTTTCCCGGCCTAAGCCATACAGAAACACACGGTTGGCCCGGACGATCTCATCCGTTAAGGCGGCTATTTCCGTTTCCTCAATCTCCCTAAAAACAGAACTTAGTTCGTCCAGCATCTGCTGCTTTAATTGACCGTAACGCATGGAGTTCCCTCCCTTTTATAATCAGATTCCCCGGCGGGTTAAGGCTTCCTGCCAATATTCCACACTCCGGGTAATTTCCTCCATGACTTTAGCGTCCTCCTCTTCAAAGGGATGCCCTACCTCCACCAGCAGGACCGCCTCTTGAGAACCGGATTTCTCCAGACAGTCCAGCACCCTATCGGCATGAATGATGCCCCGGGCGTTATATTCCGGCGTGAAGGGCCAGTGCCGGTCCAGCTTGCCGTCGGACTGCTGCAAATGGATGATGGGGGCGGCCTGCCCTAATTTCTCCAGCCACAGGTAGGGGTCCCGCTCCTCGGGAGGGGCCAGGGGGCTGGTTGCGTGTCCGGTATCCAGGCAAAGGGCCAAACGGGCTCCATCCTCTCCGGCCAGATGATTGATTCTTTCCAGACACTGTCGGGTCTCGGCAATGGTCACCGGCCCTTCCCTCCGCACCGGAGTGGGTTCCCAGTAAAATTCCTTAATGCCGTAGTGCCGGGCTGTTTTTAATAAATGAGCCATGGCTTCGCCGGCCCATTCTTCCAGATACCTGCGCCGGGCCTCCTGTGCAAAGGTGGGAACATCCAGACCGCCAAAGGGCCCCCCGGTAAAGGCCGCTCCCAAATCCCGGGTCATGGCAAAGGCCCTGCCAAACCAGTCCAAGCCATCCAGCCTTCCCTCCAACAAAGGATGGTACAGTAGATTGTGTGAATAAATGGCCAGGCCGGTAAAGGTGGAATGGAGGGTCACGTCATATTTTAAACAGGCCTTTTTGACCCTTTGACAATAGGTGCCAACCAAATCCGCATTGGCCCGGGGATCGAACTGGTCAAAGGAAAACTGGATAAGATCCAGGCCCAGTTGACTTTTGACCATCTTTACCCAGTCCTCCGGGTCCGGCCAGCGCTTTACCGTAAATCCGGTGGAGATACCCAGTGTAACCTTCATCTCTTGACCCTCTCCCATCTTTTCATTGGTCCCTTTGGATATAAAAACAGGCTGCCTCCGGCAACCCGATGTGAATATATATTACTTCATTTGGCCTTTAACCCCATTCGATTTTCCACTTCCAACCGAAGGGGCAGGGCTGAAATGGCTCCGTTTTTCGTGCAGGTTAAGGCTCCGGCGATGTTGGCAAAAAAACAAAACTCCTCCAGGATTGCCGGGGAAAGAGAGGTCACCTGACGGGGATGGCCCAGCCCCCAGTCCGCCAGCCGGGTTAACATGGCTGCCGTAAAGGCGTCCCCGGCCCCGGTGGTATCCACCGGGGTGATGGAAATTCCCCGGATAGTCCGGCCTGATTTCTTTGTTTTATAGTAACAACCCCGGGCCCCCAGGGTTACTAAGATTAAATCCGGACCCAGGTTCAGCAAGGCCGTGGCCCCTTCTTCCAGACTGACTCCGGGACCCACCAGAAAGTTCAGCTCTTCTTCGCTCACTTTAACCAAATGCGCCCACTGCAGGGCTTGCGTTATCTCCTTACGGGCCTGGTTTAGGGAAGGCCAAAGGGCCTCCCTCAGATTAACGTCCAGGGAAACCGTTTTACCCGCCTCCCGGGCCAGTTTTACCGCATGGTAAGTAGCGCTGCGGCTGGGCTCGGCAATGAGGGAAACGGTGCCAAAGTGCAGGATCCTGGTTTCCTGAATATAGCCGGAATGAATTTCTTCTTTAGCCAGCAAAATATCGGCGCAGGGTTCCCGGTAAAAAATGAACTCCCGTTCCCCGTTCTCTTTTAAAGTCACGAAAGCCAGACCGGTTTTGGCCTCCCCGGTAATAACCGCTGCCGCGGTATCCACCCGGTTCTCCGCCAGGGTCTGCAGCAGGAACCGCCCAAAGGGGTCCTGCCCGAATTTTCCCACAAAACCGGCGTTTCCTCCCAAGCGGGCAACGCCCACAGCCACATTGGCAGGTGCTCCTCCCGGCCGTTTTTCAAAGGCGGGTGTATCTGCAAGGCCCTTGCCCGGGAGAGTTGGAATAAAATCAATGATCGCTTCCCCAACGGTAATAATATCCGGCATGAAGCACCTCCTCAACTAAATGTCTTTTAAGCGCCAAAAAAGGGATTTTAAAGACGGGTAGGCCTCCCTGTAAAGGGGATACAGGCGGTCATAGCATTGTACGTTCTCCGCAATGGGCAGCACTCCCCGCAGTTCTTGGCTGCTGCAGGCAGCGGCGGCAGCCTCTTCCACCGAAGGCCAGCAGCCTGCCCCAACGGCTCCCAGGATGGCCGCCCCGTAGGCCGGTCCATCGGAGTTTTCCATCAGGTTCAGCGGCAGGCCCAAAACATCGGCTAAAATTTGACGCCACACCGGGCTGCGCCCGCCCCCTCCGGTAATGCGCAGGTCTTCCAGGGCCAAACCCAACTCCTTCATAATTTCCAGGGTATCCCTTAAGCTAAAAGCCACCCCTTCCAGGATGGAACGCACCAAGTGGCCCTTATGGTGCTTCAGGCTCAAGCCCAGAAACACACCCCGGGCCAGGGGATCCGCATGGGGTGTTCTCTCGCCGGATAGATAAGGCAGGAAGAGAAGCCCTTCGGAGCCCGCAGGGATTAAACCGGCCTGATCATTTAATAGTTCGTAAGGATCCTTGGCCAATTCTTGGGCAGCAGCCCGTTCTTCACCGGCCAAGGCATCCCTGTACCAGCGCAGGGATCCCCCGGCAGCCAAGGTTACGCCCATAAGGTGCCACTGACCGGGCACCGCATGGCAAAAGGTATGTAGTCTTCCTGCCGGATCCACCGCAGGGGTTCTGCTGGGAGTAAAGACTACCCCGGAAGTACCCAGGCTAACGGTGGCCATTCCCGGCCGGATGATGCCGCTGCCCACGGCTCCGGCAGCATTATCCCCGGCTCCGGCCACCACGGGTATCCCCTGGGGAAGCCCGGTATCCGCAGCTCCCCGGGCATGCACCCGGCCGGTCACCTGGGGACTTTCAAAGACCTCCGCCAGCCAGGCCGGAGGAATGTCCAATGCTGCCAGCATTTCACCGCTCCACTGGCGGTTGATCACGTCCAAAAGCAGCATGCCGCTGGCATCCGAGACATCGGTGGCAAAAACACCCGTTAGCCGCCAGCGGATATAGTCCTTGGGCAGTAAGACCTTGGCCACCCGCCGGTAGTTTTCCGGTTCATGATTACGCAGCCACAGAATCTTGGGCGCGGTAAATCCCGCCAGAGCCGGGTTGGCCACCAGTTCAATCAATCTTTTGTCTCCCACGGCAGCCGTGATTTCCCGGCATTCCTCGGCAGTGCGTTGGTCGCACCAGAGAATGGCCTCCCGGATAATGCCACCCTGACGGTCCAGAAACACCGAGCCGTGCATCTGCCCGGTCAACCCGATCCCCTTGATTTGCGCCGCGGCAACCCTGCCGTCCCTCAAAATGGCGGCAACGGCCTCACAAGTGGCATAGTACCAATCCTCAGGATTCTGCTCCGCCCAGCCGGGCTGAGGGATGTGCAGGGGATACTCCCGGGTGGCCTGGGTCACCCCTTTTCCCTGTTCATCCATGATCAGGGCTTTCACTCCGGTGGTACCGATGTCTATACCTAAAAATAAGCTCTGCATGGGCGCCTCCTACTTTTTCCAGGGTCGCACAAGAACTTTCAGATCCTTACTGCCTTTGGGCTGTGACAAGTAGGCGGGAAAGTCATCCAGGCTGATTTCCGCAGTGGTTAGGGGATCGCAAACAACCACACCGTTCTTTAACAAATGGATAGCCGGATAAAAGGTAAAGAGCAGAGCCATGGTGCCCAATATTTCCCAATCCTTATTGTAAATATCAAAGGGACTTACGGATACTTTGGCTTCCCTGGGGGCACAGCCAAACTGCATGATTTTGGCCCGGTTGCCGGCATATTGAAACATATTTTCAATAACCGCAGGCACGCCGGTGGCATCAATGACCACATCAAAACCCAGGGGGTATTCTTCCCTAAGTCCGGCAGTGCCGGCAAAGGTTTTATGGGCGCCCAATTGCCGGGCTATGGTCAATTTATCTTCAGCCCGGTCCACAACCACCACTTCCGAGGCCCCGCCTTTAAGAATGGACTGCATCAGCAGCAGGCCCATGGGCCCGGAACCAAAGAGCAGCACCTTGTCGCCAAACCGGATGTTCAAACGCCGCATGGCATAAACCACGCAGGAAAGAGGTTCCACAAAGGCCCCTTCCTGAAAACTCATGGTATCCGGCAGGCGGTACAGGTTCTTGGCCGGAACCACCACATATTCCGCAAAGGCCCCGTTCAGGGTAACGCCGATGGCGTTCCAGTTTTGACACATGTTCCCCTGATTGTTCAGGCAATAATAACATTCCCCGCAATAGACCGATGGGTCTACGGCCACCCGTTCCGCCAATTGCCAGTGCTCTACCCCCGGCCCCAATTCATGAATGGTACCGGAAAATTCGTGCCCGGCAATCAGGGGATAGGAAGAAAGGAAGTCCCCTTCCAAAATGTGATAGTCGGTGCCGCAAACGCCGCAGGCCTCCACCTTTACCACCACCTGACCCGGTCCCGGGGTGGGGTAGGGGACTTCTTGAAGGACGATGTTATGGGGGCCTTGAATCACCGCCGCTTTCATTGTTTTCATGTGGGATTCCTCCTTACAGGTTGACCATGACTTTAATACTGCCCTGCTTATCGGTCCTGGCCAGATCCAGGGCTTCCTTGGCCTGTTCCAGGGCAAACCGGTGCGTGACCAGCTTTTCCACCGGGGCAATACCGCTGGCCAACAGTTCAACCGCCCGGGGATAGGTATTGGCATAGCGGAAAATACCAAAGATATCTAATTCGCCATCGGCAATATCAAATACATTAAAAGGAACTTCCGGCTGGGGCGGCAGTCCTACCAGGGCCACCTTACCTCCCCGGCGGGCCACCCGCACAGCCATTAAATTGGTGGCCGTACTGCCGGCTGTCTCCAGGGCCACATCCACACCAACGCCCCCGGTTTCCTTCATGATGGCCTCATAGACATCCTGTTCCCCGGCGTTAATCACCGTGGTGGCGCCCATTTCCCCGGCCATCTGCAGCCGGATGGGGGCCAGATCCACAGCAATGATTTTGGTGGCGCCAAAAGCCCTGGCAGCCACCACCGCCAGTTGCCCCACGGGGCCCAGGCCTAAAACCGCCACGGTATCCCCGGGTTTTACCCCGGCCCGCTTGCAGGCGTGCAGCCCCACGGAAAAGGGTTCAACCAGGGAAGCCGCTTCATAGCTCATATGATCGGGAATGGGATGCAGAAAATCCCCCCGCATGGCCAGATATTCGCAGAAGGCGCCATCCACCGGAGGAGTGGCCAGGAATACCACGTCCGGACACAAATTATAGCGGCCCTCTTTGCAGAATTTGCACTTGCCGCAGGTAACACCGGGCTCAATGGCTACCCGCTGCCCCACTTTAAGACCGGCAACATCCTCGCCTACCGCCATGATTTCGCCACCGGCCTCGTGCCCAAGAATCATCGGTTCTTCCACTACATAACGGCCTATTTTGCCGTGCTCATAATAGTGCACGTCGGAACCGCAAACCCCCACGGCTTTAATCTTTACCAGCGCCTCGTCGGGTTTAATCCGGGGCACCGGGACCTCTTCTACCCGAACATCTCCGGATCCGTAAAGAATACCGGCTTTCATTTTCTCCATGTTTTCACTCCTCCACTCACTTAAACTCTTTATCACAGACGGGGCGGCCTACCCCGAATTTTTCTATTTTACGGCCCCCATGGATAACCCGCGCACTAAATACTTGCGTACCGCCAATCCAGCCAGCAGCATGGGGGTAATGATAACGGTGCCGGTGGCCATGGCCTGCCCCCAGGCAATGCCCGTTTGGCTGATCAGCAGCGAGGCGGCAACCGGGATGGTTTGATTTTCATGGCTGGTGAAGACCGAGGCAAAGGCAAAATCATTCCAGGCAAACATCAGGCAGAGAATGCCGGTGGCCACTAAACCCGGCGTTACCTGGGGCAGGGCAATACGGTAAAAGGCCTGGAATTTGGTGGCTCCGTCCACCATGGCCGCATGTTCCATATCCGGCGGCAGTTCTGCAAAGAAAGTCAGCATCATCCAGAGAGCAAAGGGTAAATTAAAAGTTGTATAGGCAAAGACCAACCCAAAGGTCGTGCCAATCAAGTGAAACTTGGCAAAGATTAAATAGAGGGGTACAATGGCTGCGGCAATGGGTGTCATGCGGGTGCTGATCACCCAGAAGGCAATGTCTTTGCCTCTTTTGTAGTTCCCCCGGGCCAGAGCGTAGCCACCCAGCGTGCCTAAAAACAAAGCGATAAAGGTTGAAGACACCGCCGCAATGACGCTATTCTTCAGGAAGTTGCTAAAGTTCCCCTCGTTAAACATAAAGGCATAGGTGGCAAAGGTGGGCTTAAAGGAAAATTGGGGGGGCATGGAAAACATATTGGCTTCTGTTTTTAAAGAGGAAAGCACCATCCACACAATGGGCAGTAAAGCCCAAACCATGGCCATGGCCAAAGCGGTATAAATCAAAACAGTGGTGATGCCTTTGCGCATTGAGCGATTTCCTGCGGTCATGTTATTCCCTCCCGTACATTACTGTAATAAAGGCTTTACCCAGCAGGGTGGTGACCAGCAGCATGGAAAGGCCGATGGCTGCGGCAAAACCGATGTCCATAAAGCGAAAGGCCACGTCAAAAAGCCTTAAACCAATAATTTTGGTACTATCCGCAGGCCCTCCGGCGGTGGTGATAAAAATGGCGTCGATAAAACGCATGATATCCATGGAGCGAATCAACAGGGCCACCACAATAATCCGGGATGACAACGGCAGGATCACATAGCGGAGCTTTTGCCAGTAACTGGCCCCGTCCACTTCAGCCGCTTCCAAAGGTTCCGAAGGCAAGGACTGCAGACCGGACAGTACAATCAAGGTGATCAAAGGCGTCCATTCCCAAACATCAATCATAATGACCGCCGGCAGGGCTGTACCTACGGTCCCGAATATATCAATATGTACGCCCAGCAGTTGTAAGAACCAGGCATATAAACCATAACTGCTGTTTAGGAGAAACCAGCCCAGCAGGCCCGCTACAATGGGAGCCACAAAAATAGGCAGCATCCAGAGGGTTACAAAAATATTGCGGCCCCAGGGCGTGGCATAGAGCAGCAGGGCAATGCCCACGCCAAGAACCAGTTCCAGAGACAGCCCCGCCAGGGCATACACAAAGGTAACTTTCCAGGACTGTATAATGAGGGGGTCCTGCACCAGCCGAACCCAGTTGCGAAAACCCGCAAAGGTCGGATCATCCATGGCCAGTGCAAAATCCATCAAACTGGCATAAATCAAATAAAGAAACGGGAAAATACTCACTGTCGCCAGCACCAATAGGGCTGGAGTTAACATAACATTCTCAGTGGTTAAAAACCGCCTCAAGACTCCCCCGGCCTTGGGGGTGTCCTTCGGTTGCGGCTGTGGCTGCGGCATCGAAGCTTCTACGGTTTTCCCTGTACTCAAAGGTTAACAACTCCCTTCTGCCGGGTTTAGTAGGGGCCCCTCTTTGGCGGGGCCCCTGGCTCATGATTGATTTTAGTTGCCGGTTAAAGTGTCAACCTGCTTGCTGATGGACTCGGCAGTGGCTTTGGAATCCTGCTGTCCTGCCAGCATCTTGGAAAGTTCGGTAAATACGACGGTATCGATTTGAGGCCATTGGGGAACCTTGGGACGACCATAGGAGTTTTCAGCCTTCCAGGCTTCCAGGGTCGCGGTCATGGAAGTCAGGTTGGGCATTTTTTTCGCTTCTTCGGAAGTGGGATCTTCCATGGCCTTCTTAACCGAAGCGGTGTTATATACGGAGTTACGGGAAGGTGTGGCGCCGCCCACCGGAGACTCCAGAATCATCAACTGAGTCTGGGGAGAGGTGGCCCATACCAGGAATAACCAGGCTGCCTTTTGCTCTTTTTCCGGCGCATTGGCATTAATTCCTACACCGGTGCCGCCGTAGATATTGGCGGAGCGTTTGGGACCCTTGGGCAGGGTGGTCCAGGCTACGTTGCCGGCTACTTTGGATTTTTCAGGGTTTTCAAAGGAAGAGGCATATTCGTGCCATTCCGGAGCCATGGCCACTTCACCGGCGGCAAAGGCTTCCGCTAAACCGTTCCAGTCCCAGGATTTGGAGCTGGGGTGGGCAATTTTCAGCAGCTTGTTGTAAAATTCAAAGGCCTGCAGCGCCTCGGGAGTGGTTAAAGAGGTTTTGCCTGGGTTGGCGGCGCCCACGCCACCCAGTTCACGATTGGTAAAATAATCGGCACCATAAGCGCTCAGGATGTTGGAGAAATCGCACATCAGGGAATCATACTGCTTGGCCTGGTGACCGGTGCCATATTTAACGCCTAATTCGGCGGCATGTTGATTAATATATTCAGCCACTTGATAATACTGTTCCCAGGTCATGCCGGGGTTCGGAGTGGGGTCAAAACCCTTTTCAGCCTGAAACTTGTCTTTAATTTTGGCCATTACATCGGTACGGTAAGCCAGTACCATGGTGGGGCAGTCGTAGGGAAGGGCGTACAGCTTGTCTTTGGAACCCATGTACCCGTCAATTTCCAGTTGACTTTGAATAAAATCTTCCAGACCGCCGGGAATTTTAGGCAGGGCCGGATCATTGTTCAGGGTATTCAGGTCAACAAACTTGCTGGAGTATTTGGCCAGCACCTGATAAGGGTCGGCATAGATCACATGATATTTGGAACTGTTGGCTCCAAAATCCAGGCCAACCTTTTGTACCAGAGCGCCAAGATCCATTTGCTGAATGTTTACTTTAATGCCGGTGGCATCTTCAAATTCTTTAATATTGGCGGCAAGGGCGGAACTGGGCGGTGTATTTTCGGAAACCAAGTTGATTTCCACGCCGGCAAACTGTTTCCAGTCAAAACCTTCCGGAGCCTGAATAACCGGTAAATCCTCTACCTTTTTAAAGGGGCCGTCAACCAACTTGCCCTGGGCGCCGTTATTTTGGGCCGCCTCTTTCTCCTCTTTGCCGCCGCCGCATCCTGCTAAAACCAGGCTGAGAATGACCAGGCAGCCAATCATCGCAAATAATCTCTTTTTCAAAATCTTCCCTCCATTTAATCCCTTTTAATCCCTTCTTACACTAGCAAGCAAACGGCCGACAACCTCGCGGCTGCTTCGTTCTTTTCGGGGCATCACCACCCTTTTCCCCTGAAGTAAGATCATGGATTCCTCCGGTTAACCGGGGAAATTATGATAATATAGATAATTCCGACTCTTGATCAAAGAGGTAAAAACGATTGGGATTCAAGGCGATGTTCATTGTATCTCCCACCCTGTATTTGGGGCTTCCCACAAATCGGCCGATAATGTTCTGCCCGCCCAGGGAGACATAAATCAGCGTTTCCGCCCCCAGATTCTCCACCACTTCCACCTGGGCCTTAAGGCAGTTTTCTTCCGGCACCCAGGGGAGATGGTCTGAAATATCCTCGGGCCGGATACCAAACACCAGGGCTTTTTGTTTGTAGGCTGTCAGACGGGCGGCCATCTCCGGCGTCAAGACAAAGGAAAAACCTTCGGAATTAACCAGATAGGTTTCCCTTCCTTTTTCCTGCAGCACGCAGGGAATAAAATTCATGGAAGGGGAACCAATAAAGCCGGCCACAAAAATATTGCTGGGTTGATGATAAAGCTCCTGGGGCGTAGCCACCTGCTGAATGACACCATCCTTCATCACTACAATGCGATCGCCCATGGTCATGGCCTCTGTCTGATCGTGGGTAACATAAATGGTGGTGGTTTTCAGCCTTTGATGCAGCTTTGCCAGTTCCGCCCTCATCTGTACCCGCAGTTTGGCGTCCAGGTTGGATAAAGGCTCATCCATTAAAAAGACCTTAGGCTCCCGCACAATGGCGCGTCCAATGGCCACCCGCTGGCGCTGACCCCCGGAGAGCTGCTTGGGCTTGCGGTCTAAAAGATGCTCAATGCTTAGAATGGCTGCGGCTTCTTTCACCCGCTTATCAATTTCCTGGGGGGAGTACTTACGAAGTTTCAGGCCAAAGGCCATATTCTGATAAACATTCATATGGGGATACAACGCATAGTTTTGGAACACCATGGCGATATCCCGGTCCTTGGGCGGCATATCATTGACCCGGGTATCCCCGATAAATACATCCCCGCCGGTAATCTCCTCCAGACCGGCCACCATTCTCAGGGTGGTGGATTTACCACAGCCCGAAGGCCCTACCAGCACCACAAATTCCTGATGGTTGATCTCCAGGTTAAATTCCTTTACCACTTGCTGGTTGCCATAATTTTTTTTCAATTGATTAAATCTTACTGTTGCCACCACTGGCCCTCCTGTCTATTTAAGTTGCTGCTGAGAAATGCGATGGTTTCAGCAAGGGATTTCACCCCGGTTGCCGCTCCCACGGAAGTGACGGACATGGCTCCCACGGCGTTGGCCAACTGCCCGCAGCGTTCCAGTGGGAACCCCCGGAGCACTCCGGCTAAAAATCCGGCCACAAAGCAATCTCCGGCGCCGGTGGCGTCCACCGCATCCACCGCCATGGCGGCAATCCTGTATTCTGTGTCTCCGGAAAGAATATAACAGCCCTCGGAGCCAAGTTTTATGACCACGTTTTTTACTCCGTAATTTAAAAACACCCGGGCCATCTCCTGGGGGTTTTCCAGGCCCGTTAAAGCCTTCGCTTCGGCTAAACTGGGGATAAACAAATCCACATAAGGCAAACAAGGGGCCAGGGCCTTCATCCAGCGTCCTGAATCATCCCAGGCGGTATCCATTGCCGTCACCAGCCCTTTGGCCTTGGCCAGACGCAGGACCTCCGCACAGGGCTCCCCGTCAAAAGCGGGCATCAACAGGGAACCGGCAATATGCAGTATTTTGGTATTTTCCAGGGATTGCTCCGGAAAATCCTCTAATTGAAAGGCGCCGTTCCCCCCGGTACAGTGGATAAAACTGCGTTCCCCCAGAGCATCCACCAGAACCATGCTGGCGGAGGTGTCAGCCCTGTCTGTTTTAGCAATGTAGCGAGTATCCACGCCCATGTTGATCAGATTATGAATCAGTACCTGTCCCAGGCCATCGTTTCCCACCATGCCGCAGACCGATGCGGTAAAACCTAATTTGACTAAAGCCGTTGCGGTATTGGCAGCACAGCCTCCATTATGGAGCTGAATACTTTCCACCAGGGCTAACTCTCCCTTTTGCGGAAGAGAAGTGACGGGTTTAGCCACCATATCTGCAACGATAATTCCCAAACATAAAACATCGGACATGTTCTAAACCCTCCTCTTATGGACCGGGCTTCGCCAACAAAACCTCAATCCCCAGCTCTCTGATTTGCTTTACCGTATCCATGGGCGCGCCGGTGTCCGTAATGATCTTATGGACCGCCTGCAGGGGACTGAAGCTGCTGAAGGACACCCGGTGAAACTTGCTATGGTCTGCCAGCACGATGGTTTCTCTGGCAATACTGATCATGGCCCTTTTCACCTCGGACTCATACATGTTTTGATTGGTTAAGCCCTGGACCAGACAAAGACCGCTGGTACCAATAAAAGCTTTATCCACATAAAAACGACGCAAATTTTCCTCCGCCAGGGTGCCCACCAGGGAAAGGGTAATTTCCCTTAAATTGCCTCCGGTTAATACCAGAGTAACTCCCGGAATCTGTGCCATTTCATTGGCCACGGTTAACGAGTTGGTCAAGACCACCAAATCTTTTTTATTCCGTAAATACTTGACCATGGGCGTGGTGGTTGTCCCCGCGTCCAGCACAATGGAATCGCCGTCCTGTACCAGCGCCGCCGCTTCTCTGGCGATGGCCTCCTTTTCCTCAACATGTCTCTGAGTCCGGTTCTGGAAAGCAACATCCACATTGTTTAAAGGATTTAAAGCAGCGCCTCCGTGACTGCGGATAATCACGCCATGCTGCTCCAGCTTTTCCAAATCTCTCCGGATGGTCATTTCAGAGACATTAAACAATGCTTTTAGCTCCGAAACCCGAACACTGTTGTTTTGTTTAAGCAGTTGAATGATTTTCGTCTGTCGGTCAATGGATAACATTTTAATTCGCCTCCCTAAGCAGCTTAAACCGTGTTCGAAGTTAATATTTTAATATTCAGAAAAATTACCGATGCCTTTACCTATTGATCCTGTAGATTCCCTTGGCCGCCGCCAAAATTCTTAATTTTCTCCATCACAATCTTTTCAATGGCCCGTCCGGCGCTGATTTTAATCTCCGGATAAGGAAGCTGCGGTTTGGCCGCCAGGGCCTGGTGAACGGCTTGATTGGCGCCTTGGGAAAGTTCGGTGTAAACATTGATTTTACAGATGCCCCGGCGGATGGACTGTCGGATATCTTCATCGGGTATTCCGGAACCGCCATGTAAAACCAAAGGAATGTTGGTTTGTTCCTTGATTCTTTCTAACCTTGCAAAATCCAATTGAGGTTGTTTTTTATACACCCCGTGGGCGGAACCGATGGCCACCGCCAGCGCATCCACTCCGGTCTGCCGGACAAACAGGCCTGCTTCCAGGGGATCTGTAAATAAGCTGTCATCCTCGTCATTTTCCAATTGACCTTCAGCACCGCCCACATGCCCCAGCTCCGCCTCCACCGATACTCCGGCAGCATGGGCAAAACGCACAATTTCTGCGGTGCGGAGAATGTTCTCCTGCAAAGGCAGTTGGGAACCGTCAAACATCACGGAAGTAAAGCCGCTTTGCATGGCTCTCATAATGGCGCTTAAACTTTGCCCGTGATCCAGATGCAAAGCCACCGGCACCGGAGCATCCTGAGTGAGGGTTCTCATCAGGAAGGCTAATTTCTCTATATCAACGTAAGGAAAATGAATTTCCGCCACAGAAACAATCACCGGCGAACGGAGTTGAACCGCGCCCCGGAGGATCGCTTCCAATGAATTGACATCCACCATATTAAAGGATCCCACGGCATAGCCGTGATCCATGGCATGTTTTAACATATTATTTAAATTTACCAATGTCACCCGAATGTCACTTCTCTTTCAAATGAATTCCTTTTTAGTTGATTATAACAAAAGGGCTCTGTCAAGGAAACATATTTTTGTTTGTTTATGTTTTTTTGTGTTCGTTTTATGTTAAGTTTTTGATGTCCGGTTATATTACAAAACTCTTTAAAATACCTTAACTTTAAAGACTGGGACTGTACTCAAGCAAAGTTATAAGGTAACTTAGCTATAACCATTGAATCTCGGAGGTGATCCCATGCCTGTCAAGCAATTTCGCGATAGCGACGGCTGTTATTCCTATTTAATCTGGTGTGACCAGGAAAAGCTGGCCGCGGTGGTGGACCCCAATCACAACGGGGATCTTTATCTTTCAGCCCTCAAGGACATGGCTTTAAAGCTGATTTATGTGATTGATACCCATACCCACGTGGACCATGACAGCCTGTCCGGCTTTCTGGCCCAAAACACCGGCGCCCAAGTGGTGATGCACCCGGCCTATGGGGAACAAAGAAAGCTGGGAGCCACCTTTACCGGTAATGATGCCATTGTCAAACATTTAGCCTTTAATGGAGCCATTGCCGTTGATTTTTCCCCCCAGGACGGCGAAGTCATCTATGTGGGAACGGTTCCCATCCGGTTCCTTTATACCCCCGGCCACACCCTGGACAGTATCAGCCTGCTGGTGGAAAATAGAATTTTAACCGGTGATATTTTAATGATCGGCACCTGTGGACGTACGGATTTTCCCGGCGGCAGCAACGAAAATATGTATGAAAGCCTGTTTGACAAACTGCTTCCCTTGGGCGAAGAGTTCATTATTTACCCGGCCCATGATTACCAGAACAACATCAACAGCGTCATGGGCTACGAAAAAATCCATAACCCCTTTTTAAAAGTCCGCTCCCGGGAAGAATTTATTCAATTTGCCGCAGAATCTTTTGCCAAACTGCCCAGCATGTCCGGTTCCGGGGATAAAATTCAATGTTCCCTGGTGCCGCCGTCCCAGGCCCCGGAAACCCCTGCCGCTCCCTCTGCGGCTCCCGCCAACCCGTTAATGGGACAGATGTGCAGTGCCATGGAATATTATTTTAAAAACATTCCCCAGCACTGGAATTTAGTCGGCCATCAGGAAATGCTGGAGATTATTCAAAAGAACTCCCGGGAGATTTTACTTTTAGATGTGCGGCAGCCAAAGGAATTTGCGGAAGGGTACATTCCCGGAGCCATCAACCTGCCTATCCGCGATCTGCCCACCCGCATCAAAGAACTGCCCGCCAATTTGGAGATGCCCATTATCACCCTTTGCGAAAGTGGTTCCCGTTCCGCCTATGCCGCCATGTTTCTCCGGGGCTACGGCTACTCCCATGTGCGCAGTTTGGATCTGGGCATGCACCGCTGGAGGGAAATGAAGCTGCCGCTGGCAAAATAAAACCCTTGAGATTGCCAACATAGTAAAAAAGAGGAGCTGCGGCTCCTCTTTTTTAATGATGCTGTGTTTTTCTATGGGACAGCCGGGCCATAAGGGAAGCCAGGGTTCTTTTCTCGTCTTCATCCCCTTCTTCCCAAAGTTCCTTCATCAGTCGTTGCTCATCGTTGGCCGGGTCAAAATGATTGGCAAAAAAATCACCCATGCGGAAGGCAACACTGTTAATGGTTTCATCATCCAGACCAACCCGTTCACCTAGACCCACCACATTGCCGATAACAGACTTCCATTTGTGCCAGTTATGACCGATTTCCACAACCTCACCTCCTCAAATTATTTTCTCCCGCCGCAACAAAACCAATTCTTGAATTAACGGTAAATAAAAAAGAGAGAATGTCTCTCTTTAGCATGTACATTTCTTTATTTTTTACTATTCAAGGGACGGTCCTTGGAGTCATTTTTTCTTTTATAAAGATAATACATCAGCAATAAAGCCGCTAAAACGGTTGTTACGGAAGTTACCTGGGCAACCTTTAAATTCATCACGGTGCGCAGACTATCCCCCCGCCAAAATTCCAGGGTAAAACGCCCCAGAGAATAGAGTATAAAATAACTCAGGGTAATAAAACCGTCAAAGGGCCTGCGGCTAAATATTTTCAGCAGCAAGGTCAGGACCAGCACATCCCAGGCGGCTTCAAAAAGCACTGCCGGGAAAAGGGGTTGTGAACCAAAGGCATAGTAAGCATCGGTGCCAACGGGATAAACAATTCCCGGGTGCTGGTAGGGAATGCCGTAGCAGCACCCGTTGAGAAAGCAGCCCAGCCGGCCGATGGCCTGTCCCACCAAAAGCCCCGGAGCCAGGATATCGGCCATGGGCCAGAAGGGAATCCGGTGCTTCCTGCAGTACCAGATAACAGCCAGCACTCCCCCCAGCACCGATCCCTGAACCGAGAGGCCCCCGTTCCACAGGGCGGGAATTTGCCAGAGATGGTAGGAATAATAGTCCCAGTTAAAAATGACTTCCCAGACCCGGGCGCCAATGATGCCCCCAATCACGGCATAAAAGGCCAGATCAAGAACTTCTTCGAAAAAACGGCCCTGCTTTTTGGCTACATAGCTGCTGGTAAGCAAGCCGGCCAAAATTCCCAGGGAGAGCATCAAGCCAAAGGACCGTATGGGCCAATCGCCAATATAAAATAAGATCTGATGCAACTATTCCACTCCCAGTAGAATATTTGGGGTTCATTATTCCGGGGAACAAACAAACCCTGTAAAAAGACGATAACCTGTTATGGAACCGCCCGAGCCCCGGATGAGAAACCTTCATAAAATACTAAATCCCCCGAAGTCGGAGGATTTAGCCGGCTAATTATAAAAGGGCGTTCAGTTTCTTCTCGAGATCGGCTTTTCCGGTAAAACCAATCACCTGCTCAACTTTTTCACCTTTTTTAAAGAAAATTAAGGTAGGAATACTCATAACTCCAAACTGTTGAGCCAGATCTCTGTTTTCATCCACGTTTACCTTACCAATTTTAACCTTACCGGCATATTCCCCGGATAATTGCTCAATTACCGGTGCAATAGCGCGACAGGGTCCGCACCAAGCTGCCCAAAAGTCTACTAGTACAGGAACATCGGATTTGAGTACTTCGGCCTCAAAATTTGCGGCATTAAGTTCCATAGCCATGATAAATACCCTCCTTCAAGATGATCACTTCATTACTAAAATACACACCGGGAAAAATCTCCCGAAACTATAATACTATACTTTTATGTTCGCCAGCAATATATCTGACGGCAATTACTTTAGAAAACATTTAGCTAAGCTCTGCACGTTTAAACAACTGAATAAAATTTAAAACAAACTGCAGTTCCTTTTCATTTAGATTGCACACCAGACTTAACACAGACTGCACATTGGGATGGATCAGCAATTCTCTTAATTCGGGATTCATCAGGCTGACCATTTGATCCACAGCGCCGGGTTCCATAATAAAGTAGCAAGGTGAAACCCCCATCACCTCGGACAATTTTTCCAGTGTCTTTAGGGAGGGCTGCACTTTTCCCTGCTCAATCTGGCCGATGAGTCCGGCCGTTACCCCGGCTAAATTGGCCAATTGGGCTTGCGTTAAACCATACTCCTCCCGCAGGTGTTTCAACTTATACCCCAAGGATCCCTCATGGCCCATCAGAGCTGTGGCCGGTATTCCCAACCCCTCAGCCACCCTTTTTAATGTATTCAGGGCGGGATAAACGGTGCCTCTTTCAATTTCACTGAGGTAGGAGAGAGAAATACCAATTTTGTCGGCCAATTCCTGTAGAGATAGGTTATTCTCATTGCGGATAATTCTGATCTTTTCCCCCAGACCCAAACCGGTATCCGTAATTTCCCCTTCCACCAGTTGGGTTTTTGCTACGTTAAGAGCTGCGGCAAGCTTATCGATTGTCTTTAATGAGGGTCTTTTGGAACCTCGCTCAATCTCACTTAAATAAGACAAGGAAAGCTTTGCCCGGCGTGCCAGGTCCTGCAGCGTATAGCCTCTTTCTTCCCTTAAGGCTCGAATTTGGTCCCCCCGCACTATCATACAACATCCTCCATAGCAAACAAAATATACTATTATTCTACGCTAATTTTACTATGCAGTCAACGCGAAGGGGGCAGCACTTTCTCCATAATTTCCCTGAAAACCGGAGCAGCCGATGAACCTCCGCTGATTCCCTCTTCCACCAGAACGCTTACCACATACCGGGGTTGATCCACCGGGGTAAAGCCGGAAAACCAGGCATTCACTTTGTCCGTTCCGGAGCCTACCTGAGCGGACCCGGTCTTCCCCGCGCTGCCATAACCCTTGATGTCGGCTTCTTTCCCAACCCCCTCGGAGGTTACCAGGCCAAGCAGCCGCTTTAACTCCCGGCTGGTCTCCTGGGAAATCACCTTGCGGCTTTTACCAAGGGGATAATAACGAAGGGGCTCCCCGTTTTCTTTTCTGATCTCCTTGACCAGCCGGGGCTCGATATAAACCCCGTCGTTGACAATCACATTGATCATGGCCGCCATCTGTACCGGGGTGGCCAAAACCGGTCCCTGCCCAATGCTGCTGTTCACCAGACTATACTTCTGGGCAATTAAGTTTAAGTTCTGCCGGTTATCCCTGGGTACCGGATATCCGATAATGTCTTGGGATTCCAACCCAAAGGCCCGGGCATACTGAATGATTTTTTCGCTTCCCAGCTTTAAGGCCAGGGACCCAAAAGCAGGATTGCAGGACTGGGCAAAAGCCTCTTCAAAGGTGATCAGACCGTGACCCTCCTTGTGCCAGCAATGAATCAGCGGGTCTTTATCCCCCAGACAGACAAAGGTATCCGAAGGCTTCACCAGCCCTTCTTCCAAGGCTGCGGCGGCAACCACCACTTTAAAAATGGATCCGGGTTGATATAATGCCGTGCAGTGATCCAGAAAGGTGTCCCTTTCTCCGGGAAGAGACCGGGCAATGTCGGCCGGGTTAAAATTGGGCCTGCTGGCCATGGCCAGCAAATCCCCGGTCCGGGCGTCCATAACCACAACCGCCCCCCGTTGAATCCGCTCATCCATCACCTGCTCAACAATTTGCTGTATTTCGGCATCCAGGGTGGTTACAATATCCCGCTTCCCGGTTTCCTGATGGCGCTTTACTTCAATTCCCAACCCGGCAATGAGGTTTTGATAGACATCCACATGAGCCCTGGCCTGATCGGCCGGTTCCACGGCCTTTAATTCTCTTTCATAAAAATACTCCAGGCCGCTCATGCCGATGGAATCGGTCAACTTATAGGGCTTACCTCCCAGTCCGGTTAAATGTTCCAGCTCACCCTGATCCGAAATGGGACCCAGATGGCCAATCACGTGGGCGGCCAGAGGAGAAGTCCCATAGCGGAAATTGACTCTTTCCACCAGCAGGCCGGTAATTTTTAATTGGCGGATCCGGCTAACCTGCTCTTGCGTCAGCGCATAGGGCAGATACCGGGGTGAGCCGGTAAAATACCCCTGAATCTCTCCGGGGTCCTGCTGCAAAATATCCGCCAGAGTCCTTAGGACAGCATCCTTGTGCAAAATAATCTGGGGAAACACCAAAATTCTATCTTCCTGGTGACTGCCCAGCAGAGCAATTTTTCCCTGCCGGTCCAAAATATTGCCCCTGGACGTATCCTCCAGGCTCACCTTTAACGTACGCTGATCCAGCGCCCTTTGCCCGTATTCCTTTCCGTGGATCAACTGAATAAAGGCCAGATGAAAAACCAACGCACCGAAAAGGATTAAAATAAAGAAAAAGGTATGAACCAATCTTTTTTGTTTAAGAATATGCAAGATTCCACGCATCCTTATTTGGGAAAAAATGTTATTCTATTATTCTCACCAAATAAGGAACTTCTTATGCTTTAAAGGATTCTTCTGAGCATGGACAGGACCGGGAGCCCCCGGTCTACCTCCAAATGAACCACCTGCTGGGGATGGGGAGCCGCCTCCATGGCCTCTCCGGTGGCCCCGTTGTAGATGGCGGAAACTTCAATGATAAAATTCTCCCCTTGGGGAGTCAGGACTTCCAGGCTTTCTCCGGCTTTGAAATGATTGCGCTGCTCCACCACTACCCGGCCGCCGGGTTCTTTTCCCAGAACCAGCCCCACAAAGGAAGTGCGGCGGGTGTAACTGCTCTGATCCGGTTCTACTGTGGCCGTTTCTCCCTGATCTCCCAGGAAAAATCCGGTGGTATATTCCCGGTGGCTGACCTTGGTAATCTCATCCAGCCACTGGGGCTCTACCTTATAAGCGGCAGGGTTTTGCTGGTAGCTGTCCAGAGCCTGCCGGTAGGTTTTAACCACGGTGGCCAGGTAGTGAATGCTTTTCATACGGCCTTCAATTTTAAAACTGCTGACTCCCGCATCCACCAGCTCCGGTATATAGGGTAAAAGGCAAAGGTCTTTACTGCTCATGAAATAGGTGCCCCGGGCATCTTCTTCCACCGGAAAGTACTGACCCGGACGTTTCTCCTCCACCAAATGATAGCGCCAGCGGCAGGATTGGGCGCAATCCCCCTGGTTGGCATCCCGCCCGGTTAAAAAATTGCTTAACAAACACCGGCCCGAATAGGACATGCACATGGCCCCGTGAACAAAGGCCTCCAGTTCCACATCCACCCGGCCGGCAATTTCCTTGATTTCCTGCCGGGAGAGCTCCCGGGCCAGAACAATCCGCCGCAGCCCGGCCTTTTGCCAAAAGGCGGCGCTGGCCCAGTTGGTGGTATTGGCCTGGGTACTTAAATGCACCGGTAACCCGGGCTGCAGCCTGAGAATTTCGGCAATCACACCCGGATCGCTGGCAATCACCGCATCCGCCCCTGCCTGAACCAGGGACTCCAGATAACCGGGCAATCCTTCTAAATCCTGGTTATGGGCAAAAATATTGACGGCCACATAGACCTTCACTCCATGGCTGTGGGCAAATTCAATGCCTTCCAGCATTTCCTTTTCGCTAAAGTTTCCTGCTCCGGCCCTCAGACTAAACTGCCGTCCACCCAGGTAGACGGCATCGGCCCCGTACAGAACGGCAATTTTTAATTTCTCCAGGTCTCCGGCGGGAGCTAAAAGTTCCAATGGCTTCAAAATCAGTCACCTCGCGTGGGATATACGGCTTCTAGGCTATGTCCATCATTGCAGATATTTTCTTTTGTTTTCATTGTGTCCTTCCAGGGTGGTGGCAAAGGCATGGCTTCCGTCGGGCTTCGCCACATAATAAAGGTAATTGGTGCTGGCCGGTTGGACAGCCGCCAGCAAAGATTGCCTGCCGGGGGCGGCAATAGGCCCGGGAGGCAGTCCGTTGTATTTATAGGTATTATACGGGGAATCCACTTCCAGGTCCTTATAATATATTTTCTCCCGGTGGCCGCCCAGAGCATACTCCACCGTGGCGTCAATCTGGAGTCTCATCCCCAGACGCAACCGGTTATGAATCACACTGGAAATCAGGGAGCGATCCCCGTCTTTTTTGGCCTCCCTTTCAATCATGGAAGCAATGGTTAGTGCCTGGCGAGTGCTTAAATTCAGGGCTTTGGCCTGTTCCTCGAATTTTAGCTCCCGGAGCTGCTTGTCCATTCCCGCCAGCATCACATTAATGATATCCTTCTCGGTGCTGTCCAGGCTGACATTATAGGTTTCCGGAAACAAATATCCTTCCAAACGTTTGGAACCCTGGGGCAGATTTTTAAGAAAGGCATAATGAAACTGACCCTTGGCCAGCAACTCCAGAAACAGTTCTTCCCGGATGAAATTCTTGTCCGCCAGGGAATCGGTAATTTGTTTAAGGGTATAGCCCTCGGGTATGGTAAAGCTTTTAGAGGCTGTGGCGCCGCGCACCAACAGGCTGATAATTTCAGGAGTGGACATATTCCCGTTCATCAAATAATAGCCGGCTTTCAGTTGATTATCCAGCTCGTGATACCGTGTATAAAGCCGGAAGATCTGGGCGCTGCGAATCAGTTTTTGTTCCTCCAGCAGGCTGGCCACCTGAGCGGTGTTGCTGTTAGGCGCAATTTGCACCAGTACATCGGCATTTTTTCCCGAAGGATCCACCGGCTGCAACAACGAAAAGACATACCGGTTAACTCCCAATATGCCCGCCAACAACAAAAAAAGGACGATCACAATGCTTTTATTCATTTTCCAGCGTCTAACCACAAAAACCCAACCTTTAATCATTTAACCAAT
The DNA here is from genome assembly GCF_000215085.1 of Desulforamulus ruminis DSM 2154. Classification (NCBI taxonomy): domain Bacteria; kingdom Bacillati; phylum Bacillota; class Clostridia; order Eubacteriales; family Peptococcaceae; genus Desulforamulus; species Desulforamulus ruminis. The sequence goes on from NC_015589.1 coordinate 3,212,349, forward strand.
TATATCATTGATTCACCGGCGGGTACAAGAACCCTCCCGGGGGTTTGCAGGTAAAAAGGCACCCCTCTGAAAGAGATGCCCCCTACTTAGTTGATTTTATTGACGTCTCTTGGTTCGGGAAAAATCGGATCAAATATAATGGCGGGATTGGTTAATCCGCTGATCACCTCATCCAGTACCAGATTCATGTGCACCCCTTTGGTAGCCACCACCGGAATAATGGGCTTGGTCCGGTAAATGCGCTGCAATAGTTTCAGCGTGTTGGAAGTGACGTCCCTGGGTGTCTCGTCAATTTTCGTTACAACCATAATGTCCGATTCATCCAGCAGGTAATTGCCCGGTTCCATAATGATTTCGCTTTTTAATCCCGCCGGAATAATGGTCACCAGCACATCGGCCATTTTGCGGCATTCCTGGGCTTTGTAGCCGTCGTTGATCCCCACCGCCTCAATCAACACCACATCCGGCAGCACCGCGGTTCCCGGTATGTCCTTTTGCGAAAGATTGCCCAGTTCCAGTACCGAGCGGACTTTGTTCAGCTCATCCAGCGCCTTGCGGGCATTCTCAATGAGCTTGTTCTTTTCTTTAATTTGGTTTACGGCATTGCGGATCACCCTTTCAATGTCGGAAACGATATCCCTGCCGGGTTCCGGCACTGCGATGGTCAAATAGCTTGGATCAATGCCCTTGTGCAGATAGGGTTTTTCATCCTGTACCCCCGAACCAATGGCCAGGGGATGAAAATTCCTGTTTTTTAATCCTTTGTACAACTCTCCCAGAATGGTGGATTTTCCCCCATCATTCCTTCCACAAACAACGATTTTTTTCAACCGGGCCCCCTCCTTGACCACTAATATCCTTAGCTAAATAAATATGCCTGGGGACCGGGAAATCTTCCATTTCTTTTGAAATAAATTTTTGAGGACATAACCGGTGGATTGTCCACTGAAGAAGATAGTTAAGAGAGAACCAATGAGGTGAGGTTCTCTCTTATTTATATAATCTTTATAAACTTTATTCGTTCTGGTAAGGAATGGAATCTACCATTTTAATCAATTGCTCATTGTCAATTCCTGCTTTTGAGGCCATAAACATGTACATAACGCCGTCAATTTCCACATGGATGTTGCCTTTGCCAATAACACCTTTTTTACCGTTAATTTCAATTTGTTCAACATCACCAATGTCTGCTTCATAGGCAGTTCTTTCATTCATCTGCCTAAGCTGTAAATAGATATCCTTGGTGCGGTCGCCGTTGCTAAAAAAAACAATAGCATATTCGCCATCTTTATAAGGTTTTCCATTTTCATCATTATACAGTTGAACTCTGTCAAATGCATAGCCTTTCGGCATATAGCGAGGCAATGAAAAATTAAATGAAAGGTAAGGCTTTGCTTCTTCCAGGTTCGTCATGGTGGTCATTTTACTTCTTTGCCGCTCATCATATTCTTTTTGCGTTAGAGCTTCATATTTTGATATCGTATTTCCGTCCCCATCTTGGGACTCTACATACGAGAGAATCAGTTGCTCACCGTTAGCGTTGTAAACTGTCCCATTCTTTGGATATTGTTTAAGAACATTCCCTTTTTTATCATATAATTTTCCTTTAAGTTCATCGGGAATTGTTCTGTTTGGTTCACTGGTTTGTTCTGTCACTACATATCTGGCATGGTCTCCAACAAAAACTTCTTTAATTTTTTTATAGAAGTCATTACCATAGGAAGTCATTGAAAAGCTCATAACGAACACAGCTAACGCTGCAGCTATAAAAATCGGTTTTTTGAAAAAACTTATCATAGCAAAATTCTCCTTTTTTCCATTCATACACTCTTGATTATTAATTTCATAGAGCAATTGATTCAGTATTTTTTCTTTAGAACGGCTTTGAATACTAAAATCCGTCTTTAATAATTCTTCTATCTGTCTATCATCCTTTATTTTGCCCATTGCTTACCTCGCCTCCTTTTCTAATTCTTTACGCAGCTTCTTTAAGCTCCTGGAAAGAATTACGCCCACATTAGAATTTGATATACCCATAACTGCCGCAATATCTGTATTTCTCAATTCAGCAGCGAACTTCAGCGCCACAATGTTTCTCTCCTTGTCGCTTAGTTTGGCCAAGGCTTTTACCAGGCTTACATTGTTTTCATCGATAACAATTACCTCTTCCGGCTGACTGTTTCCTGAAATTAGATGAATTACATTATCCAGAGAAATATTAAAATTCCTTTTTTGTTTACGGAAATAATCCGTTACGGTGTTGCGAGCGATTCCAAGAAGCCAAGCATCAAACACCGAACGCTTGGGATCGTAGGTATACATACTTTGTATAATCCGCTCAAAAACCTGGCTAACAAGATCCTCTGTATCGTTATGGTTGTTAATTCTATAACTGATGTAGTTATACACACGCTTATAATACGTTTCATATATTTCTTTAAATATGCCCACATCAATATTCATATTGTTTTTTTGTTCTTTATCTGTAGGCTCTGCAACCAACATGGTCGTCTCCATGACTCCCCCCCTGCATACAATTAATTTAACATTGCGCAATGTTTTCTAACATGTAATACGAAGAAAAGTGGATTTCATTACAAATTTTTTTAACTTTTACTTCTCTCCTGCTTTTTTATTTTCTTTTTAAAGTCCTTCTACAACAGCAAAAAGCCTCCCAGGATTGGCCTATCCTTAGAGGCTCCACAAGGCTAAAACTTATCTTTCTTCCGCTTCTTCCATCTCCCCGTTTACCGGCGAATCGTCCGCCGGCAGCTCCGGGTTAGACAATATATCCCCCGGCGGGGCCATCCCCTGGGAAATAATCTGGTTTCTGGCCTTATAAACACTGGTGGGCAGTTTCTCCACTTTTACCACCTGGCCCTTTTCCATAACCACCCTCTCCGCCGACACCCGGTATCCCTGAGCCCCCTTTTGTTTGATCAGCCGGTCCCCCATGCGGATACTATAGTCGTTTTCCACCAGGGTATCCGGGTTATAGGTTTCCTCAATCCAACTGCGGATGACCACGTCTTTCTTAAATTGCTCATTGCCAAATATTTTAATGACTAGGGTACCTCCCTTTACATGGGATTGGATATAAAGCCAATAATCGGTATTGTTTCTGAATTTAAAATCAATGGCATCAAAAACCACCGTGGCATCGCGGCCAATGGGCACATAGGTGATGGGCATGGAATGGTTGGTCCGTTCCACCACCTCCAGATTAGCCAGGAGCACCGCATTATACAAGGTTGTGGAAACCTGACAGACGCCTCCTCCCAACCCGTCCACCAGTTCATTATTTACGATAATGGGAGCGGTCTTGTACCCCGCTTCGGTACTGCGGGGCCCTACCACCTCATTAAAAGACATGACCTCCCGGGGGGCGACGGTTAAGCCGTCTAAAGCCGCTGCAGCCACACTGACATTATAAGCCCGGTTCACTTTATTGGGATCAAACTGGGTGGAGTACATGGCCAGCAGCCGGTTGATCCCCATGGCACTAACCTCTTCGGTGGAACGGACCGGGGGAGCCACCACCAGTTTTAAAGGAATGGGTGAACGGCTGTCCGTTAGGAGAGATTTAATTAGTTCCTGCTGCAAATGATTTATGTCAACCAATCGGCCTTCACGGCCGGGAGAGATTTCCACCGTATCATTATCATTAATAATCAGTCCTGCATCCCTGGGCGGCAAAATAATCGTTTCTGCAGCCGCTGTCACAGTTTTTTCTAAAAGGTTGGCATCCAAATGGATTTCGGGTTTTAAATGAACGCTCCGGTGAGCTTCCCTTCTCTCCAGGAACTGCTGCCAGAGGGAACCGGTCCGGCCAAAAGACATGGCCCGCTCCACTTCCTCCTCATAATTTAACCGCAATCCCACCTGGTCCATGGGAAGGCTCCAGGATAATTCCCTGTATTGAATGGTACGGGCCTGTTTAAAACTTGCCTCCATTTTTTTCATGGCTTGTATGGCCTGGTCCCGGTCCATACGAGACAGTTTTACATTAAGCACATAAATTCCCGGTAAAATTTTATCCCGGGGCCCGAAACTCATTTGAGAACTCAAGTAGGCCATCACGCCGAATAATACAAAGCAAATCACCGCAACGATGCGAAATTTCCCTTTAAACAATCGCAGGCCCCCTCCCACAAATGATTCTAATCTAGGTATATCATACTAGGGACGGGCCTCTCCTATTCCACTGCAAGCGATAAATAAATAGAAAAAGGCTCCTGCTCCGGTTTTCGCCCAAGCAGAAGCCTTTGTATTTTTTGAAATATTAAATTTGTATCATCCGTTAAATCCGCGTTCTATTCTTCTTAATTACATGTATTTACAGGCAGTAAAAAACCGGGCGGCAACCCGTCCGGTTTAGCGGTGTTAAGCGTCTTCGCCTTCCTCGTTCATAACCATTTCTTCCCAGGCATCGGCAACCTTTTCCCATTCCTCATCGCTTTCGATGTCTACAAGAATTTCGTTGCCATCGTCATCTTTAGCAAACTTAAGAATCACCGCTTCGTCGGACTCTTCTTCCACCGGTAATAATATGGCGTACTCAGAACTTTCTACTTCAATAACATCTATCACGTTAAAGTCGTGTTCCGTCCCATCCTCATCAATTAAAGTGATGACTTCATCTTGTTCTGTCACAATTTGCACCTCTTTTCCAAAGATTGACTGTATTGTATCTTAAAAAAAACGGCCTGTCAAGAAAAGGTAAGATCCCGGATCAGGCCTTTTATACTCCGGATTATTTGGCCCCGGAGTCCAGGTATCCTTGAAGGATGACGGCTGCCGCCATCTTATCAATCACCTTTTTGCGCTTGCTCCGGCTCACGTCCGCCTGGAGCAGCACCTTCTCCGCCGCCACCGTACTCAAACGCTCATCCCAGGTTTTTACCGGCAGGTTGATTTCCTTTTTTAACTGTTCTACAAAGGCCTGCACCTTTTCCCCCTGAGGTCCAATGGTACCGTTCATATTTTTAGGAAGGCCCACCAGGATGGATTCTACCCCGTATTCCCGGATAATTTCAAGCAGACGCTGAAAGTCCTCCTGAATATCGTTCTTCCGGCGAATAACTTCTAACCCCTGCGCCGTCCATCCCATGGGGTCGCTCAGGGCTACCCCAATGGTTTTATCCCCCACATCCAGACCCATTATTCTCATTTTCTCTTCTCCCATTCCTCAAATACCCTTTGCCGGAGCTTCATTACGCTCTCCCGGAGTGGGTCTTGCTGATGTCAGCACTGCAAAACACAAATGGACACATTTATGCCTGTGTCCCCGGCAACTTCCGTAACCCTTCTTATAAAAAAACAAATCCCCATGCGGGGTTACTTTTGCTCCAGATAATTCTTAACCAGCTCTTCCAGCAGTTCATCCCGCTCAAGCCTGCGAATCAAACTGCGGGCATTGCCGTGACTGGTGATGTAAGCCGGGTCTCCGGACAAAAGGTAACCTACCAATTGATTTATGGGATTGTAGCCCTTCTCTTTAAGGGCAGCATACACTGCCAGCAGTATTTCACGGGCTTGGTTAACTTCTTCAGCCTGGACCTTGAACATTACGGTCTCTTGAGATATATCAGCCATGGCAAAGACCTCCCAGTCCTAATATTACCTGTAATATTAATATTAATTCAACGAATCTTTCTGCTTTCCTCTATTTGTCAAAAAAAAGGATTTTAAAATTGGGAATACTGATTTAGAGAAGCAGGTCAGGAGGGTCTAAATGGAAACATTTGTGATTATCGTCCGGGCTTTTATCGGGTTTTTTACTTTATTGATCTACGCACGGATTCTAGGGAAGAAACAAATAAGTCAATTAAGCGTTTTTGATTATATTACGGGCATCACCATCGGTTCACTGACCTCCAATATGATTGTAAACCTGGATTCCCGGGCCTGGAATCACTGGCTGGGACTTTCCGTGGTGATCATTCTTACCCTCATGATGCAGTACATCACCATCAAGTTTCAGTTTCTTAATAAAGTCATTGTGGGAGAGCCCACACTGGTAATCCATAAGGGACAGATTTTAGAAAAAAATATGCGTCAAATGAGATTTACCCTTTCCGATTTAACAGAACGGCTGCGTCAGAAAAATATTTTTAACCTGGCGGATGTTGAATTCGCTATTTTGGAAACCGGAGGCACCCTTTCGGTACAAAAAAAATCACAGCACCGGCCTCTAACGCCCCTGGATTTGGGGCTCCGCACAGAACACCAGGGCATGCCCACCGCCGTGATTCAGGAGGGGGCCATGATTGAGCATAATATGCAACGGCTTAACCTGGATGCCAACTGGCTCCTAAAAGAATTAAAAGACCAATACGGTGTGGAACACATCAAAGAAGTCTTTTACGCCGAAGTGAATCCTGCGGGTAAGCTTTACGCGGATACCTATAAAGATAAATTTAAACAGTTCTTAGACCCCAGCGATTTCAAGGGACCCTTTTAAAAGATAGCAAAGGATTTCTACAAACAGGAGGTATTATGATCAAACGCCTATTGCTATGGGGCGTTGTGGCCCTGGCTTTAATCAGTTTTGTCTTAATTTTAAACTCCGGATCTTACCTGAAAAAACCCCTGCATCCCCAGGAAGATATTATGAATTACCTTTCTCTGGTCACCGACAATATCCAGAGAGAAAACTGGACGCTGGCCCAGGAAAATTATGACCGTCTGCTTGAAGTTTGGCCTGTGATTAAGAAAAGGATTTCCTTCAGCACCGAACACGATCAAGTGGAGAGGTTTGAAGAAACTCTGGAGCAGTTGGGTGCCAGCATCCAGGTCCGGGAACCGGTCACTGCGCTGCGGGACTTAGCCGTTTTAAGAAAAACCTATGATAATTTCAAATAGCGTCAGCAAACCTGCCTTGGCTGATCTTAAAATTTCACGCCGTTGTCGGGAGAAACAGGCACCGTGTCCCCGACGGTGCCTGTTTTCTATCGATTCATAGACATCAATCGAAACAGTTGCTGAAAAAGCATCAGGGGATCCAGCGGGGGATAACCGGCCCTCCGGCTTTCCTGCACCGGCTCCTGAAAACTGTTCATTTCCATTATCTTGGTTTGAACCTTCTGGAATTCCTTATGCATATTTTCCATTTGGACTGTAAGAGCATCCGCAGCCTCCTGAGCCTGCTGCAGAAAACCCGTGAATTCTTGCATCATTCCTTTTAATCCAGGACTTTGGCTTAAACCAAGCATGGCTAATGTTCCCAATAACTGCATGTGATCCACATCCAGCCTGAGTTGTATTCCCGGTAAACCCGATACGATAGGAACCCCCTGGGATTTTTCCTTAACAGTTTTCGGGGCCCTTCTGGGTGGAAAAAACATTCGTTAACCTCCCCTCCGGTGATCAAAAATCCTCTTGTCTATCTATCATATGGTCTTTTCTCCCGGGGGGTTACAGATAAAAAAACGAAAAGACTGGCTGTAAGCCAGTCCCTCCGCTTTATTTCATTTGTTTTTCCACCACAGCATAGACCCGATCAATAGCCTCTTGCAGTTTAGCCGGCTCTTTGCCGCCGGCCTGAGCCATATCCGGTCTTCCACCGCCGCCGCCGCCAACCATCTTAGCAATCTCTTTAATCAGATTCCCGGCATGAAGCCCCCGCCCCAGCAGGTCTTTGGTTACAGCCGCCACCAGATTCACCTTTTCACCGGCGGTACTGCCCAATAAGATGACACCGCTGCCCATTTTATCCCGGATCATATCCACCATGCCCCGCAGATTGTCCATATCCGGGGCGGCAACTACCGAGGTCAGTACCGGCACGCCTTTGATCTCTTTGGCTTGTCCCAGAATATCCTGTACCTCGGATCGGGCCAGTTTGCCTCTTAATTCCTCAATCTCACGCTCCAGAACTTTGTTTTGCTGGACCATGGCTTCCACCCGGCGCACCAGTTCAGGAACCGGGGCTTTTATGACCCCGGCAATTTCCTCCAACTGGGCTTCTTTCAAGGTCAGATATCTTAACACACCCAAACCGGTTACAGCCTCTATCCGCCGCAGACCGGCTCCCACGCTGGTTTCATTGATAATTTTAAACAATCCTACTTCGGCGGTGGAGGTCAAATGGGTGCCTCCGCAGAGTTCCAGACTAAAATCGCCCATTTTAACCACCCGGACCTCTTTCCCGTACTTTTCCCCAAAGAGAGCCGCAGCCCCCATGGCCTTAGCCTTGGGAAGAGTGGTCTCAAAAACTTCTACAGGTAAATTGGCCAGAACCGCATTGTTGACAATTTCCTCAATGCGGCCAAGTTCTTCAGGGGTTACCGCCGCATAATGGGTAAAGTCAAAGCGCAGGCGCTCGGGATCCACCAGAGAACCGGCCTGATTCACATGATCCCCTAGAACCTTTTTCAAGGCTTTATGCAGCAGGTGGGTCGCCGAATGGTTTCGGGCGGTTTCTCCCCGGCGGTCGGGCTCCACCTGAACCTTAACGGAATCATGCCGTTTAAGGGTTCCGGAAAGCACTTTCCCCCGGTGCACAATTAATCCTTCCACCGGCTTGCTGACCGCATCAATGGCCACTTCCAGTCCGTCTCCCCTGAGTATGGCGTGATCGGTCACCTGACCGCCGGACTCGGCATAACAGGGAGTCACATCCAGGACGATCTCCACTTCCTCCCCGGCCCCTGCGGAAATCTCCTGCAGTCCGTCCTTCAACAGAGCCAGCACATTGGCCTCGGATTCCAGCGTGCCGTAACCCACAAAATGAGTTTCTCCCAGTTCCTCCCGCAGGGCTTTGTACAATACTCCCCGCTCGGACAGGTATTCCGTTTCCTGCCTGGCGCTGCGGGCGCGCTTCCGCTGTTCCTCCATGGCCGCGGCAAATCCCTTTTCATCCACCGTTAGACCCTGTTCTTCGGCAATTTCCCGGGTTAATTCCAGGGGGAAACCAAAGGTATCATAAAGCCGAAAGGCATCCGGCCCGGATATTTCTCCTTTTCCGGTGTTTTTGGCCTCGTTGATTAAGACCGAAAGAATATCGCTCCCCGCCGCCAGAGTTTCCATAAATCGCTCTTCTTCGGTATGAATCACCCGGAGAATATGCTCTTTTCTTTGCTTTAAATCCGGATAAGCGTCTTCCATTTGTTGAATAACGGCGCCGGAAACCTTGTACAAAAAGGGCTCCCGCACTCCCAGCACCCGTCCGAAACGTACCGCCCGGCGCAGCAGACGCCGAATTACATAGCCCCGACCTTCATTGCCGGGCAATGCTCCGTCACTGACCGCAAAGGTGACGGCCCGGCAATGGTCGGCAATTACCTTTAGGGCCAGATCCACCGAACCGCTTTGGCCATATTTTTGTCCGGCCAGATCCGCCGTAAAATCCATAATTTCCCGGAACAGGTCGGTATCAAAGTTGGAAGCAACTCCCTGCAGCACCGAAGCCACCCGTTCCAGACCCATGCCGGTGTCAATTCCCTTGTTCTCCAGAGGAGAATAATTGCCCTCTTCGTCCCGGAAAAATTGAATAAATACCAAATTCCAGATTTCCAGGAAGCGGTCGCAGTCACAGCCCACCTGGCAATCCGGGGAACCACATCCCCGGTCCTCACCCAGGTCCACATAAATTTCCGAGCAGGGGCCGCAGGGGCCCACACCGATCTCCCAGAAATTTGTTTCTTTGCCTAGTCGGACAATTCGTTCAGCGGGTATGCCCACCACCTTGTTCCAGATTTCAAAGGCTTCATCGTCATCCAGATAAATGGTGATCCAGAGGCTTTCCTTCGGGAGTTTTAACTCTTCGGTAACAAACTCCCAGGCCCAGGGAATGGCCTTTTCCTTAAAGTAGTCACCAAAGGAAAAGTTGCCCAGCATTTCAAAGAAAGTATGGTGGCGGGCCGTCCGGCCAACGGATTCAATATCCGGGGTGCGGATGCATTTTTGGCAGGTGGTTACCCGCTTTACTTCAGGAACGGCCTGTCCGGTAAAAAAAGGCTTAAAAGGCACCATTCCCGCAGCCGTCCATAAAATGCTGGGGTCGTTATGAGGTATAAGAGAAGCACTGGGCAGAATTTGATGTCCCCGTTTTTCAAAAAATTTTAGATACTTCTCCCGTAATTCTTTTCCGGTCATCAATGCATATTCCCTCCTGCTTTTCGAATCACGCAAAACGGCAAAATCCACAATTATCTTCCAAATATTAATATTATAGTAAAAATTGAGAGGGGTCAATGGTGCTGAAAAGCATTCCTTTAGGGTCTGGCTGTTAGACTTATTCTGTATTTCCCGGGGTCCTGTTGTTAGCCTTATCCTTTATTTCCTTGGGTCTCGTTGTTCGTATCTATGCATTCCTCTCCAGGGTTTGTTATTCAACCGTAAGAAAAACATCATACCAACAACAGGACCCAAAAGGAAAATCCTTAAGGCCAACAACGGGACCCCGATGGAATCCCCCTTAATCTAATTAAGCTTTTCCCATACAAAACCAATGCCAATTCTGGCCACCGCCACCAGGGGCACCGCCAGCAGCATACCGGCAATTCCGAACAGGTGACCCCCGGCCAGAAGGGCCACAATAATGGTTAGTGGATGTAATCCCATACTGTTGCCCAGAATTCTGGGCGAAATAATACTGCCCTCCAACTGTTGAATAATAAAAACCGCCACAATCACTTTAAGGGCCAGCCATTTGGATTCCAGGAGGGCCAGAGCCACCGCGGGAACAGCGCCAATTAAAGGCCCGAAATAAGGGATTAATTCAGCCAAGCCGGCAATGACCCCCAGCATGGCGGCGAATTCCAGACCCACCAGGGCAAAGGCCGCCCCGCTCAAAATACCGACAATCACCACCACCGTCAGATGCCCCCGGACAAAACAGGCAATCACATGGTCAATTTCCTTGGCCAACCGGCAGACATCGTTATAGCATCTTGGGGGAACCAAGGAAGCGCCCCGTTTTTTGATGGGTTGTAAATCCTTCATGATGTAAAAAGCCAGGACCGGAGCCAGGGCAAAGTTAATCAGGTTGCCCACCAGAGCCAGCAGCAAATCCGCCGCCTTCCTGGCAATCTCCATTAGCTTTGCCTCTCCCCAGCGAATTCGCTCGTTCAAAATCTGCTGCAGACCTGGCGGCAGAGCACTGTCGGCAAACCGCTGTTGAATGGACTGAACCATCCCTTCCACTTGATCCGTATAGGCAGGGATGGCCTGGCCTAAACTTTCTAATTGGTTAATCATTCTGGGGATCCCATACATTAAAACGCTGGTCACAATAATAACGACCCCCAGATAAAGGATGAGAATGGCAGCCACCCGGGAAGTCCCCCGGCGCTCCATCCGGTCGACAATAGGATTTAATAAATATACCAGGACAATGGCTAAAATAAAGGGCAAAAATAAGCCCCGGATTAAATAAAGAAAATACGCGGCCAGACCCAGCAAAAAGGTTATGAATAAGATACGATAGGTTTGTTTCTCGTTCCACCAGGGCATAACAGGTCCCCCGTGCATGTTATAAGTATCCTTAGCATCCTAAAGGGATGGTACGAAAAAGTGAGGACGTAGTCCTCACTTTAGGTTACTAATTTACCTGATCATATCACTGACTCGGCTGCTCATGCCTTTCATCATCTTTTGAGCCCGATTCCGGGCTTTCCGAGTGGTTCCCAGCAGCATTTTTTCCGGTTTTCTCTGGGGTTTAAAAGCCATTCCCATGGCTGCTCCGAGTAAACTACCGGCAATTACACCACGCCAAAATCCCATCGCGCCTTCACCCCCTACAGACTAATATAGTTGATTATTGTGCGGATCAAAGGAAACCAGACTGCCGTCTTCGGCAACCTCAAAAACATCTACTCCCTCTTTGTTCATACGGTATTCCACGCAACAATCCCAGCAATAATACTGGTCTATACCCACTTTGCCGGTGGCTTTACCACCGCAAACCGGACAGGTCAATGGAAAGGCCCCCTTACGTAAAATTCTAACTGTTCGTTATTATTACCAACATCAACGGGAAAAATGCAATGGGCTAAAATGATTACGGTTTCATTTCAATCTGAAAATATTGGCTTAGTTTAAAAAGTTTTAATTTAACTTTAATATCTACCTTAGAAAGACATTTTATAATAAAGAAAACCAGTGTTATGGGGTGTAAAATGTTAAGCATAACTATGATGTTCAGTTGGTCCCTCGCCACCGCCGGCAAATACATTGCTTCTATGCCTATTCCCATTGAATGGGTACGGGGTGACAGCGCAACACACAGTTTTATTAACGAACAGGGCAGAAAAATTTTATTTAACGATGGTCACAAGAAAGCCTTTCAGTTTTTCCAAATTTTTGCGGAGCCCTTGGACAGCGGGGTCCTCTGGGTGGACACCGGCCTTAAGAGCACCTGTCACCTGTATGATCCCGATACCCAAAGCGGCATGTGGTTCTGGCCCAGTGCCGCAGAAAAATGCACCGAGTTTTATAACAAAGCCCGCAAATTATGGCAGCAAAAGAAACATGACAAGGCTATTTTTTACCTGGGGGCCGCCATTCATCTGGTTCAGGACATGTGCGTTCCACACCACGCAGCCTGCAAAATATTTGGCAGTCATATGGATTTTGAAGATTGGGCCGAGTCCCACAAAGATCACTATAAAGTTACCCGAGGCGGTATTTATGATCTCGCCCTTAAACCGGAAGAATGGATTGCTGAAAACGCCAGGTTGGCCAAAGCATTCTACCCACTGGTAGAGGACGGTGCCCGCACAGGCTACCACCAGGCCGCGGAAATCTTGCTCCCCCAGGCCCAGCGAACCACAGCCGGTTTTTTATTGCAATTTTATAATCAACTGTAAGGATGGAAAGGAGATACCGATTTTGAAGGTAGCCATTTTTACAGATACTTTTGTTCCTCAGGTGAACGGAGTAGCCCGGACCATTGGCAGGCTGGCCGATCACCTGGCAGCCCGGGGCATCCCCTGCCTGGTGCTTTCGCCGGATGTCAATCTGTCGGTTCCTAACGGATATCAGATCTATCCTTCACCCGGCTTTGAAGTCCCCTTCTACCAAGAATGTAAGGTGGCTCTCCCCAACTTCTCGGAAATATCCAGCCAACTGGATTTTTTTCAACCGACCATTATTCACCTGGTCACCGAAATCTCCATGGGCCTATGCGGTCTAAAATATGCCGCCGCCAGACAAATTCCTGCGGTCGGTTCCTATCACACGAATTTTCCTCAGTATCTTTCCTATTACAAACTGGGCCTCTTCACCAACTGGGTTTGGAAATACTTGAAATGGTTTCATAACCAGTGCCTGGTCAATTATTGCCCTTCCCGGTCCACCCTGCAATTGCTGGAGAAAAAGGGGATACGGAACCTGCAACTCTGGGGCCGGGGCATTGACGCTTCTCTTTACCAGCCTGGAAAAGCCGATCCTTCTTTTAAAGCCAGGATCGGGGCCCAAAATAAGACTCTTTTACTGTACGTGGGGCGACTGGCACCGGAAAAAGATCTGGATATTTTAATGGAAACCATGAAAGTAATTCATCCCATCCACCCGGATATTCATCTGGTTATTACCGGAGACGGTCCGCTGGCCGCGAAATTAAAAGAGGAGGCAACTCCCAACATTACCTTTACCGGTTACTTACATGGAGAAGAGTTGGCAACCGTTTACGCTTCTTGTGATATTTTTGTTTTTCCCTCCACCACTGAAACCTACGGCAATGTTATCCTGGAGGCCATGGCCTCCGGCCTGCCGGTGGTGGCACCTTACTGCGGAGGAATTAAGGATAACTTGTTGGACCGTCATAACGGGCTGGTCTGCCGCCCCCGCAGTGTTCGCGATATGATGAAGATCCTGGTTGCTTTAAAAGAAAATCCTGCCCTTAGAAAAACCCTGGCCTGCCAGGCCCGGGCTTACTCCCTGAGCAAATCCTGGGATCAGGAATTGAATAACCTTCTGGATAGCTACGATAACGTAGTTCACCGGCGTCAAGGGGTAGCCCTTTAATCTTCTTGTTATAAAACAAGAGTTTCTCCCCCTCATGACCTGTCGTGGGATAGAATTCGGTTTTCCACCAATTCTATCTTCTTTTTTGTCACATAGAAAATATAAATCTTCCCAGGTGCATAGATATAATCAGGGGCTGCTGCAACTTGAGATATTAAAAAAATTTTTAAAAAGAATATTAGGTATTGATTTTAATACTGAGCTTCTTTATATTGACAGTAGCACCATTCATTAGGATGTTAGACACCAAAAATACCCCATATAAAAGGGGGCGTTTCTATGGAGAAAACCCTAACGAAAAATGGTATAACCAAAAAGGCCAGTCAATTTTTCTTTTATTTTATTCTTGCCTTTGCAGGTATCCTGTTCCTTTTGGTGGCAGAATTTGTTACTGAATTGTTTTTCTATACCGTCCTAAATGGAAAGACAGAGAGACTTTTTTTCCATCTTTTCTGGAATGGGTTTATTGGACTTTTTGTTGCCTATTGTCTGCTGTTTGTTATCTCTAGAGTCATCCCCAATGTTACAATCACCAAAAGAAAAGTTGTGTTTGGAGCCATCGCCTACACCACCGTCGATATGCTTAAATTCACTGATATCCTGCCCTTTTAGGTCTTCACTATAACTGGCCTTTAATGGGTTTTGTAAGTGTAAAATAAAATCCACTGCCGGTGGATTTTTTTGTCTTAGGATATTCTTTTCAGCCGCTGCCTGTGGGACTGGAGATAGTCCCTTACGGAACGGACGGAAGTATTTAAAACCTGGGCCGGTTTAACGCCGGACTGGAGGGCTACCTCTACCGCTTGTTCAACCTTGCCCACAGCATAGCAACTGTGCGCATCGCTGTTAATGGTAAGCAAGGTGCCGGTTTTGGCGGCCAGCCGGGCCATTTGGCTGCAGCGGGGGCCACTGCCCGGGCGGCTAAAAAACAGGGAACTGTTGTTTAATTCCAAAGCCTTGCCAGCACTGCGGGCGGCCTGGACCACCCGTTCGATGTCTATGGGATATTCAGGATTGCAGGGATGGGCAATCAAATGAACATAAGGATTCTGGATAGCGCCAAGGATTGCTCTGGTATTTTGTTCCACCGAACCAATCGCATACCCTGTTTCAGCATGAAACCCGGCAATGACAAAATCCAGGGTTTTTAATAATCTTTCAGGCATGTCAAGGCTGCCGTTTACGTCTATAATATTGGCCTCAACACCCCTTAAAATCTGAATTCCGTTTATTTCCTGGGGCAACCCCAGAATCTGGCTGAAATAATAGGCATGAGGCCCTCCGGGCATATTGATGCCGTGATCCGTTATGGCCAACATTTTTAAGCCAACAAGGGCCGCCTGATCCACCATTTCCTTAAAGGTACTGAAGGCGTGGCCGCTGGCCAGTGTATGGGTGTGTAGATCGGCCTCCAACAACATTCCCTCTCCCCCTTTCACCTGTTGTCTTTACTATACCGCCCTTCTGTTAAATTCCTGTTTAATATAGGTTATTTTTTACCGATACCCTTATATTGAAAGCCCATTTCCTTTAGCGCTGCCGGGTCCAGGCAGTTTCTTCCGTCTAAATCATAAAAAGTAGAACCTCCGGCCCTACTTTGAAAGTAGGACAAGAGGTTCTTCCCGTATCATTCATATCATTTATTTTCAGGACTCTAATTTTTCATCTCCCAGGGTCTTTTCAATGGTTCCACCGCCCACCAGATAATCTCCCTGGTAGTAAACTACCGCCTGGCCCGGGGTAATGGAACGCTGGGGAACCTGGAAGGTTACGGTTACCAAACCGTCTTCCCGGGGGGCAATAACCGCCGGGTAGGGTCTACTATTGTAGCGGACCTGAGCTTGAACCTCCATGGGCTCTTTTAGACTTTCAATGGCGATAAAATTATTATCGGAAGCAAGCAGCCTGGTACCCCAGATAGCCTCCTCCGGTCCCACGGTAACGGTGTTGCGGACCGGGTCGATGTCCACCACATAAACCCTTTCCCCGGTAGCCAGCCCCAGACCCCGGCGCTGTCCTACGGTATAGAAAGGAATACCCCGGTGCTCACCGATGATGTTGCCCGCCAGGTCCAGGAAAGGTCCCGGTTTTACAGCCCCGGGAGAACGCTGGTCCAGGAAATTGCGGTAATTGTCGTCATGGACAAAGCAGATTTCCTGGCTTTCCGGCTTCGATGCCGTGGGCAGTCCCCACTGCCGGGCCATGTCCCGCACCTGTTCCTTGGTATATTCGGCTAGAGGCATTAGGGTATGGGCGATCTGATCCTGGGTAAAGCCGTAAAGGACATAGGTTTGGTCCTTTTTCTCATCCCGCGCCCGGCGAACGGTATAGCGGCCGAAGGCTTCACTGTAGCCCAACCGGGCGTAATGACCGGTGGCAATATAGTCAAAACCCATCTGACGGGCCTTTTGCAGTAAAGCTTCAAATTTAATAAATCGGTTGCAGGCAATACAGGGGTTTGGCGTCCTCCCCTGAAAATATTCATCCACAAAGTATTGAATGACTTTCTCCGTAAACAGGTCCCGAAAATTGAAAACATAATAAGGGAACCCCAGAACATCGGCCACCCGTCGGGCGTCATCCACCGCCGACAGGGAACAGCAGCCCACATAGTCGCCGTCCAGCACCGTCTGTTCCGGGTCCCAAATTTGCATGGTCACGCCAACCACTTTATAACCCTGCTGTTGTAAAAAGGCGGCGGTGACAGAACTGTCCACCCCGCCGCTCATGGCTACAAGCACTCTCTTTTTAGCTGTCAAAAGGTTTCTCACCTATCCGTTTGTTTTTTCATATAATCCTCAATGGCTGCTTTCAGAGCATCCGCCGCCAAATTTGAGCAGTGCATTTTGGCCGGGGGAAGTCCCTCCAGGGCTTCGGCCACACTTTTATTGGTAATTTGCAGCGCCTCTTCCAGGGTTTTGCCCTTGGCCATTTCCGTCACCATACTGCTGGTGGCTACCGCCGCACCACAGCCAAAGGTCTTAAATTTAATATCTTTAATAATATTATCTTCTATTTTCAAAGAAATTTTCATGATATCGCCGCAACTGGGGTTCCCAACCTGACCGACCCCGTCTGCATTCTCGATTTCACCTACATTCCGGGGGCTGGTAAAATGATCCATCACTTTTTCACTGTACATCCCTAGGCCTCCTCATTTCCCTCAATCATTTTTGTATTAAATTTCATCTTCCTCAAATTCGCCGTGACCGTGATCATGCTCTTCATCATGAATGGTGCAGGTACTGCAGGCACATGGATTGCAGCCCTCGCCCAGGGGAGACATTTCCCTCAGTCTGGCAATGATCGGCGGTAGAGCTTCCAGGAAGTACTCCACATCTTCCTGGGTATTGTCTTTACCCATGGTCAGGCGTAAAGAGCCGTGGGCCACTTCCTTGGTCAACCCAATGGCGGTAAGCACATGGGACGGTTCCAGAGAACCGGAGGTGCAGGCGGAACCGCTGGAGATGGCAATGCCTTTCATATCCAGCATGAGAAGCATGGATTCTCCTTCTATAAAGCGGAAGCAAAAACTTACATGGCCAGGCAGGCGGTTGACCGGATGGCCGGTCAAAATGGTATTGGGGATGTTGTCCAGCACCTCTGAAATAATGCGGTCCCGGTATCCGGACAGCCGTTCGGCTTCGCTCTTCATGTTCTCGCAGGCAAGCTCAACCGCCTTGCCCAGACCGACAATTCCCGGTACATTTTCGGTTCCCGGGCGGCGGCGGCGCTCCTGTCCACCCCCATAGGTAATGGGCTGCCAGAAGGTTCCTTTGCGAATGTACATGGCCCCGGCACCCTTGGGACCGTAAATTTTATGGGCTGAAAAGGTAAGCAGGTTGACTCCCAGTTCGTCAACATTGACCGGAATATGGCCCACGGTCTGCGTTGCGTCGGTATGGAAAATGATTTTTCTTTCCTTGGCGATTTCGCTAATTTCCCGAATAGGATAAATGGTGCCAATCTCATTATTGGCATGCATAACGGAAATTAAAATGGTTTTATCGGTAATGGCTTCCGCCACCTGCTGAGGAGTGATCAGTCCGTACTGATCCAAAGGCAGAACGGTTACGGCAAACCCTTCCTTTTCCAACTGCTTGCAGGGTCCCAAAACCGCATTGTGCTCTCCGGCTGTGGTGATAATATGATTGCCCTTGTGACGGTTGGCGTAGGCAACACCGCGGATGGCCATATTGGCTGCCTCGGTACCGCCGCTGGTAAAAGCGATTTCTCCCACACTGGAGGCCCCAATGGCAGCGACCACTTGTTGTCTGGCATGTTCCACACCCTTGCGGACAACTCGTCCAAAAGCATGAATGCTGGAAGGATTGCCAAAGTCTTCGGTCAGATATTTCATCATTTCTTCCGCAACAGCAGGGTGCACTGGAGTGGTTGCAGCGTGGTCAAAATATACTTTTCTCATGGGTTGATCCTCCTTAAAAATCTTGCGCATCGGTTATTATGATTTAAGTTTCACATTTATTAGGCTGGCCGACTTTTTTCGCATCTCGGCACATATCTTCAAGGGTAATGGAATCCAGTACCTCCGTAATGCTGTCCCTAACTCTGGCCCAGATATCCCTAGATATACAGGTGTCCACTTTATGGCATAAAGGAGGTTCCTGTTCGCTGACACAATCCAACGGCGCGATCGGTCCTTCCAGGGCACGGATGACATCTCCTACTTTGATTTCCGCAGGGGATTTGGCTAATATGTACCCGCCCTGAGCTCCCCGGATACTTTTTACCAAACCAACCTTGCGCAGTACCGCAATCAACTGTTCCAGGTAAGGCTCAGAAAGGCCTTGACGCTCGGCCACCACCTTCAAGGGGATTGGGTCGGACCCGTAATGCTGCGCCAGATCGAACATGGCTTTCAGTCCATAATGTCCCTTTGTGGATAGCCGCAAATAACCACCTCCTCGTCAATCCCTAGTAAACCACTCGGTTTTATGGGGATATATTAGCATGATCGAAAGGGAATGTCAATAAATAATCCCGACCAAAATACTCAAGTATAATTATGATGGAATCTACTATAACAAAAATACCACTCTTCAAGTGGTATTATACAAGCCAACTCTTAAATTTTTATGACATGATTGTAAATAATTTCTGCGGGAATTTTCTTTCCCTTATAAATGTTTCTCGATCATTTTCTTTAATTCATCATTTTTGCGAAAGCCGACGGTTCTTTCCACTTCCCGGCCATCCTTAAAGACCAGCAGGGTGGGAATGCTCATAATCCCCAGACTGTTGGGCGTTTCCCGGTGGTCGTCTACATTGATTTTACATACCAGAACCTGGCCCTGCAACTCAGCCGCTAACTTCTCAACTTCAGGAGCAATCATTTTACAGGGCCCGCACCAGTCTGCCCAGAAATCCACCAGTACAGGAGATTTCGCGTCCTGTACCGTCTTTTTAAAATTGTCATCCGTTAAGGACAGTACGTTGTTGGCCATGTAAAACATCTCCTTTGCTGAAATTAAATCCTTTCACTGCCTTTTTGCCCAATCAAGGGCTTCCATATCTAAAGGGTGCCCAATTCTGCATCAAATACACCTTTTCTACCGATCTCTTAATAAATCCCGCACTAACGCCCCTGCCGCCACCAGACCCGCAGCCGCAGGAACAAAGGAAATGCTTCCCGGGGGGAGCCGGCCGGGCTTTCCCTCTGCCGCTCCGGCAGGATGGTGCGGAGCAATGGGCTGTTCCAAAGAAAAAACCACTTTCACGCCCTTATAAATGCCGCGCTTTTTTAATTCCCGCCGCATGACTCTGGCCAGCGGATCCACGGAGGTTTCTGAAATATCGCCGACCCGGAAGGCGGCGGGGTCCAGTTTATTCCCGGCCCCCATACTGGAAATAATAGGTATGCCCCTGGAAAAACAGCGGTGAACGATATCCAGCTTACCTGTAACATTATCAATGGCGTCCACCACATAGGAATAATGCCCTGCCAGCAGTTCTTCCCCCCGGTCCGGGGAATAAAATTCCCTTAGCGGGGTCACTTTGGCCTGAGGATTGATCAAGCGGACCCGTTGAGCCATTAAATCCACCTTGTACTGGCCCACCGTATCCTCCATGGCGTGCAGTTGACGGTTGATATTGGTTACATCCACCCTGTCGAAATCCACTAAAATCAGTTCACCAATCCCTGCCCGGGCCAAACTTTCCACCACGTAGGACCCAACCCCTCCTACGCCGAAAATCAGTACCCTGGCGGCCGCCAGCCTGGCCACGCCCTGTTCCCCAATCAGCATTTCTGTCCGGGTAAACCTGTGATCCACAGATATCCTCCTTCGCCAAGTTCGTGCCTTGTAACAAAAACAGTGCGCCAAAGAAAAGAATAGAACGCGATTTTGGCGGATTAAACGGATTACACGGATTTTTTCTTCTCTTATATATAACCCTGGGGGAAACATTTCAATTAATTGAAAATTAGTTTTCTCAATCTTGTTTATTTTATTTTCAATTTGAAAACTATTTGGTTTATTTTATTTGAGTTTTGAAATCCGCGTGAATCCATGTAATCCGTTAAATCCGCGTTCTATTGGTTTTTTCTCCTTTGTTTTGGCGCATCCTCTTTTTTATTCTGTTTTAGTCTTTAGACCACTCATCCCCTGTTTCTTCCCCGCTGCCGTAAGACGGCAGCAAGATCTTAAATGTACTGCCCTGTCCTGGGCTGCTGTCAAGGATTATTTTAGCATGATGCTGTTCAGCAATCCAGTGGGCAATGGACAGGCCCAAACCGGTTCCTCCCACCGGCCGGGCTTTATCCGAGCGGAAAAAGCGGTCAAAAATATAGCGTTGTTCTTCCGTTTCCACACCCATGCCGGTATCGGTGACGCTGATTTCCACATATTCCGGACCGCATTGCGCCGTAAGCCCCACCTGCCCCGGAGGAGTTGTAAATTTAAAGGCATTTTCCAATAAAATTAAAAGCAATTGTTTAAAATAGTCCGCATCCGCCATCACCAAGGCCTGGCTGCAATCCTCTTTCATTTCAACCGTAAAGTCAAGGGCTCCGGCCAGCATTCTGGCCTGCCGGCCTACCTGCTGAAGCAGCGGTTCAACCAATACCGGCTGCAGTTCCAGGGTAAAGCCGGCATCGGCCCGGGCCAGCACCAGCATATCCTGCACCAGCCTGCTCATCCGTTCCGCTTCGGAGGCAATATCCGCCAGGGCCTCCCCCCTCATTGGCGACGGTTCATCTCCCATTCTGCGCAAGAGCTCTACGTTGCCCCGGATGGTGGTCAAAGGAGTCCGCAGCTCATGAGACACATCACCCACAAATCTTCTTTGCGCCGCATGAGATTCGGACAGTTCTTGGTAAGAAGATTCCAGGCTGTCCAGCATGCTATTCAACGTTGCCACAAGGTGTCCCAGCTCATCATTGGGACCGTTGTGGGCAATCCGCTGATTAAAACTTAATTCCTGCCGAATTTTGGCGGCGGTCCGGGTGATTTCCTCCACCGGCCGCAGAGCAACCCTGGCCAGCCCCCAACCGATGCTGCCCGCCACCAGAATCATCAGACCGCCTACCAGCCACAGCAGCCACCGGAGCCGTACCAGAGCCGCCTCAATGCCGGAAAAGGGCTGTCCCACCTGCAGCAGCCCCACCACCACCCTATCCTGGGTCACCAGAGGATAATTATAGATGCGCACCCGTTGTTTTCCTACTTGCACCCACTCGTAAAAGCTGTTGCCATTTAGTCCGTGCCGGATGGTATCTTCGGACATGGGTAAGCCCTGCTGAGCCAGGCTGCTGGATTTGGCCATCAGACGGCCGTTGGTATCCACCACCTGCAGGTAGGTGTTGGGATAACCAAATACATCCACATCCGGCAGCACAATCTTTTGCTCGCTTAACAGGGTAGGTCCGATAATTTTAATAGAGCGCACAACACTCACGGCACGGCCTGAAAGCTCCCGGTCAATTTCCTGTACCATGCTGAAGTATAAAAAAGTGTAAATTACCAGGGAAAAGACCACCAGGGTACAACTGCTTACCGCGCTGTACCATAGGGTCAGCTTCAAACGAATGGACATTATTTTTGCTCCTTCAGAACATATCCGGCGCCCCGCACCGTGTGAATCAGCCTGGACGCCCCGCCTGTCTCTAATTTCTGCCGGAGCATGTTAACATATACCTCTAAAACATTGGAACCACCGGTGTAGTCGATGCCCCATACCCGGTCGATAATTCGGTCTTTGAGCAACACCTGATTGGGATTGCTCATAAAAAGCTGCAGCAAATCAAATTCTTTGGCCGTCAGGGCAAGGAATTGCCCCGCTCTCCGTACCTCCCTGGTTTCCAGGTCTATTTTTAAATCTGCAAACTGGAGAACCTGATCGGATATGGCCCTGCGGCGCAGAAGGGCCTGAATACGGGCCAGCAATTCCTCCAGAGCAAAGGGTTTAACCAGATAATCATCGGCCCCTAGATTGAGTCCCTTCACCCGGCTTTCCACTTCGTCTTTGGCACTGAGAATTAAAATAGGAATCACATTATCCTTGCGAAAACGCTGGCAAAATTCCCAACCGTCCAGGCCCGGCATCATTATATCCAGAATCAATAATTCCGGAGGATTATTTCTTGCCATTTGCAATCCGGTATATCCGTCGTTGGCCACGTCCACCCGGTAGCCTTCAAAAACCAAGGCCCTCTGCAGCATGGCTGTAATTTTTGGATCATCGTCAATCACCAGAATTCTGGCGCCCATCCCCGCACCTCCCGCTGGCCAAGGCCGGGCTAACCGGCCCGGCTGTTGGCACTCTTATCTCCAATTATGATCTCAATTTGTTTATTTTGTCCAGCCCGTAAAACGGTTACCGCAATTTTTTCACCGGGCTTGGTTTCAGCCAGCGCATCCAGCAAATCCTGGGGATCTTCCAGGTTCTTGCCGTTAAACTGGGTAAAGATGTCTCCCACCAGGATACCGGCCTCCTGGGCCGGACCGCCGGAAACCACAGCGGCTACCAGAGCTCCCTTTTGATTCTGTACCGGCTGTATGCTGACGCCTAAGTAAGGATGGGAAACGGAACCTTTGGTAATTAACTGATTATACACCGAAACCAATGTTGAAGAGGGGATAGCAAACCCAATTCCCTGGCCGCTGGTATTCACCGCGGTATTCACGCCCACCACTTCTCCGTTCAGGTTAATCAATGGTCCCCCGGAATTGCCGGGATTAATGGAGGCGTCGGTCTGTAACAAATTGCGAAAACTCCGGTCTTCAATATTTACCGGTCGTCCCTTGGCGCTGATCACTCCCACCGTTACCGTGTGGTCCAGTCCGTAAGGATTGCCGATGGCAATGACCCAGTCCCCCACTTCAATCTTATCCGAGTCTCCCAGTTTGAGGACCGGAAGCTTGTCCTGGGCTTCGATCTTCAGTACGGCCAAATCCAGATCATGGTCCCCTCCCACCACTTTGGCCGTATAGGATTTGTTGGAGGCCAGGGTCACCTTAATCTGGCTGGCCCCTTCAATGACATGGTTATTGGTAAGAATATACCCTTCCTCAGAAACGATAAAACCAGAGCCCATTCCGGTCTGCACACGGGTTTTCGGCAAATTCTGAATCCCGAAAAATTCCCTGTAGAAGGGATCGGACAAGTAAGGATTGACCGAAGTCTCATAAACCGTTTCAATTTTAACCACCGCCGGGGCGGTTTGTTTAACCACCGAAGAAATATCGGCGGGACGGATAACCCCGGTTTCCGCCGCAGCGGGCTTACTCCCAATGGACAAGAGGTTTTGCTGATTGTTGGACCAGTGGATGCCAACACCCACCAGCAAAACCAGCAGCAGTGTCTTCGTCAGCAAAAGGGCCACGGGTTTTTTCCATTTCCATTGATTCCAGAAATCCATCTATTTTATTCCTCCTTTTAAAATTCTATAAATTCATCATAAAAGGATTTGATTAAAACAAAATTAAAAAGAAAAACATCTCTATATAAAAGAGATGTTTTGATAAATCCTATAAAAGGTAACCCCACCGTGCCGTGCATCAACCCAAAGTTTTTTGAACCTGTTCTCTCAAACAGGTGGGTGCCCTCCCGTAATTTCCTGTTTCCTTATACAGGTAAGGTCTACATTCCCTTACGAAGAATCGGGCTCCCTTTCAAAAAATGTTGGCTCAAAACCCCAGGTAGCACACGCACAAAGCAGGGCAGTGAGTTTTTAAATTAACTGTCTTTTGTACTATTTATGTTAACATAGCCGGGCTACCTTGGCAAGATTCGAAAGGGTACTCCCGGCACCCTTATTTTTCCTTATTATTCGAGCTTTTATACTATGATTTACCATGATTTTCTTTAACCACGGCCGTACTCCGGATATGAAGCTCCGTCAGTTGAGCGGGCTCTACCACATCCGGGGCCTGGGTCATCAAACAAGTGGCACTGGCGGTTTTCGGGAAGGCAATGACATCCCGAATGCTCTCTTTACCGGCCAACAGCATCACCAGCCGGTCAAAACCAAAGGCAATGCCGCCGTGGGGAGGCGCGCCGTATTCAAAGGCTTCCAGCATAAAGCCAAATTTCTCTTTGGCTTCCTCCAGACTCATTCCCAGGGCCTTAAACATCAATTCCTGAACCTCCCGGCGGTGGATACGAATGCTTCCGCCGCCCACCTCCACACCGTTTAAGACCATATCATAGGCCCGGGCCCGCACTTTTCCGGGGTCGGTCTCCAGCAGCGGGATATCTTCTTCCACCGGGGAAGTGAAGGGATGGTGCATGGCAAAGTAACGCCCTTCTTCCGCGTCGTACTCCAGCAGGGGGAAATCCGTAACCCAAAGGAAGTTCCACATCCCCTCGGGAATCAGGTTCAAACGCTGAGCCAGGTGCAAACGCAGGGCGCCCAGAGCGGCAGCCACCACCGGGGGCTTGTCAGCCACAAAAAGCAGCAGGTCCCCGGGCTTGGCCTCCAGCTTCTCCTGAATGGCCGCCAGCTCCTCCGGAGTAAAGAATTTGGCAATGGCGGATTTTACCGAACCGTCTTCCGTGATAATCATGTAGGCCAGGCCCTTGGCCTTATAAACAGCCGCATAGGCTGTGAGGTCGTCAATTTCTTTGCGGGAGAAGCTGCCGCAACCCTTGGCGTTGATCCCTTTTACCTGACCGCCGCCGGCAGCGGTGCTGTTAAACACTTTAAAACCACACTGGGCGGCCATGGCGGTAAGGTCTTTTAATTCCAGGCCAAAGCGGGTATCCGGCTTGTCGGACCCGTAGCGATCCATGGCTTCCTGATAGGAAAGCCGGGGAAAGGGCGTATTCAGTTGCAGCCCTACGGTATCCTGACAGACTTTGGCAATCATCTGCTCCATAAGCCCCATAATGTCTTCATCTTCAATAAAGGACATCTCAATATCAATCTGGGTAAATTCAGGCTGACGGTCTGCCCGCAGGTCTTCGTCCCGGAAGCAGCGAACAATTTGATAGTACCGCTCCATCCCGGCCAGCATCAGGATTTGCTTAAAGAGCTGGGGGGACTGGGGCAAGGCGTAAAATTTACCCGGATTCACCCGGCTGGGTACCAGATAATCCCTGGCCCCCTCGGGGGTCCGTTTGGTCAGCATAGGCGTCTCGATTTCCAAAAAGCCGTGGTTATCCAGAAAGTCCCGGACGCTTTTACCGGTGCGGTTGCGCAGCATTAAGGAACGCTGCATTTCCGGACGTCGCAGGTCCAGATAACGGTAGCGCAGGCGGAGATTTTCATCCACCTCAATGTTGTCTTCAATATAAAAAGGAGGGGTTTTAGCCCGGTTGAACACCCGCAGAGTATGTGCATAGACTTCAATTTCCCCGGTGGCCATATTGGGGTTCACCGTGCCCTCCGGCCGGGCGCTCACTTTACCCACCACAGCCAGGACGTATTCATTCCTTACTGCTTCCGCCTTCTCAAAAGCCTCCCGGTTCACTTCGGGGTTGAACACCACCTGTACCAACCCGGACCGGTCCCGCAGGTCCACAAAGATTAACCCGCCATGGTCCCGGCGCCGCTGCACCCAACCCATTAAAACCACTTCTTTGCCCCCATGGGCCATTCCCAGCTCACCGCAATAATTGGTCCGCTGCAGCCCGTGCATGGATTCAGACATTCTTTACTACCTCCATCACTAAATTAAAAAGATAAGCTCTTTATATAATCCGTAATTCCCGCCAGCGGCACTTCTTTTTGATCCCCGGCCTGCATATCCCGGACCACCGCCACACCCCTGGCCTGTTCTTCTTCACCCAGAATCACAACCAACCGGGCTGCCAGCTTGCCGGCATATTTCATTTGAGCCTTCAGGCTCCGGTTTAAATAGTCTTTTTCTGCAGGAATTCCCTGCCGGCGCAACTCCTGAACCAGCGAAAAGGCCGTGTTGTCCGCTTCCGCGCCGACAGTGGCCACAAAGACCCCGGCCCCCGGACTGATAGGAAAGGCAACGCCCTGCCGTTCCGCAGTGAGTAAAATCCGTTCCAGACCCAGGGCAAAGCCAATCCCCGGTGTGGGCGGCCCGCCGCAGGCCTCAATGAGTCCGTTGTAACGCCCGCCGCCGCCGATAGAACTCTGGGCTCCGATATCCCGGGTCATAATCTCAAAAGCTGTTTGCGTATAGTAATCCAGTCCCCGGACCAGACGGTTATCCACCTGGTAGGCAATCCCCGCCGTATCCAGAAAGCCTTTGACTTGCTGGAAATGGGTTGCACACTCCGGGCAAAGGGTATCCAGGGTGGTAGGCGCTCCCTGGCTCAACTCCTGACACTTCTGATTTTTACAGTCCAGAATGCGCAGGGGATTCCGTTCAAAACGTCCTTGACAGTTGGGACATAATTCCTGCAGCCCGGGCCGGAAAAAATCCTGAAGTTTTTGCCGCAGTAGCGGTCTGCATTGGGGGCATCCCACACTGTTTATATGCAGCTCCAGATTGTTCAATCCGATTCTGCGGTAAATGTCCATGGCCATGGCAATGACCTCCGCATCAACCGCCGGGCTGTTGGAGCCAAATACCTCTACGTCAAATTGGTGAAACTGGCGAAAGCGCCCGGCCTGGGGACGGTCGTAGCGAAACATGGGGCCAATTAAAAACAGCTTAACCGGTTGGGGCAGGGAGTAAAGCTTATTTTCCAGATAAGCCCGCACAATGGCCGCGGTTCCTTCCGGCCGCAGGGTAATGCTGCGGTCCCCTCGGTCGGTAAAGGTATACATTTCCTTCTCCACAATATCCGTGGTTTCTCCCACACCCCGGTGAAACAACTCGGTGTGTTCAAAAATAGGGGTGCGGATTTCCCCGTAACCATACTCCCGGCATACCTGCCGGGTTAGTTCCTCCAGGTACTGCCATTTCTCCACTTCACCGGGTAAAATATCGCTGGTGCCTCTGGGTCTGGTGGTTAGCACAGACATAAACCTCCTTAATAAAAAAACAACCCCGTCCCCGGCATGCAAAAACAAATGCCAGGGACGGGAGATTTTCCCGTGGTGCCACCCTGATTGAACAAATAAACTGTTCCTCTCAGCCGGCGATAACGGCGCCGAAACCGTACCCGCCTACGGGATCATGGATCCTTTCGGAGGTAACTCCCGGGTGTTCTTCGACCAGAGTCCTTGCAGCGGAGCTTTCAGTCCGGGGCTCCATCCTCCCTGGGCAAGGGGGCTAAGGTCTACTCTCCCGATCATTGAAATAACGGTATTGAACCTCTGCATTATTTTATGCAATTCAGCTAAGTTTGTCAATGTTGGCAATTTAACCTCTAAATTAAGGCAAACGGATTGTCCTAATGGGCAATGTAATTGATTTGTAATCCCCGTCTACAGCTTATAAACTTGTTCCCACAATACCTGCCATGATATACTGGATGCGAGGTGATATCATGATTACCAAAGAACTGGTTGACCGCATCAACGCGTTGGCCCGCAAGCAAAGAACCGAAGGACTGTCCAAAGAAGAAAAAGCCGAGCAGGATCAACTGCGCCAACAATACTTAAAGGGCATTCGCGGGCAGGTCATCGACGCCCTGTCCAATATTAAGTTCGTCGAAGACGGCCCCGCAAGCTGCGGCTGCGGTGAACATCAAAACCACGGCAACAATAGTTGCGGCTGTGGGCACCCCCCTCACGCTGCTCATAAGCACCAGCATGGCCAGAACGGAAGCTGCGGCTGTGGCGGGCATCACCATGGTCCAAAGGACGTTAAACATTAATTTGGACAAGCGGAGGGCTTCATGTTTAAAACCATTTTATTTGACCTTGACGGCACACTGCTGCCCATGGATTTAAATCATTTTTTAACTAACTATTTTGGAGGGATATCCCGTTATTTTGCAGGGCTTTATGATCCCAAAACCCTACAACAATGCATTTGGGCCTCCACCGAAGCCATGATCCGGGACAACCGGCCGGATAAAACCAACCAGGATGTTTTTATGGAAGATTTTTTTGCCCGGCTGGAAGGTTCCCCGGATCAGCTCATGCCGTTGTTCGACCGGTTCTATGATCAGGAGTTTGGCAGCCTGGCCTGCTGCACCGAACCCACCCCATTGTCCAGGCAAATTTGTCTGGAACTGCATGAAAAGGGCTACCAACTGGTGCTGGCCACCAATCCCATTTTCCCGGACACAGCCATCCTGCACCGCATGCGCTGGGCCGGCATCCATGATATTCCCTGGGCCCTGGTAACCACTTACGAAAACTGCCATTACTGCAAGCCCAATCCGAATTATTTTAAGGAAATCCTGGAAACCATCGGGGCCAAGCCGGAAGAAACGCTGATGGTGGGGAATGATACCAAAGAAGACCTGATCGCCGGTAAACTGGGAATTAAAACCTATCTGGTTACGGACAACCTCATTGATCATGGACAAGAGGAACGGGATGCGGATTTTGAAGGCCGGCTGGAAGACTTTATGGCCTATGCCCGCAGCCTTCCCCGGGCTAAACAAAAAGACTAATCCCCACTAAGTGGGGATTTATTATAATCCGGATCTCTGATTACGGCAGCCAAAAACGGGAGTCAGACTGTTCACAGCCTGCCCCCGTTTTCCCTTTATATTAGTCCTTTGCTTTGTAAAAATTCTTTTGCCACTTCTGCTTCGGACCGGCCCTCCACAGCGGTTTGATAATTTAACTGCTGCATTTCTTCATCGCTAATTTGTCCGGCCAGTTGATTTAAAACCTCTTCCAACTCCGGGTGCTTCTCCAAGGTATTCATATTAACGGTTGGCGCACAGTAGTAGGGAGGAAAGAAATTTTTATCGTCTTCCAATAAGACCAGATTATATTTGATCAATTCACCATCGGTGGCAAAGGCATTGGTCACCGAAATATTTTTATTGGCAATGGCCTGATAGCGCAAAGCAATTTCCATGGCCTGTTCCTTGGCAAAACTAATATTATAGGCTTCCTTAAGACCCTTCAACCCATCTTCCCGATTAATAAATTCCTGGTCCGTTCCAAAAATCAGCGGCTGAGAAAGCAGCGCCAAATCGGAAACTTTCTTTAAGTTATTCTCTTTGGCCGTTTCCTGACGAACCGCAATGGCATAAGTATTATTAAAACCCAAGGGTTCCAGCCATTTAATATGATGCTGCTGGTTATATTCCTTTTGCACGATTTCATAAACTTTGTCCGGATCGGTTTCAACAGGCAGGTTCAAAACAGCCATTAACCCCGTGCCGGTATAGTCGGCATATACATCCAGATCCCCTTTTTTCAGGGCCTGGAAGCACACCAGGGTCCCTCCCAGATTCAACTTTCGTTCCACCTGCAGGTCTGTCTTGGCTTCAATTAATTGAGCCATAAGCTCTCCAAGAACGATGTTTTCATTAAAATTTTTGGAACCGACCACAATTTTATCCTTTCCCCCGGCTGTATCTGATCCGTTACCACAACCGGTGAAGGCCAGCGTTAGGATGAGTAATGATGCCAGTAAAATATAAAACTTTTTTCCTCTCATTCGTACCTCCCTCATTTAAGTGGATCCCCGTGCCCTCAGGCCCTTGGGAACCGTTATTTTCTCTAAAGTGCTTAATAGTAAGTCCGATAGTACGGCCAGCAACGCAGCCGGTATGGCGGCAGACAAAATCATGGCATTATCGGCCAGTTGAATCCCTCTCCAAATGGGGCTGCCCAAACCTCCGGCGCCAATTAGAGTGCCTATGGTGGCAAT
Source organism: Desulforamulus ruminis DSM 2154 (assembly GCF_000215085.1). Taxonomy (NCBI): domain Bacteria; kingdom Bacillati; phylum Bacillota; class Clostridia; order Eubacteriales; family Peptococcaceae; genus Desulforamulus; species Desulforamulus ruminis. Next base: position 3,242,486 of record NC_015589.1, read on the forward strand.
GCCGATGGCGGTTACCATGGCCACACGAAACCCGGATAACATAACGGGAAGAGCAATGGGCAATTGAACCTGCCATAATAATTGCAGCCTGGTCATTCCCATCCCTCGGCCCGCTTCAATCAAATTGGCTTCTACACCCTTTAAGCCCAAATAAGTATTTCTTACAATGGGCAGCAAAGAATAGACCACTAAGGCGGCTACTAAACTGCCATTGCCCAGTCCAAAGTAATAAAGGGCGATGGCCAGCAGCGCCAGGCTGGGGATGGTTTGCAGCATATCAATCAGGCCCAGTACCGGTTCCGCCAGAGAACGGACTTGCAATAGCAGGATGCCCATGGGGATCCCGATGAGTGCGGCAATAAATACCCCCGAGGCCGAAAGCCACAAATGTTCCATGGCAAGGGATGTTATTTCAACCATATTCCACCTCCTTCATGATGATTTATTTGGCCTTTAAGCCCTGGGGCGTCACCGCTTTTTCAACCTGTGTGATGACAAAACCAAATATTAGGGCCAGGATTGAGGCCGGAATGGTGCCGGCCAGAATTAAATGGATGTTTACCATGCTGATGCCCCCGAGGATTAAATCGCCAAGGCCGCCGGCGCCAATTAAAGCCGCCACCGTAGCCCAACTGACGATGTAGATGGTGGAGATCTTAACCCCACCCATAATCAACGGGAGGGCCAGAGGTAACTTTACCATGGTCAGAAGCTCCCATTGATTCATGCCCATCCCCCTCCCCGCCTCAACCAAGGCCGGATTCACCTCTCTAATCCCGGTGTAGGTGTTGCGAAGAATGGGAAAAATGGAATATAAGAACAAGATGCTCATGGCGGGGAGCAGGCCGATGCCCAGAATGGGAAAGGCAAAGCCGAAGAAAGCCAGACTGGGTATGGTTTGTATGGTTCCAATGATACCTAAAACATACCGGGCGGCTTTTTCCCGGCCCGCCAGCCAGATACCCAGGGGAATGGCTAACATTGCCCCTAAAGCAACCGAGCCGGCCGTAATATAAATGTGCTGCCAGGTTAACGTTAGTATCTCTACATGACGGCTCATCACGGTTTGTATTAAATCATTCATGCGCTCTCTTCCTCACCCCAAACAACATTGGCCAGCGCGTTCACCATACTGGTGCGGGTAACAATCCCCACCACTTTACGCTGGGCGTCTTCTACCGGGATATAGTCCAATTTTTGATTCACCAGCAGATCAAAGGCGTCCCGGGACGGCGAGCCGGCCGCCACAGTGGGAACCTTGCTATAGGCCAGATCGGCCACCTGGTTGGCTTCTTTATGATCCCGCAGTGTTTCCACCGAAACGGTACCCAACAGCCGCTGCTGATTGTCCACCACCAGCAGGGTGTTTACTCTTTTACGTTTCATCAAGGCCACCGCTTCGGCAATCCCCTTTTCCGGGCCGATCAGTACCGGATTGGCATTCATGATACTCTCCACCGCCTGCAGCTCTTGGCCGTTTGTTCTGTGCTTACCGATGAAATCAATCACAAAATCATTGGCCGGCTTGCGCAACAGCCTATCCGGAGTATCCAACTGGACAATTTTACCGTCTTTCATGAGCACAATCCGATCCGCCAATTTTAGGGCTTCATCCATGTCGTGCGTGACAAAAACAATGGTTTTATGCAGCTTGCTTTGCAGATTCTTTAATTCATCCTGGAGACTTTCCCGGGTAATCGGGTCCAGGGCGCCAAAGGGTTCATCCATTAGAATGATGGACGGTTCGGCGGCCAGTGCTCTTAGCACGCCGATACGCTGCTGCTGCCCGCCGCTTAATTCATTGGGATAACGATGGGCATACAAATCCGGGTCCATATCCACCAGTTCCAGTAACTCTCTAACCCGCTTCAGGCGGCGTTCTTTATCCCAGCCCAAAAGGCGGGGAACCACGTCCACGTTTTCTTGGATGCTCATATTCGGGAATAATCCGATTTGTTGAATGACATAGCCAATTTCCCGCCGCAGCATAACCGGATTCATTTCCATGATATTTCTACCCTTTACAAACAAACTGCCGGATGTCGGTTCCACCAGACGGTTGATCATCTTTAAAGTGGTGGTCTTGCCACAGCCACTGGGACCGATTAGAACCAGAAACTCCCCTTCCTGGATATGTAGATCCAACTGATCTACCACCACAAGGTTTCCAAAAGACTTTGTCAATTTCTCAAACTTAATCATATTTCACCTCCATTCAACTTAAATCAAAAAACCCTTGGAAGAATTATCCAAGGGGAAGGGGCATAAAAATGTATAACAAACAGCCAAAAGGTTTGGCTGTTATTGTCAACTTTTCTACGCCTACGAAGTTAGCTGACGGGTTCGGATTGAAAAGTATAACCCTAACAGTGTGAACACACTGTATTAACCCCAATTCATTTTTGGTTCCCCCGCTCTCTCATCAATGAGAGACTAAGCGAAAACAATATAATATTTTTATATTCTTAATTTTATCATAACAGGTTAAATTATTATAATCTTATAAACATCGTTGATATGGCATTTCACAAGATATTCAGTGATATAGCACAATTAATACTACAAATGCTAAAACATATTTCCTCATACTGTGGATAAGGATAGATTTAAAAGAATGAATTCTCAGGCTTTTTGGGCCACCAGACCATAAAAAGAATCGCTGAGATGGATATCTTGGATGGATTGCAGACCCAGCTCCCCTAAAATATGGATCAGATCCTCTTGGGCTAAACGGTGTTTCACCGGCGGTCCCATGGGCATATCCCGCTTCTGCCACTCAATAATCGCTATCCTGCCCCCACTTTTTAAGATACGGATGACCTGAAGCAAATACGCTTTCAGTTCCGGAACTTCATGGAGTACAAAAGCCAAAAAAACAAAGGTTGTGGAATCGCTGGCCAGGGAAAATTGATTTTCCTCCACTTTCAATAACTCCAGGTTCCCAATTCCCTCCACTGCCGACCGATTCTTGACTTCCATTAACATCTCTTCTGAAATATCCAAGGCAAAGACCTTTCCTTCTTCGCCCACCATCTTGGCCGCCGGAATGGTGAAATAGCCGATGCCGCATCCAATATCTGCAACCACATCTCCGGGCTGCAGACCAAATTTTTGCAGTGTTTCCACAGGCGGCAACATTTTTCTTCTCTCCGGATTATCTAACTTGTGCTTTTGTTTAGCATCAAATACGTGCGGCATTGAACCCCTCCCTAAATATCCCTGGACGATCCGTTTTTAAATTGACGGACGGTCTCGCCTATTCAAAATATTATAACAAAGTGTGGTTTTCAGAACAAATCCTCCCAGATTTAGAACAACTCTCCTGAATGGCAAAGAATCCGGAACACAGGAAAAACACCGTGGGCGAAAAACTCACGGTGCTTTCCGGGAGGAACCAGGGCATCCCTCTTTATTAAAAAGCTTATTTAGGAGCGCTATACCCGTAAAACCCTCCACCAAGGAACAATAAAATTAAAATTAAAAACAGAATAAAGGCTGGAAAAGAACCATAACCTCCACAACCTGAACCGCATCCGGTATTGCAGCCCGTGTTACATCCAGTATCGCAACCGGTATTGCAACCTGCACCACCATATCCTTGACCCATTCAGATAACCTCCTTAATTTTTAATGGAAGCTGCTTCCTCTTACATAATATGGAATTAGAGGTAATATGTGATGCTCTATTTCATCCACTAAAAATATTTCTGTATCGTTTAGAAGGAAATCATTCTTTTTTCTTGTAATGGTTTGCAGGTTTGATCGTATTCACATATAGAGGAACCTGGCCAGGAATAAATCCTCTAAAGGAGTAAAAAATGGAGAAAGCTTTTTCAATGTTTTTTAAAAAAGATCTTTTTCTTCGGCCTGAATCCCAAATTGAACCGGAACAATTTACCCATATTTTTGACAGTTACTACCAACGCCTCTATAACTATATCCGTTATCGCATTGGCAATTCTCATGAGTCCGAAGAAGTTACCAGCCAGGTCTTCGAAAAAATTTACCGTAAAATCAGCACTTTTCAACCGGAAAGAGGCTCTCTGGAAGTCTGGCTTTTCGCCATCGCCCATCATGCCGTAAACGACTATCACCGGCAAAAGAAACACCGGGCATGGTTTTCCTTAGAGAGCATCCGGGATTTAATCTCCCGGCAGCCCGGTCCCGAGGAGACCGCACTGAAAAATGAGGATCACCACCGGCTTCTTGCGGCCCTTGATTCGCTGGGCAGCAGGGAACGCAACATCATTGCCATGAAATTTGCCGGTGGACTGAAAAATCGTGAAATAGCGGAACTAACGGGTCTTTCCGAAAGCAATGTAGGCGTGATCCTTTACCGGTCACTGCAGCAATTGCGAAACCTGCTGGAAGGAAAGGAGTAAGATAATGAAAGACAATCATCTGGCGCAACGCTTCAGTATGGATGTAGACCATATCCTGGAGAGCAACCTTCCATGCAATACGGGGGATACTCCCCTGGAATACAGGGAACTTTTACAGTTGGCTTCGGTACTGAAAGAAACGGATTTCAGCTCGCAAAGCCAAGCCCGGGAAAAGCTTCGTTTGAACCTGGCAAGCCTTTCCTCCGGTAAAAATACAGGTAAATTTATGAAGGGAGCCATGATGAAGACACTTTTTAAAATACAACGTCCCGCTCTAGTTCTGGCCGCAGCGGCGGTTATCGCCCTCTTTAGCATTACCCTGATTTTCCCAGGCAAACTGATGGCCATGGCCACCACGGCAGGCGTCAACATTATTAAAACATTGGGGCTGAGCGATCACATCACAGTTATACAGGTAGAAAATCCTTCGCCCGTCAGCAGCACGCCAAGCCAGAAGAGTTCCCCGGAGGGAGAAGAGTCATCTAAAGAAGGAAGCTTTAAGGCAATAATTAGAAAAGCAACTGAGCCTGTAGGCGACGACGTGCTTCATTACTCTCAACTGAAGGAAGCCCAACAAGCCACTGCCTTCAAGGTACTTTGTCCCGGTTACTTACCTTCCGGGTATACCTTTAAAGAAGCCCAGGGTTATCCCGGTTCCAATGAATACATCAACCTGTTTTTCAGCGGCCCCGGCCAGGATATTATTCTAATGCAGAGGCTCATGAACGAAAATACGGCCTTTGAACTAGCTACGGATACGCCCGTTGAGTCGTTGAAAATCAACGGGGTAAAAGGAGCCTGGTTGGAACCGCACACTTTGATTTGGGAGAAAGACGGCGTAGGGTACTCCTTGTACTGCAAAGGCTTCAGTAAAGCAGAAGCTATGAAAGTAGCGGAGTCTATTAAGTAAGATATTGATCAACCGCTTCATTCCCTAAGGCTGGCCAAATTAAAAAAGCCGGCTTTTTTAATTTGACCGCCCTTTATATTTTAATCTAAATCATCACTTCTTAAATTCAGTTTCTCTCTTTGGTCTTGGTTCATTGCTAAAGTTAATTTAAAACTTCTTAATTTTTTGCCATAAATCTTTTAAAAAACCAACAAAGTCTATAGCAAAATAACTTATTATATCTATAATTATTTTCAGTATGAAAATATAGATAATGAAGAAAATTATATATTTAATGTAATCCATAATCCAACCTCCAAAGCTTAACTCCACCGATATTCATTGACTTATAAATTATTGCTTTCCTTTATTTAAACAAATGAACCATAAACCAACAATCATACAAAATATACTCAGTGCCCATGATATACCTATAAATCCAACGGTCACTGAATTGTTAATCGAAGATGCTATATCAAGACCATAATTTTGTCTAAGGAATTTACGAATAATAATAGAAATATTGTTGAAAAAACAATGTGAAAAATAAACCATGCCAGATTTATTCCATGTTTTTTCCACAAAATAAAAACAAAAAATAGACTAAAAAATATTACTGCAGCAGAACAAATCAATAACATAGGTATCGTCTCTTCTTCCATAAACAGGCCCATTCTTTATGATTCCTTTCATTTGGAAATAAAAAACAGTAATTTCTTATAAGTGGCTATTTGCACAATATCTATTCTATATTTCAAGAAATCTATCAGTTCTTGGACACTTTTTTCGCCGGGTGCAATTTTATGTATATTTTTTATCAAGTTATTCATATATTGTTTCCTTTCTAAAAGAGGAAAATCTTCTCGGTGGTAAAGCTCATCATGTGCTTAGCGTACACAACAAGATGCGTTAACAAATAGGAAAGTTCCTTTATTATCATGCTTATTTTAAATCATCAGCCAAGATACGAGTAATAAATACAATTGAAAGGTTTTTTACTCGTTCATTCTAGGGAGTATTCAGTTCCAAACAATGTTAACAAAACAATATCATTAACTGTAACAGGCACATTAAAAATTAATACCTTCGTAAAGCCCTCTTCCCCTCCGGAAAAGCTTTTCTCAAATTGATCACTGCTTAATATTGTGCCGTCTGCAAGTATTACGGAGCAATCCTCAGCATCTTCGGTAAAAGCTTTAAATATCTCATCTAAGTTTTCATTCAGATATTTACTATCCTGATTGCATTTTAGACTGATAGTGCAGGCCAAAGGCGTGACATTTATGTTATTGAGGCTAAAGTCGTGGCCACCAATGGTAATTTCCTTGTTGACAAATACGCTTTTACTAATGTCCGAAACGGGATCAAAAGCAATATCAAACTGCCAACTACCGTCATATATGGATACAAAGTCCGTGACTTTATCATTATTGGCGGTAAAATAACCGAAATGACTTAATTTTATTGTATATTGCCCTTTCTTAAAAGTATCCGTGCCGATCAGCGTATACAATATTTCAAATTGATTGGGGGCAAGTCTTTCATCTTCATCGCTGTAATAATATCTGGTAGATGCCCTTTCAAAATTCTTAAACAAGCTTCCACCTATATCATTATTGAACCTGTAGTTTTTAAGCGGCTCTATTCCGGTATCATGAAGTACACTATCCAGTTTATTGGCTGTAACTTTCAACATAAATTCCGCAGTATTCCCGCTTATGGTCATACTCAAAATATCAATGGTGAGTACATCCGTATTCACAACGGTGGTTGATGCCATATCATTAATTTGTTCCGTATTTATATAGCTATAATGGTTTTCTGCATTGCTATTTGCTTTATCAGCAAAAAACTGTTTATAAAACCCCTCTCCCGATAGGGCATATGCAGCAGCGCCAGTTCCTGCAAGCAATAAAATAATTAAGATTCCTATAGCTAATGATTTAATGTAAAAGACGGGAAATTTTTTATTTTTCAAAGTACTTGAATGAGTATCCATGATAAAGATATCGTTGCCTTCAGATCTTTCGGGAGGAACTATCAGTTCCAATTTTTCTTTTGCTCTGACGATATCATCCAAATTATTCATTTATATAGTCATACCTTTCGCTTCGCTCAAGGCACAAAACGTAATGAAATACGTTGGTTTTGAACGATTTTTTTATTATTCTAAACTCCTAGGGATAACAGTTAACTACAAATCACGAGGAGGTGAGTGGGTTGCTCCATTCTGGAGTGACCGCATTTATATATGTGTGGATTGCCTTTCCAAGCACAAATAAGTGTGTCTTCGAGCACGCAGACTTATCTTTGTTTAAACATTACTCGTTTATTGCCAGGCAATCAGTCAATGCTGTTTATCCCTGCAATTCTTTGAAAGGAGTTTCCCCTATGGCTTTAAAGATCGTTTACCAAGTCTGTTGTGGTATTGATGTCCACAAAACCTTCGTAGTTGCTTGTATTGCTACTACCAACAAAGGGGTTACCACCTACAAAAGCCATCGCTTTTCTACTTACACAAAAGGTCTGCAAGAGCTGTCACAGTGGCTTTGTAAAAACGACTGCAAGGATGTTTGCATGGAATCCACAGGAAAGTACTGGATTCCCGTGTTTAATGTTCTTGAAGACTCCTGCAACATCGTCCTAGCTCATCCTAAATACGTCAAAGCTATCCGCGGTAAGAAGACTGACAAAAAAGACGCTAAATGGATTGCTGACCTATTCAAGCATGATCTTGTAGCCGGAAGCTTTATGCCTCCTCTTGCAATCAGGCAGCTTCGTGACCTTATGCGTTACCGCTTTAAACTGACTAACTTTATGTCAAGCGAGAAAAACCGTCTGCAAAATTCTTTAACCGTATCCAATATTCAGCTTGGAAATGTTGTTTCTGATACCTTTGGCAAAAGTTCTATGAACATCATTAACAAGCTTTTGGAGAATCCTTTGGACAATAATTTCGACATAGAACCACTCGTTCACGCTTCTATGAAGGAGAAACTTCCTGAATTAGAACTGGCCATTGACGGTTTTATCACGCCTGAACAAGCTGAAAAACTTAAGGTAATTAAGCGGCACTACAAAGATCTTGAGTCACGAAAAGCTGACCTGGAAAAAATTATCCTTTCTCTTTCGGAGCCCTACACCGGTCAAATTGACCTGATCTTAACTGTTCCGTCCTTTAAGAACATTTTTTCAGCCATCGCAGTGATCTCAGAAATAGGTGTTAATATGGACGTGTTCCCGACAGCTAAGCATCTTTGCTCTTGGGCAGGGCTTACACCTACGAATAACGAAAGTGCTGGAAAGAAAAAATCAGTAAGGATTTCAAGAGCTGGCTGTTATATTAAGCCGCTTCTGGTACAATGTGCAACCGCTGTAGTTAAAAGCGAGAAGCATCCTGAAATCCGCAACCGCTATTTGAGACTTAAGCAACGTCGTGGTCATAAAAAGGCGATTATTGCTATTGCGAGAATGCTTCTTACCGCTATTTACAACATCCTGAAAAAGAAAGAATCGTATAATGCTGAGTTATATAGAAAGGCAGATGTTCTTCCAGTAAGCCGCGAAATCACCGTAGAACAAGCGATTATTTTGGCTAGAACACAAGGTTACCGGATTCGCGCTGCTTCTTGATTTTTGCAAAATCCAGATCTTTTTTAGTCATCAACCGATGGCTTGCTTTGCTGTGTTCACTTTACTTTGCTGATACTTTTAACTGATTATTTCAGACTTGTAGCCTCCGTTATTTTTACATCCACTGAAAACGACCTCCTGTGCTTATTTGTTTTCTAAAGTTGTATACCTTCTCCGATTGTCTAAAAAGGGTATATGCTTGTCTGAAAGGTCCTTTTGTATGTCTGAATTATTTAATTCTGCTACTTCCTGGTTATTATGCAATAGTATTAATACGAAGTTTTTCGACCTTTTACATAAAAGGCCTTTTTAATTATAGCTATTTTATTATCTTTATTCTATAATATTTTTGTTTTGTTTTTGAATTAATTAATATTTTGTATTAAATGTTTTATACTGATCTAAAGATTAAAAAGCACCTGGCAGGTGCTTTTTAAAGGGAAAAGAGGACGTTCCTTTTGTCACAAGTGATAAAAGGGTAAGAGACAGATTTAATAATAAATCCTAGTCGCTAGATTCGAGGATCAAAATATCTTTTTGGCAAAAGGTCTTCAACAAAGCAAAGAATACAGGGCAATATACCTTTACCTTAAGATTTAGAAAATAGAGAAAGAAAATAAATCAACTCAGGTTTTCGCCAAAATTGAATCAGCCAACGAATAGATTATTCATCCAAAGGTGACAGAAAAGGAACATCCCTCTGTATCTCTCCGATTCAATTCATTAAGGTTAATCCAACCCTTTTTCATTGCAGCTAACATTGCTTCTGTCCTGGAGGTTACACCTAACTTTGAATAAACATTGCTCATGTGTGCCTCAATGGTTCTAACACTTACAAATAATTTTTTGGCTATCTGCTTATTTTTTAAACCGGCAGCAGCTAAAATTAGAACTTCTTTCTCTCTGTCAGTTAAGAAATCCGGGTTTTCCGGTTCTTGCTTGCCAATGGACCCTAACCGTCTTAACAACTTACCGGCTATAGTCGGGTGTAAAACTGACTCACCTCTATAAACCGCCTTGGCAGCATTAACCAATTCCCTAGCGCTAACATCTTTTAACAGATACCCGGAGGCCCCCACCTCCGGTAAAGCAAAAATATATTGTTCATAATCATAAGCAGTTAGAATCAGTACCGAACATTCAGGGCAAAGCTTTTTAATCCTTCTGGTAGCTTCAATGCCGTTTATTCCCGGCATATCAATATCCATAATTACCACCCTCGGTTTTAGGGTCACAGCCATGTGCACCGCGCTTTCACCGTCACCGGCCTCCCCCACCACCTGAAAAAGATCTTCATCCTCTAAAAATCTACGTATGCTCTCCCTTACTACAACATGATCATCTGCCAGCATAATAGATATTTTATCCACCGTTTTTCCTCCCTTCTCATTCCTTGAGGTTAATAGGTGCGAAGGTTAGGAGTGGGACCTTCCGGAATACATATTTCAATAGTGGTACCTTTGTCCGCTGAGGAAACAATTTTCATATCCCCTCCCAGAAGTTTTGCCCTTTCCGACATGCCAGCCAGTCCCAGTTTCCCCTGTTGCATAAAATCCAGCATAGATGTAGCTGAATCTTCAATCCCTTTCCCGTTGTCCGCTATATAAAACCTGATATCTTCTTCAAACTTTATGGTGACTTCCACTAAATTAGCTTCAGAGTGCCGTTTAACATTACTTAAGGCCTCCTGAATGATACGAAAGACAATTAGCTCCATATCTTTATTTAAGGGTCTGCTCTTTCCTTCAATGTGTAAAATAGTTTTTATTGACGAACTGATTTCCAATGTCTGCAATAAAAATTCTATAGCAGGCAGCAGGCCCAAATGGTCGATAATAGATGGTCGTAAATTTTGACTAAGATGGCGAACCTCCTGCAGTATTGTTTTTATTGAGTCTTGAATATTTATTATAAACCGCATGTGCATAATGTTTAATTCCTGATTGTCCGATAAATATCTTTCCAATTGATGAAGAACCATTATAAGGGACTGAATGGTGGTGTCGTGTAGCTCACGTGATATTCTGAGCCGTTCATCTTCTTGAGCTCTGGTTACCCGTTCTACAAAAATACTAACATTTTTATCAGTTATCCCATGGCCGCTCACACCTCTCACGGTAGGTTAACCGAATGGCTATTTCCGGAAACAAGTTTGAAGGGTAGAACCCTCTTTCAAACTTGTTTCCATCTACTTTTACAGCTTTATCCTTTCATTACCTGATTTACCATATCACTAAATATTTTATCCGGGCTGTGGTAACCCATTTCATATCCCAGCAACCGGGCCAATTCCATGAGGATCTGCCAATTCTCTTTGCCTCCGGGAGGAGGAATCGCGAGCTTTAAACGCCGTACACTGCCTTCAGAATTAGTAACACTGCCACTTGTTTCAGCCAGAACAGATCCCGGCAGTACTATATCTGCTGTAAGATCTTCATTGGTCAGCGGCGTAATTACTACCTTTCTTAGGTCAGATTGGAACAACTGCTGGTCAAGGGCAGATCCATCCCCAATGATTAACATCCCCTGAATCTTTCGGCCTTTGATTTCCTCCAACAGGTTGGAATAAATATCCTCTCCAACCCCCACGCCCAGATTTAGTTGACCCTGTATGTTGCTATGGGGGTATAGTGAAATTATTCCCCTTCCCGGAAAACCGAGGTTGCCTGTTAACAGGGCGAATTGAGCTAATAATTCAAGCTCGGGGTTGGTTAATCTGAACCCATCCACCACTAAAATTGGACTCTTGGCCCGTATAATTTGGTGAATAAACTCCACGATTTTATGTGGTTTAACCCAGAGTGACCCGACTAACTCATAAAAATCTTCCACAAACCGCTCCCTAGCCGGCTCAATTTTTTCAGAGTAACTTTGTTCGACCTCAGGGGCAATTAGTTCATACTGCAGTACATAGCTGCAAAAGGCGTGAAGTAGGTCCCGGTACTTCTTCTTGGGAATTCTAAGGGAAGAATTGGCCAAGGATTCTAGTACATTGGTGCTAGAACTCAAGGTTAAAAGTTTGCTTCCCCTTTTTACTGCCCTTCTTATTTTCGCAGCCATTACGGGATACTGGTCAAAACCATTTTCGCTAACTGCCAGAATAAGATCACTGTTGCTTAAGTCTGCAAAGGAAGGGATATGCTCTCTAGCCATACCGGGGAGCACCCCTACAGGAACCGCTCCCAGAACAAGGTTAGTACCCAGTACCGTTCTGGCAAGCTTATAGGCTAAATAATTTTCCTCATTGGTCAGGCCAGGCGCTACAACCACAGCTATGCTGTTAAGCCCGGCTGACTCCCGTACCTCTGTCATTACTCTGGCGGCGGATTCCAGTGCCTCTGTCCATTCCACTTGCTCAAGGCGCCCTTTTTTACTTACCAGTGGTTTTACCAGCCGCCTGCCGCCGTTAATAACGGAATATTGAAAGGCTCCCTTGCCGCATATATCTCCCCGATAATCTGAGTTTTCTGAGGAGGTTACGGAAACAACTTTCTGTCCCGACACACTTAGATCCAGCTTGCAGCCAATGCTGCAGTGCGAACAAATTGATTCTACTTTATCAGTCCGCCAGGGACCTGGTTTGGCCAGTGAATTCTTCACCGTCAGTGCCCCGGTGGGGCAGATTTCTACACACTGTGCACAGGACGTACAAAGGGTTTCTGCAAGGGGGGTATTAAGGGAAGGAAGAACCACCGTCTCTGAACCACGGTTTACAAACCCCAGAGCCCCGATACCCATAATCTCCTGACAAACCCGGATACAATTGCCGCACAGTACACATTTGTTTGGATCGCTGATGATATGAGGATGACCTTCCAGAATGGAATGGGTTTTCTTCCCGGTACCCAACCTTTCTGTTTTTACTTTAAATCTGGTGGCATAATCCCGTAGTCGGCAGTCAAAAATATCCAGACATCCGCAGGAGAGACAACGATTTGCTTCCTGCCAAGCCATTTCCTGACTCAAACCATGCTCAAATTCATAAAAACTGTGTTTTCTTGTCTCTGGCAGCATGGTTGGCATAGACACCCTGGCTTTCTTCTCCTTTTGATTAAATTCCTCAGGATCTATTTCCGCCAGAGTACCCCTGGAACAATTGAAGACAGCTTCCCGGGGTTTTACTTCCTTGCCTTGGAGATAAAGGTTGATTGAATCGGCTGCCTTGCGCCCTGCCGCAACCGCCTCTACCACTGTAGCCGGTCCGGTTACGCAATCTCCGCCTGCGAATATCCAATCGGCATCACCCTGAAGAGTTGCTTTGTCTACCTTAATGACATCTCTCGATCCCAGAGTAATTTCAGAACTTCCCTGAATGCTGGATAAATCCAATTTTTGCCCAGTTGCCGTTATGACGGTGTCCACCGGAATTTCAAATGCGGAACCCTCTATTGGTACTGGCCGGCAACGCCCCGAGTTGTCCGGTTCACCCAAGCACATTCTAATGCATGTAATTGCCTGTACCCTACCGTCTTTACCTATAAAACCAACGGGTGCAGTTAATAGCTCAAATTTTACTCCTTCTTCTTCAGCCTGTTCGACTTCATGGCGGCTTGCCGGCATTTCATTGCGAGAACGGCGGTAGACCACGGTTACTTCTCCGGCCCCTAGCCTTACCGAAGTCCGGGCCGCATCCATTGCTGTGTTACCGCCACCGATTACCACAACCCGGCTTCCCACCGGAACCCTTCTCCCGGAAGCAACCTCTCTTAGAAACTGAATGCCTGAGTAAACCCCCGCCAGTTTTTCACCCGACAGCCCCAGACTCTGATTGGCCCAGGAGCCTATCCCGATAAAAACGGCATTAAATCCCATCTTTTTTAATTGACTAATTGTAAAATCCCGCCCCATCACCTTGTTGAGAAATACATTTTGGCATAGTCCTGCAATTGCTTGTATTTCCTGATCCAGCACTTCCTTAGGCAGGCGGTATTCGGGAATGCCATAACGCATCATTCCTCCCAGTTTAGGGGCAGCATCAAAGATTGTTACCCGGTGACCCTCCAGGGCCAGGTAATAGGCTGCCGCTAATCCCGCCGGCCCCCCGCCAACAACAGCCACTTGTTTGCCGCTATCAGTTTTAACTTTGGGAGTGTGAGAACTTCCGGCGATTAATTCAAAATCACCGGCAAACCTTTTCAAGGCACATATGGAAACAGGTTCATCCACCAGATTCCGGCGGCATTCAGTTTCGCAGAAACGGGGGCATACCCGCCCCACAGATGACGGCAAGGGTAATTTTTCTCTAATAAGTTTGGCTGCCTCTCCCGGCTGTCCGTTGGCAATATGGGCAACAAAGCCCTGAATATCGATTTTCGCAGGACAGGCCAATTGACACGGGGCAACACAATCCCCGCAATGCTCAGAAAGCAACAGCTCCGTGGCCATGCGCCGCAGTTCATTTATTTTTGGGGAATCTGTCCTGACAACCATACCTTCCTGTACCGTTGCTCCACAGGACTGCACCGGACCCCTCGCTCCCTCGATCTCCACCAGACATAACCTGCAGGAACCAAAGGGTTCCAGCCGGGGATCATGGCACAGGGAGGGAATATTGTAACCGTTTTTTCGTGCTGTCTCTAAGAGATTGCTGCCCTTTGCAGCATATAATTCCTTTCCATTGATGGTGAATTTTACCTTAGACATCTTTCCCTGCCCCCTTTCCCGCCATCGGATACCACCTGAACGGCCTCTAGCTTACAAACATTGGTGCAGAGACCGCAGCGGACACATTTTTCCTCATTAATAATGAAGGGCTTCTTCTTTTCACCGGTGATGGCACCGACAGGGCATTCCTTGCTGCAACGTCCACAGCCCTTACATTTATCCGTCAACACTTCATATCTAATGAGGGCTTTGCATTTTTTAGCGGGGCAGTATTTATGAAGAATATGAGCTTCATATTCTTCACGGAAAAATTTAATGGTGGTCAAAACCGGGTTGGGTGCCGTTTGGCCCAGCCCGCACAAGGAACCTGCTTTAATTTTGTCGGCTAATTCCTCCAGCAATTCTATGTCTCCCTTTTGCCCTTTACCATTCGTTATTCTCTCTAAAATTTCCAACATACGTTTTGTTCCTATGCGACAAAAGGTACACTTACCACAGGACTCTTCTTGGGTAAAGTTTAAGAAAAATTTAGCCATATCCACCATACAGGTGGACTCATCCATAATTAGCAGGCCGCCGGAACCCATTATAGCCCCAATTTTTCTAAGTGATTCGTAATCCACCGGGGTATCTGCCAGGCTGGCTGGAATACATCCACCAGAGGGTCCACCGGTTTGGACGGCCTTAAGTTTCCTTCCGGAAGCCAGACCTCCTCCGATGTCGTAAACTATCTTATTTAAGGTGATACCCATGGGCACCTCAATTAATCCTCCCCTGGCAATGTTTCCGGCCAGGGCAAATACCTTGGTGCCTTTACTGGTTTCAGTACCATATTGATTGAAAGAATCCGCTCCATTTAAAATTATCCAGGGCACATTGGCAAAGGTTTCCACATTATTAATGGAAGTCGGTTTTTCCCAAAGCCCGGCTTCCGAGGGGAATGGGGGCCGTATGCGGGGCATACCCCTTTTCCCTTCAATTGACATGATTAAGGCTGTTTCCTCTCCGCAGACAAAGGCTCCGGCACCTTCCCGAATCTGAATATCAAAATCAAACCCGCTGCCCAATATGTTTTCCCCTAAAAAGCCCTTGTTTCTAGCCTCTGTAATAGCGATCTTCAGTCGTTTAACAGCCAGAGGATACTCAGCCCGGATGTAAATGTAGCCGGTATTTGCCCACATGGCATAGCCCGCTAGCAGCATACCCTCCAGCACACTGTGGGGATTGCTTTCCAGCACACTGCGGTCCATAAAAGCACCGGGATCCCCTTCATCTGCGTTGCAGATTACATACTTTTCTTTACCTTGAGACTTTCTGGTCAGCGACCATTTGGTGGCTGTGGGAAATCCACCGCCGCCTCTTCCCCTTAGCCCCGACCGTTGAATCTCTTCGATCACCCGGTCAGGACTCATGGTTTGCAGTGCCTTGGCGATGGCCTTATACCCATCAACCGCCAGGTAGCTATCTATTATTTCGGGATTGATCACACCGCAATACTTTAGCGGATTCTCTGCTGGCGATTTAAAAATTCACAATCCTGTGTTTCAAGCTTATCTGCGGCAACAAGCCACTCTGTAATGGGATTCCCGGCCTGCAGGTGTTCCTCAACAATCCTTTTGACCCGTTCCGGCTGAACCTTGCCATAGATATATTGCTGTCCGTCAATTTTAATTTCCACCAGAGGCTCTTGATAGCAAATACCCATACATCCGCTGAAGTCCAACCGTACCGGAAGATCCTCCAGGACTTCTGTAAAGGTCTCGTAAACCCTTTGGGCTCCGGCAGCTATGCCGCAGCTGGCTAAACCAACGGTGACCGTGGCCGTATTTTCCGGCGAGGCATTTGTAAGTTGATTATCCCTATTAATCAACTGGTATCACCTCCTCCGGGGAGTCATGATCAGTTGAATGATTACACCGGCAGTCATTACGCTTCTCCTTTATTAACTGACGGGCTTTTTCCGGTGTAACTCTGGCAAAGGTCTCATCATTGACGGTGACTACCGGGCCCAGACTACAGCAACCGAGGCAGGCAACTTTTTTAACGGTAAATTTGCCGTCCACACTGGTTTTGCCTTCCGGGACACCGGTTTCCTGACGAAGTACCTCTGATATCCTTTCAGCTCCAGCCAGGTGGCAGGCTGTGCCATGACAAACCTGAATTAAATTTTCACCCATGGGCTCAAGCCTGAATTGGGTATAAAAGGTTACAATGCTGCCAAGGACACTGGATGGGATACCGGTTAGCTGGGACACACGCTCCAACATTGGTTTACCCACATAACCATAGGCCGCCTGAATTTGCTGCAGGATCACAATGGCCGAGCCTTCAGTCAAATTATGTTCACGTACAATGTGATCAATTATGGCGAAGGGATTTGAACTGTCCTGTTTATTTAATAAACGACCGGCTGATTTCATGGCTATTCTCCTTTGTGTTGGAGAGCTGCCAGCAGTTCCTTTTTCGATGCCCTGTGCCTTTCAAAAAGGCTTACTATCTTCAATGTCGTTAACTCTTTTACCCAGGCCTGCTCTTTAATCTTCCTGGCCACAGCTTCAACAGTAATGGGCGCCTCAATCATTACAACCATATCCCATTCCCCGACTACAGGATCAACAAAATCAACCTCCAGCATTTCTTCCAATTCCCTTAAAATTCTTACAAACTCCTGCTGGTTCACCTCATCAACCACATTAACTAAAAAATAAGCCCTTGTTCCCATATTTTTTCTCCCCCCGTTATTTTCATCTGACGATGTGGTTTAATTAAACCATTGTGAAATAAAAAACACATTGGGGGAGTTGCTTATCTTTTCTAAGTAAAAACCACAATAACAACTACTTATATGTACTGCTGCCCATAATTTTTTATAGTACTGCTTTAGCTTAAGAATAATTATAATTATTTTAATATTTTTTAAATTTAGATAATTTTGCTGCTAATTTTATAACTTTTTTATATTGTTTCTTACCCTCATCTTATTGATATTTCGAACACAAGTCAAGATTATTTAATTAACAATTTATATATTTTATCATTTTATTTTATTTATTATTTTATAATTTTATTAATATGTTTATTAAATAAAATATTTTAAATTATATAATAATATTTTTTATATAAAGGTTTATTTCTCCCTTCTCCCTGCTGATTACTTCACTGTTAAACCTGGCACCACAAAATCCAGCAAGCCCAGTTCGGGCATACATAAGAACAATAAATATCTTTCACTGCTGCTCAACTGAAAAAGCAGGTGAACTAATCCCTATTGGCCAGCCTCCTCGGTTACTGCCATAAACGTATCTTCCAAATCCCCTTTAAACTCTGCGAACTCCAAAACATCATTATTTCCCGCAGCAGCTTTCGCAGGGGTCAATACATTACATATATATAACCGAATAATAAAAAAGTGGGAGGGCATTTTATTTTCGCCTTCCCGTCATTTTTTATTTATTGACGCTTAACACCTTTTAAGTTGTATTTATAAACATGGACTTATATAACTCAGACCTAACTCTCTTGTGAGGTAAGCTGAAACATTGTCCACTATTCACAACCAGCTCGAATAAAGGAGGCTCAAGGGGACGGTTCCCTTGTGATAATCTTTAAGCCTTCTGGACAATGTGTAATGGTAATCGGCATTTCATACACACCTCCTTTCTTTTGATTCTACCATTTTTATCTTAGCACAACGGAACCGTCCCCCTATGTTCTGCCCCTATGTTCTGTGACCCCAATCTCCCAATTCGACCCAGGTGAAAAATTGATAAAAAAATAAATCAATAAGTCAAGCCAGATCCCGCAACTTCTTCATGCAGAGTTATTTGTTATTTATAATATTTCTATATCTTTTTTCTCCTTTAAGCCAGCATAATACTCTACCTACTATGATAATTAAAAAAGAAAATGTATTAATCACAACAACCCAATATATGGCATCTTTACTGACCGGTTGGTATATCCAGTACAAAACAACATTCAAAAAAACTAAGATTAACAAAATAATTAATGATTCTTGCAACACATATTTAACCATGGTTTTCTCATGTATAGGTTTCCATTTAGATATAAATTTTTCATCGTTATCCATTTTTATCTCCTTACACATTTTAATATCATTTATTATAAAATAATATCACTTAGGCATGCCTTTAACCAGCTTCAGTAGACACATATAATCCCTAACAGGGACGAAATCCCTTAACTATGCAAGCTTGAGGGCTCAAGGGGACGGTTCCCTTGTGTTAATCTTTAAGCCTTTCTGGACAATGTGTAAATGGTAATCCGGAATTTCATACGCACCTCCTTTCTTTTGATTCTACCATTTATTATCTTAGCACAACGGAACCGTCCCCCTGTGTTGCTTGAACCTGGCTGGGGCGAAATGAGACTTTTTCATTTTGTTATTTTAACCCCAGTTTTCACTCTAACCCACCAATTAAGCTTCTTCGGCAATAGGCTGATAAGTCAAGTCTGACTCCTACTCCTTTTTTGAGTAGTCTCTCCTCATTAATGCCCTTTTACATTAAGGGATGAATGGTTCATGATCCAATATATAAACATTCCTATTATGGGTAACACAAAAGATATGGACGCCCATAAGACTGGGGAAATATTTAAGGAAGTTATATTTAATCTTTTTGCATCCTGATAAACAATGACAGTTATAATTAAATGCGAACAAATTGCAAATGCTACCCATAGCCATAATAAAAAAAAAGCAATAGCTATCATAAAAACCCCTTCATATATGTAAATAGAATAAACGGAACCATCACAACCTTTATTTTAATACCCAGGATATATCGGTTTCATTTCTCCATACTTTCATTATAATTTTTCCCTCCTTGTGACCCAAAGTTTTAGGGCATTATAGTCAGCCATTTATTAAAGGTCAATCGAAACAGTATGTCGTAATGCCCTGACTATCTCTCAAAACTATCCTGCTCAGGATCAACGGGAGGCTCAAGGGGACGGTTCCCTTGTGTTAATCTTTAAGCCTTCTGGACAATGTGTAATGGTAATCCGGCATTTCATACACAACTCCTTTCTTTTGATTCTACCATTTTTATCTTAGCACAACAGAACCGTCCCCCTGGACCCCTATGTTTCATTCTCTCGGTTAATTTTTTTCACCATTATTAATCAACTCAGTAAGACTTTCAGATGGAAAAATCAATAAGAAATAAATCAATAAGTCAAGCCTGACCCCGCAACCGGACCTTTCAAAATCCTAACTATTATAGAAGTAGGCAATCAATTTAGCTGCAGGTAAAAATAAAAATTGACCCAAAATAGTCCCTAAAAGTTTTGTACCAATTAACAAAGTCACCAATGCTTTTACATCATTATAGGGTCTATCCCCTTTTAATGCTTGGTCTGTTATGATTGCAGCTTTAGGATCAATAAATAATGTCAACATTATCGTGGCAATTCCATTAATCATGCCTGCGGAAGAGGCAGCAGCCAGACGGTCCTGTTCTGCAACGAACATTGCCGAATAATTAGCGGATAAAACACCGATTGTATAAATACCTGTAATGACGGTATTTAAAATCAATAATCGTTTTGGTATATTATTAAAACGGATTGTGCTGATCATTGACCTGGAGGGCTTTACAGCTTTCCTAATTAGCTGTTTCATAGTTGAAAGGCTAAATGCTTCTACTAATACTGACAGAACGGAACCTTGCAGATCTAATCTTTTCACAGCCGCAGAAAATATTCTGAGAAACCAGGGGATCAAAAAAATAGCAACCAATGTGCCGATTGTCGATGAAAAAATTATTTTTCGTAGCTCTAAAGAAGGTTCGATCCCGCTTGTTATACTTATACCAATCAAACTACCGATAAGAGGTGCTTGAAAGGTATTGGCTGTTCTTGAAACAAGAACAAACAAATTAAAAAAAGACATGGACAATGCGAATTGCCCACTTCTAACTGAGTTAAGTCTTACGGAATAAGATAATGTATCAATTAAATGTATGATAAAAGTTAGCACCATTAACTCATATAAACATGCTTTCATTCTACTCTCCAAAAATTATGGTAGATTAGTTATTTTATTATATTATATATATTTATATTAATAAAAATCAAATTTATTGCCCCAATCAATTGATTGGGGCATTTTAATTACATACTATAGGTATTCCAATAGGTATCGTTGCCCACATTGAGTTGTAAATAGCAATCTACCCATGTACCAAAACTCAAAGTTTTCCACTTAAACCTTGCGGTAGCTGGGCTTGAGGAAGAAGTTTCTTGAGCTTTTGTACTCAATTTTATGCAAATATCACTACTGCAGATTGGGCTAACGATTGGATCAATAGTGTTAGGGATAAAAAAGTCTATTGCTTTAATCAGGACATTATTGCAGGTGAACTAAGTAAAGTGAAGAACCCTGATAGACTTTTACATCACGAGTTAAGTTGACCATAGGGCCGATATCTTTAGTTTTGTTAGAGTCTAAAATTGTTATTTCTGTCACCCATTTACTTCCGTCTTCAAAAGTATATTCTGCTCTAGGTTTGTCAATAGTTAATTTCGTATTTTTTTGCGCTTGTTTAATTTTTTCTGGATTCATGCAATCAAGAAGTTCTCCCTTTTCTAATTTTTTTAACAACTTCTCTTGAGTTACTTCATCAATCCCATCTTGAAGAGCCTTTTCTTTAAATAACTTTACTTGCTCCGGTGTTAAGGTAAAAGTATCTCCTTGTGCTGGATTTGCCAGGGCTATGCTCCCAAACATAAAAATAAAAGCTAAACATATTAGTGAAATCCGAAATGTTTTTTCATAATTTACATCCTCTCTAATAATTTCACGATTTTCTCCGGATAGCCCCCGAAATCACCGTATTTCACAAGATTGAAAAGAGCGATATATGGACAGAATCGACGTCAGGCACCGGATTCAGAGAAAATGGGTATAGCAAACAAAGCGTCATGGGAAATTGCTCTGTCGGCTATTTGCCGCAGGCTTAATCCATCATTTCATACGCACCTTCCCTTCTTTTGATTCTACCATTTTTATCTTGGCACAACGGAACCGTCCCCCTATGTTCCAGTATACAACCCTCCGCTCCCGATATACCAGGATACCTAAATATAATAAACACTTATTTAGGCCGCTTAATTAGTTTCAATCCTGAAATTACGCAGAGAACAAAAAGTAAACCTAGCCTAAGCCAATCCATATTAAGCCAAAACCATCCGCCCGATACAAGGACAGGGGATGAGCCGTAATCATCTACATACACACCCATATTCCAAAATAGTTTCAAAGAAATAATTAAAGAAATTAGGCTTAAAACAAAAATTACAATGTTGATTCCTCTTTTTTCTAAATTGATTTTTTTTTCGGTTTTTTTAAAATAAAACACTGCAAAATAAACACATAAAACTATTAATATTAAGCTAATAATAAGTGCAGGCATATATTTTCCTCCTATTTATTTTAATGCTAATTATTAAGTATGTTCACAAGCAAAAGCTTATATAAGCGTAGACACTATTAACAAAATCCATTTACCATTCAGTTCATAATCACTTATAGATTCGTAAACGGGAAAAGGTAGTTTTACAACGATCAGGCCAGAGTGAAGCGCCGACAAGGTCTTTACCCTCGCCAGCGCTGTCAGATTCCGCGCAGAAAAGCAATTAAGTGGCAATAGAACACACTACTTAAGCATTTCAGCCATCACACATTATATAACATTTTTAACATGCTAGGGATTACAAAGTTTTTTAACAGTTTCAACATAACTTACAAGTGGTCTTCCTACTTCTATATCCCAATCTGCTTCAACTACCAAATCAAAGTGGCACTTATATTGGTTGTATAAGCTACCGTTATCATTACGTAAACCAGAATAGATCCTGCCCAGTTCAATCCAGCCAGCCTCAGCATAAGGCCACATCAATCGGGTTGACGTTTTAGGTGTCATACTATATGTCCAAAAGTCACCCCTATAATGATAGGTGTACGTATCAAAATAATCCGAAGCAGCTCGTGCATATGGATTATCTCCACGTAATTCTTTCAATACAGTGTCTCTTTGATCTTCGGGGATGTCTGCCATGTATTCCTCAAGCCTGGTGTTTACATCTTCAATCCAATCCTTATTTTGATTGTAGAATTCTTGGAGATCATTAAGGTCAACACTCTCAATTTCTGCTATGTCTGCTTTAAGCTGATCGACCTCACTCAGCACATTTTTACTGGAATCTTCTCCAGCAAATGCAGTTGCGGTTGTTGTGGAGACAATAACCATCATAACAACAAGCAACAATGAAAACAACTTACTCAAATTCTTCATTACAAAAACTCCTCAAAATTAGATTTAACATTGGTTTCTGTGCGGTTACAAATTTTTCTTATACATCTTACATCATCCCCTTTCCATCTTATAATTCACAGATTAAAATCTAGTTGATATATTACTGCACTAAGTTATGCGCAAATATTAAACTTCCAGAGTACCTTGTAAGAAAGCCAGTTAAATTGCAAATTCTGAAGGATACTTGTAAAAATCTTATTTATTTGCACTTGATGTAAAGATACATAATAACAGTTAAACGAGAAGTAGAAATCTTTCATATCTCGCTAATAGTATCTGAACCTGATTTTTCTGTTCCATCTTCTCTTTTTTGAAATTTATTATACATTATTACTAATTTTATTAGTGAAACAAGGTTAATTACAATTGTCATCAAAAGCAGAATAACCATTTTAGGGTCTTTCGAAAGATTATTATGTTCGAGATAATCCATCATTGGTTTTATTGAGAAAATTAATATAATAATGGTAGATATATTAGTCATCAACAGGATAAAAATGATTTTTTTTGATTTTATTTTATTTTTTAATAAAAATAGCATGACAATAATTAATATTGATATAATGAATAATATTATTACAATCGTATAATGCGGTATATACTCAATGGGGAGTTCTTTATATGTAACAAAATCTCTTATCTCTTCTTTTATCTTTCCCGATTCTTCTTCGATAAAATTTGCACCAAAGCTACTATCAAGTGAGCCATTCACTAATTTTATCAATATGGGCACTTGCTGAATCTGATATTTTTCAAAAATTTCTTTCAATTCAGCCTCAGTAAGAAGAGAATTATTTCTAAAATAATCCGTATTAAAATAATATACTTGTATGTTTTCTTCTTTTGCTACTTCTGTTAGTAAGGGTTTAAAAAGCTCACAACTAGGGCAGGTCGGCCTACCAAAGTAAACAAATCCATCAGATATCTCATAAAATGTATTTGCTACTGTAATATCTAACACATATTCATTATTGAGAGATTTAACGTAGAAACTGACAATTAAAATTACGATTAAAAAAAACACTATTACAGCGAACTTTCGTATATGTTTCAACATTATAGTAACTCCTCCTCTCGTATAATAAAGTCATTAAATGGGTCTGATATTTTTGTGTCAAGAGAAGGACGGAGATTATCGACGTCTACTCGACCTTGACAACAATACCATCACTAAAATGGTTCTTCCTGCTTTTAGCACACCAGTGCTAAAAGCCCTTGATGACCTGCGTCCTTTTTGGTCTTGTTCACCGCAGCTTGCTGTGTTGAATAAAAGGTCTTGCTTTACTTCTTTGCTTCTGAGATGCTATTCTCGTACAGGCAAAGGCTTCTCGGTCTCCTCCTTGCAGTTCTATTTGCGTGATTAAGAGTGAGAGCCTCGGCTTTTCAGGATTTCATGAATGAGCTGGATGTTGTTTAGTCATTGATGAGATAAAATCTTCTTCTTGAACCAATGTTACCAACCAATAACCCCCATGTCTACCAATATTGTCTAAAAAGGGGGGTTGCTTGTCTGAAAAGGGGATTTGGATGTCTGAAAAATCCTACCCTTTGCAAAAAAATAAAGAACGAAGAAAAATTCGTTCTCTAATTAGTTTCCGGGTAAAGTAATCTCTTTTCAAGTTCCTTAAATTTCTCATTTGTTAATAGGGCTGTTTCTTTGGTTCCAGAAAAGGTAACTTGGTATCCTTTCTTGCCCCAGGGGTAAATTTCTTTGATCAGGCTGAGGTTTACTATATAACCCCGGTGGGAGCGGAAAAAGGAGCTTCCGGTTAATCTTTTTTCTATATCGTTAAGGGTTTCCGTCGTTTCCAATCTTTGTTTGGTCGTATGGAGTACGGTTTTTCTGTTTTCTCTGGTGATAAGGATAACTTCTTGGGGCATAAGGGGTCAGGCTTGACTTATTGACTTATTTTGAACCTCGTTATGCAAAGACATTAAGAAATGATTTAATAAGAAAAAACTTCTAGGTCGATGTTAGAAAAGGAAGATAGTAACAGATTAAAATGTTTATTATGAGACGATTAACCAGGTTTATCACGAAGAATGCTAGCGAGGAGGCTATAGTCAACTCAGTAAGACTTTCAGAAGATGGAAAAATTAATAAGAAATAAATCAAAAAGTCAAGTCTGAACATCCCGCTCGATTTGTCAAGAGATTTTATCTGCCAGAGCCAATTCAGTAAAATATTGGAAGTTAGGCAGTTGAAACGACATCCCATTCTCCCTAGCTACCATAAAATTATGTAACAGGAGATTGTTTTTTTTCTTCGTATAGACGGTTGTTTTTTACCATGCTCCAAAAGACACGGGTAATGTGTCTACCTAACGAACGCAAGGCCTGATTGTGCCTTTTTCCTTCGGTCCGTTTCTTTTCATAATATGCTTTTGATTCAGCTACTTTGCGGATATGATGCCCCATGCCCACCATCATGGCTGCCTTAGCCCGTTTATTAACTTGTTGCGGCGATTTCGTTCCCTTATGCTTGCCGGAACTGTTGTCAAGCGGAGCCATCCCTAAATAGATAGCTAGACTGGCTTCTGACGCAAATCGTGTCATCGTCCCAATTTCGCCACTGACCTCCGCTGCGCTGATCGTCCCGAACCCCGGGATGCTGTCAAGGATTCTTGCTAGTAAAGACTGTTTAACCAAAGCCTCCAGTTGGGCTTCCAGCGAATCAATTGCTTCCTTTAGTTGCAGCAAGCGTTTGGCGTCTTCTACAATCATCGGTCCCACCCAGGCAATTTCCGATCCAAAGACGGCGCTGGACTGCCATCGTGCCAACACCGCCGCTTTGGTCACGCCTATGCCGGGAATGCTTCGGATGGTGGCCGGCCTCAGTCTGGCTAGCTGGCGTAGATCGGAACGAAAGCTGAGGAAGCGCAATACATAGAGCGCATCCACTTTATGAATGATATCAAGAAATCCTGGGCACACAGATTGAAGGTCCACCTGCATGCGGTTTTGCACATTGACTTTCTCCTGTACTAACTGTCTGCGGCGGCGACTGAGCCGTTTGAGCTGCTGTTCGATCTCGCTGACGGTCAGTACGGGTTGCAGGGATTCTTTGACCTGCTCCAGGGGGCTCAAGGGGACGGGGGCTCAAGGGGACGGTTCCCTTGTGTTAATCTTTAAGCCTTTCTGGACAATGTGTAATGGTAATCCGGAATTTCATACGCACCTCCTTCTTTTGATTCTACCATTTATTATCTTAGCACAACGGAACCGTCCCCCTGTGATACGTCCCCTGATATTGTGATATTGTGCACATCAATACTGTCCGTTTTGGCCGGAGACGCAAATATTTCTTTAAACCGCGCCAATTTTAAGTTGTTGACATTCAAGAGGGTATACCCTTTGTCTTTAACGAGTTGATCTAAGGGCCGGGCATAGCCGTTAGTGCCTTCCATGCCGACGACAACCGGCAAGCGTTGGCGTCGTGCCTGTTCACTAACACGCTCAAAGAAATACGCAAAGCCGCGAGCGTCATGTGTGATTTCAAATTGTTCTGTGATCCCGCCCGGTCCACCAATGGCGACGTGATGTTTGCGGCACCCTACATCCACGCCGACTAACAGGTGCTGTTGTTGCATATACAACCCCTCCCTTTATGGCGCCACCCCGTTGTTATCCAACATCACGTCTACTAACAGAGCCACTTCCCGCAGGACGGCATCATCCCGGTAAATGTCATGGATAACAACAAAACGAGGGCGGCATTTCAGAGCCGAGTTAACTCATTTTCATGAGCAACTAACCCCACGAGCCACACCCTCGTCTGTTGTCAGTTTATCATCTTTTTATGGGTGTCGCTACCAATTTCCATGGTAGACCCCTTTTTTCATTCGCAATTAATCAGTTTTTGGATACTTTTACACCGCCACAAATGAAAAACTTGCAGTCCGTTGCTGTTAGGAATTTTTTGTTTCTATTAAAGCTGGGTCATGATTTACTCCTCTCATTTCTATGACTTCTTTTTTATTTCCCCACTCTATAGTGATTTTGAAAACCGAATCATCACGTGGTATAGGACCGTGATTCTCTCGATACTTAACTTTTAATGTCCCTTCCTGGGTCAAATTAACTTGATTACCTTCAGTAATATCGCCAATACCTTCATATTTATAATTTATGTTCCCAATATCTTTAGAAGCTGGACCTTTATAAGTTATAATCGGTTGCTCACTATAGTATCCTTCGTAGTGCTTCATCTTATTTTGATCTTCCCACCAATATTCATAGTATCTGACAAGCACCTCTCCCTTCCAATAATCATTTTCTCCTCTATAAAGACGCTGCTTTCCTTCATTCAATTTAAACACTATATTCTCTAAGCTTTTAAGTCGATTATCGTTAATCGTCACATTATTATCCGGGGGATTAATTATCTCTGGAATATAAACAAGCAGAATATTTTTAGCTTCATATTTTCGAATAAAAGGAAATGTATCATTTATTAGAGGATTAAATTTTTTTATCAAAGTTACATTATCATTAAATATAGAGGAATTTTTAATTCTACTACTATATTGCTTAAAGGAGTATATAAATAAAATGTCTTTGCTGTTAACAACTCTAAAGATATCTGGCTTTACCCCATCTAATAAGTAATTATTCGCTAATATATTAGATTTTTCAAGTTGTAAACCCTCTGATTCAAAAGCCATTGTAACTTCTATAGTTTTAAGAATGGGATTATCAAAAGTGTTTTTACTTTGGTTTGAACAACCTACAAAGAATAATGAAATGGCTAAATTTATTATAAAAATAACCTTAGATAAGTTCAAAAATCATACCACCTTCCATGTATTTAAAAATAGAAAGACCAGGCCGGTAGAAATTTAAGCATGTTGGGGAAGAAAACCGAAGAAATTGCAGAAGAGCTATCACCCAATTTTTTGCTGCATCTATTGTGACTATATAGAGTATTTTCAGCAAGATTTATCATCGTGAAAGTGCTTTTTGCATTTGATTGTTTCTCGTAACTATCGATTGATAATCGATCACACATATACAGTGTCTTATGTTTAGACAATTATCCTTGGTAATTATTTAACTTTGTGATTTCCATACCAATATATACGTCTTTAATTATTAAGTCTATTGATCATCGCGTAGTTTCGTATTATCTTTGGGATTTTATGGTTTAAAGGATACCCTCTAGTGAATAGAGGAAGATGGTTTGGGGGCCGGGCTACAACCGCAACTAGCATCTTCGTCTGTTTTAGCAAACTCAAGCCATCCGTTATTCCAACCACCTTGTAGAGAGAACGCATTGTAACCTGCAGTTCTCAGAACTCCTACTATTTGGCCAGATGATTGACCTAAATAACAATAGACAATTATTTTCTTATCTTTAGGTATAGAAGGAATAAACTGACAAATGTTATGATGCCAACAATTTACAGCCCCTGGTATGTAGCCTTTTATATAGTCTTCCTTTTTCCTGATATCTAAAATATAAATGTTGTGGGAATCTTCCAAAATCATGTTGGCAAGTGTTAAAGAGGAAATTGAATAATCTTCCCGGTTTACAATTCCGAAGAGATATTTCTCAATATTATATTTTACTATAGAGTTGGGACTAATATCCCTATTATATTCAACTGGAATAATATTTTTTTCATTTGAAAAGGATTCGCTTGGGCTTAGTAAAAATATAGTCAGTAAAAAAAGAATACTCATATACCGTTTCATATTATATTAGACTCTCCTAATAAATAAGTATTTTATCCACGCGTACTTACAAGCAACGTATCTAAAATAAATGCCAATTATAAAAAAATTATTTTTAAACCCCGGATTTAATCCGGGGTTTATGATTTTAACCTAAGTAGTTATAGAGATCAAAATCATAGGAAGTTGTACCTCTGGTAATTTTGACATGCATTTGTGTAACGTTAAAAGCTCCAAGATCATCATTTCCATAATAGTAAGGGGGATTTAAATTTAATGTATATACTTGACCATCACCAGGGATTCCAATATTTATTTTATTGCCATATACAGTATTAAGACCTTTTTGGCAGGAACTAGTAAAAGTAAAGGTGGATTGATGAGATCCATTAATATAGGCATTACTGAGTGATACTGAGCTAGTTAATATATCCCATGCTCCTGTAACCTTTGTAAAACGATAGTGAGGTTGAATACCTCCTGAGCTACCTCCTCTATCACATCTCATTACATCATAATAGGTCGTAGTATGAGCATACACAAAAGAATTTTTGTCATATCCACTCCATGGATCAGTTAATGCTACTAATCCAATGAGATTATTAGTAGAGGCAACTTTTACTTCTTTATTAGTAACGCTAACACTATCCTCGAAAGCTGATTTATCAACAACTGCAAAAGAATCCATACGATATGAATCAGAAACAAACCCAGACTTTAAGTTCTTTTTAGACTTAATCTTTTGGACTGTAACAAAAGTTTTAACTTTTGAATCTAAATTTTTTCCGTTATTATCTTTTAATTTTACAACTGGAATTTTTGCTTTAACATCAGAGACCCCTTTTTGAGCTCTGTCAAAAAGAGTATTCACATCATTAATTTCATCTGCTTCAAATACTAAAATTTCATTTGGACCCAACTCTTCCTTTGTGGATGCAAACGCATTTGAGGTAATAAGTAAACAAAGCATTACAATGAAAGAAACGATTAACCATTTTCCTTTTTTCATTACAAATCCTCCCTAATCGTATAATTTATATCCTTTAAAAAACTATTACAATCACCCCCTAGCGTCTAGTCTAACTATCTATTTCTATGCTGTATATCCAAATTAAATGGATATATCAGTTCCATGAGCCAATAATATCAACCAATAAACCCCATGTCTACCAATATTGTCTAAAAGGGGGATTTACTTGTCTGAAAAGAGGATTTGGATGTCTAAAAAATTCTATCTTCTGCAAAAAAATAAAGAACGAAGAAAAATTCGTTCTCTAATTGGTTTCCGGGTAAAGTAATCTCTTTTCTAATTCCTGGGGGCTCAAGGGGACGGTTCCCTTGTGTTAATCTTTAAGCCTTTCTGGACAATGTGTAATGGTAATCCGGAATTTCATACGCACCTCCTTCTTTTGATTCTACCATTTATTATCTTAGCACAACGGAACCGTCCCCCTGTGATAGTCCGTTGATGCCCTGAGTGCAACTAATTAAAATCCAGGAGGTTTATTTTTACCCATATAGATGGTTGCATAGATGGTTGCAATATCATGATGGTCACTCATGTCAGGAGTACTATGGTAATGAACAGGGCATAAGGGGCATAAGGGGTCAGGCTTGACTTATTGACTTATTTTGAACCTCGTTATGCAAAGACATTAAGAAATGATTTAATAAGAAAAAACTTCTAGGTCGATGTTGGAAAAGGAAGATAGTAACAGATTAAAATGCTTATTTATGAGACGATTAACCAAGTTTATCACGAAGAATGCTAGCGAGGAGGCTATAGTCAACTCAGTAAGACTTTCAGAAGATGGAAAAATTAAAAAGAAATAAATCAAGAAGTCAAGCCTGACCCCGGACCCCGAGCCACACCCTCGCTGATTTTTATTATATCAAAATAAGGGTGCTACCGCTTCATTTTCTATGGTAGACCCCGTGACCTGCCCCCAGGTTTTGTACCACAGGGGATGTTAGTCACGAAATTTGTTCACAGGTTTTTTTAGCCAGATCTGTAGCATATTCTACTGGTGTTTTGTTGCTCAGTCCGCTATGTGGACGAACTGTATTGTATTCATGACGCCACTCTTCAATAATTCGACGAGCCTCACTTACGCCTCTGAACCAGTGTTCATTAAGGCATTCATCTCGGAGTTTTCCATTAAAGCTTTCTACATGGCTATTTTGCATTGGTTTACCGGGGTCTATAAACAGTTGGATAACCCTATGTTCATAAGCCCATTGATTCAAGGTCAGTCCTGCAAATTCAGGTCCGTTATCAGAGAGGATTTCTTTGGGATAACCTCTGTAAATAGCAATTCTATCTAGTACTCTTGTCACACGCCGTCCTGTTATTGAAGTATCCACTTCGCTGGCCAGACACTCTCGAGTTGCTTCATCAATCACTACAAAAACTCTAAATCGCTGCCCAGTTGCTGTTGAGTCACTAACAAAATCCATAGACCACCTTACATTCGGTTGAGGCGTAACTGTGGGGGGGCGGCCCCTTCCAGAGAGAACACGTTTTCTTTTGCGGCGACGGACAGCGAGTCCAGCAAGCCGGTATAGCCTATATACTTTCTTGTGGTTAACTTTCTGTCCTTCACGCTGAAGTAAGGCATGGATTCGTCTATATCCAAAGCGACGCCACTTAAAGGCAAGTTCAGATATTCTCGTTTTCAATGCCTCGTTCTCTTCTGAAGTAGAAGGAACATATCTATGACTGGAGCGTCCGATACCAACAAGCCTGCACGCTCTGCGTTCACTCATACCAAAAGTATCTTGGAGTTCTTTAACAAGCTTTCGCTTGCGAGCAGGCTTTACTTGTTTTTTTCAATAACCCACTTTAGAGCCTGGTTGTCGAGGGTTAGTTCACCTACGAGTAGCTTAAGTCTGCGGTTTTCCTCTTCCAACTGCTTAAGTTTCTTCGCATCACTTGCTTCCATTCCGCCGTATTTAGATTTCCAGCGATAAAAGGTTTGTTCGCTAATGCCATGTTGCCGAAGAATGTCAGCTACCGGCATCCCATTCTCATGGGAGTTAAGTATTCCAATGATCTGCTCTTCGGTGAAACGTTTTCTCATAACTGTCCCCTCCTGACTTAGTTATACTACATCAGGACTAACATTTCCTTTGGACCAGTTTTCGGGGAGCAGGTCACCCGTTCTCCCGACAAAATCTTCTCTCGGTTAATTTTTTTCACCATTAATATCTATTATTCTCTTATATCTTTTTTCCGACTTAAACCAATGTCCAAGTTGAATTAATATTATTAATAAAGTATATAATACAATAGTCATTATAATCCTATGGAGCATCTCGTCATCAACAGAGTAAATTAATATTAAAACAATATTAGTTATAATTAATAAAATTATGGGTAATAAAACATATTTATATAAAAATAAAAACAAACCTTTTTCATGAATTGGCTTCCATTTAGCTAGAAATTCTTTGTTGCTTTGCACAATCACCTCTCCTTTTTATAAATAAGTATATTTGATCTCAATATTATATATTATGAACTGGGATCAAATTATTCATTTAAATCCCAGTTCATAATAATTTAATGCCCTGATTACCAAGTCATATTACTGTAATAGTATCTTGTATTAATATCTATAAGTTTAGTTCTTGAAGAATCCTCATAGAAAAAGGTGACTTGTTTAATTCTGTAAGGCAATTGAGGATCATCATAACTTGGTTGATAATAGTAGTAAACCGTTTCATAAACATTTTTATTATTAAGGCAATAAGCATTTGAGGCAATGCTCCCTGCTATAGCAGTCCAAGCTGCTTTAACTCCACCAAACTGTCCTGCTAATGCTGAGGCAATTATAGATACTGTCATAACTTGAAAATGAGTAGAGGTTTTTTGTCGCATTTGTTTATTTTCAGTCCAAGGTTCTACTATTTGTAGGGGCTACGGTGTCTTTATGAATCACTTGACTTTCGTTTATTGCTTTTTCAGGGGAAATAGTGTTGGCAGCAAAAGATAGTGATGAAGATTGAAATAAAAATAATATTACCAGCATATAGGGGGCTCAAGGGGACGGTTCCCTTGTGTTAATCTTTAAGCCTTTCTGGACAATGTGTAATGGTAATCCGGAATTTCATACGCACCTCCTTTCTTTTGATTCTTCCATTTATTATCTTAGCACAACGGAATACTTAATGCCCCTGTGTTGTTGCAGGGGGCATTAAGTATTCCGTTGACCTTTTAGTTATATTTATAAACATGACTCACATATTTTACAACCCGTTCAAATACGCTTATATTTTGGTCAAAGCTCAAATTAAAACCTTGGTTGGAAGAAATATTTCTTATCTTGGGTTCGCTACTTTGTTTTTTAAGCTTTAACAAAGCGTCCTTTTGGTGGGCAAATGTCCTTTTCAAAACGTCTGAAGATGTCAACTTTTCTTTATCTAAACCCGTACTTGGTTCACTAAAATAAGGTGTGTAACCAATTTCTTTGTTGTCTTTGTTTATTATCACATAAGTTTTGCCAGCATACCTTACAATTTTATTTTCTTCTACTTCTTTAGATTTGTCATAAATAATTTTACTTAAATGACCACCAATATCTACAACTTGCCATTCTCCGTTAACAAGAATAACAGTAAAGTCAGTTACTACGTTACCATTCACTATTACTGGAAAAACATAAAACGGATACGATTTTGATTGTTCTAGTATATTTTTATTTTCATCAAATTCTTGTGGGTTTATAATAAAATTCTTTATAGGCTCACCTAAATATGATTTCATCACTTGTTCTTGTGTACTATAGTGAAATTCTTTATAGTTCGGCTCAATCATTTCCAGATATTTTGATAGATTTTCCTCTGCAAATATTTTGGCTTGTTGTTCTGGAGAAGTTGCGTAACTGACACCCCCAACCAAAAACACACACAAGATGGCAAAAACATATATAAATATTTTTTTATTTCTCAAATTGAACCGCCCCTTTTTTACTTGCAATCGATATAGGGATCCCACGTCCAAAATCAAAAGTCAACGACTTCGTTACATAGCGCCAAAAATGATCTTGAGGAATGCGTTCCTCAAGACTAATAGAAAAATTTTTGCTCAGCTCTCTTTTTCCGCAGCATATGGATGTGACCTGCTCCCCGAAAACTGGTCCAAAGGAAATGTTAGTCCTGATGTAGTATAACTAAGTCAGGAGGGGACAGTTATGAGAAAACGTTTCACCGAAGAGCAGATCATTGGAATACTTAACTCCCATGAGAATGGGATGCCGGTAGCTGACATTCTTCGGCAACATGGCATTAGCGAACAAACCTTTTATCGCTGGAAATCTAAATACGGCGGAATGGAAGCAAGTGATGCGAAGAAACTTAAGCAGTTGGAAGAGGAAAACCGCAGACTTAAGCTACTCGTAGGTGAACTAACCCTCGACAACCAGGCTCTAAAGTGGGTTATTGAAAAAAACAAGTAAAGCCTGCTCGCAAGCGAAAGCTTGTTAAAGAACTCCAAGATACTTTTGGTATGAGTGAACGCAGAGCGTGCAGGCTTGTTGGTATCGGACGCTCCAGTCATAGATATGTTCCTTCTACTTCAGAAGAGAACGAGGCATTGAAAACGAGAATATCTGAACTTGCCTTTAAGTGGCGTCGCTTTGGATATAGACGAATCCATGCCTTACTTCAGCGTGAAGGACAGAAAGTTAACCACAAGAAAGTATATAGGCTATACCGGCTTGCTGGACTCGCTGTCCGTCGCCGCAAAAGAAAACGTGTTCTCTCTGGAAGGGGCCGCCCCCCCACAGTTACGCCTCAACCGAATGTAAGGTGGTCTATGGATTTTGTTAGTGACTCAACAGCAACTGGGCAGCGATTTAGAGTTTTTGTAGTGATTGATGAAGCAACTCGAGAGTGTCTGGCCAGCGAAGTGGATACTTCAATAACAGGACGGCGTGTGACAAGAGTACTAGATAGAATTGCTATTTACAGAGGTTATCCCAAAGAAATCCTCTCTGATAACGGACCTGAATTTGCAGGACTGACCTTGAATCAATGGGCTTATGAACATAGGGTTATCCAACTGTTTATAGACCCCGGTAAACCAATGCAAAATAGCCATGTAGAAAGCTTTAATGGAAAACTCCGAGATGAATGCCTTAATGAACACTGGTTCAGAGGCGTAAGTGAGGCTCGTCGAATTATTGAAGAGTGGCGTCATGAATACAATACAGTTCGTCCACATAGCGGACTGAGCAACAAAACACCAGTAGAATATGCTACAGATCTGGCTAAAAAAACCTGTGAACAAATTTCGTGACTAACATCCCCTGTGGTACAAAACCTGGGGGCAGGTCAGATGCTCCTCCGTCGCAAAATGATTAACTTTATATTCGACGCGAGGAGGCATAAACATTTTCCGGATTGCGGGGTTCGGTAATAGGCTAATAAGTCAAGCCTGACTCCGCCAAACCCCTATTTGTACTCATTCTAAGCGGACTTATCATCGTTATTATTCAAGCAGTCAATTATCACCTTCCCAAACCATACACCAGCCATGGAATGAATAAAAAGTTCCTTAGTTTGGTAGTAAATAACTTTGTTTAATAACGATCCTAAATCCAAAGTATTAATGCCTTTAAGTCTCATATACCATAACATAACTGAGCCTAAAGGAATAGCCATAATTAAGGCCGGAATTCCTTGAATAAAAAATTTAGAAAAGTCAAAATAAATT
The DNA here is from genome assembly GCF_000215085.1 of Desulforamulus ruminis DSM 2154. NCBI lineage: Bacteria > Bacillati > Bacillota > Clostridia > Eubacteriales > Peptococcaceae > Desulforamulus > Desulforamulus ruminis. The sequence continues at coordinate 3,277,721 of NC_015589.1, forward strand.
TTCCCCTCTAATCTTGTTATTTGAACAGGTAGATTAACAGCAACACCAAATAATATCGGTAATATTATTGCTATTAATATATGTTTATCAACTATATTTTCAAACGGAATATAAGTTTCGTAGTAGTGTTGATATATTTCACTTCCGACAATAAATAAGATGATTCCAGCAATTGCAATGATAACATCCTGTTTCTTCCTCTTTTCTATTTTTATCTCTCCTTTATTGGTGAATTATATAATTAAGATAAATAAAAATTATAACTTTTACTTTTATAGAAAATTTTAATAAAATTGTCTCTATATAATACTACTTTATTAAAAATTTCTTTAGATTAGATAGTTGTTTCAAAGCAATTAATTTCAACGATATTGGCAAATATGATTAGGCTACAGGTTAAAGCCTGCAGCCTCTATTTTACCAGTTGCTTTTTTTATTAATTGTAACCTTGAAATTCCACGTGCTCCCTTGTGCAGAACATGTTGCTGATAAAGTTTCTCCCATCTGAAGGCCAAAAGTAATATCCTTTCTTAATTCAGGCCAGTTATCGGGGGCGTAATAAGAGAATGTAGAACTGCTAGGCTTTTTATCTAACCAAGTCTCAAAAGGTTTATTATTATCAGCTCGTTGACCAGATTGGCCGTATTTTACGTTCATATTAGAAATAGAGCCTGTAGGATCATGATCCTCCCATCCACCCTCACACTGATATAGTCTAACAGTATCATACCCATTTAGATAGGACTTAGTATAAGAGACTCTTCCCCAGGCATAGAATCCACCTGTTACATCCCAATCATCATCTTGAAAGCTAGGAATAATTCCTAATGGAGTAATAGCAAAAGCTGAAAAACTGTCAGTAACGTAATATTCACTAATTGTACCGTCTGATAATTTTACTTTTTTATACATTTGAGTTGTCTTAAGAACCGGTATCTTTGTTTCTTCTTTAGTTTCATCGTTAATTAATATCGCTGTTTCGGGATTTAAGTCGCTTGGATCATCTGTAATCCCAGCCTTCGCACGCTCAAGTAATTTATTTTTATCTTCTTCAATCTTTTTTTCCATCAAAATTTCATATTTCTTCGATTGTCCATCGTATTTTTCTGAAGAAACAGCTAGAGCGGGTAGTGCATAAGAAAATAAAAATATAATTGTTAGAAGTAAAGATGAGATTTTCTTCATTTTAATATTACCTCCTAACTTAGATTATTCTTTATCTCGGCAACTGATGATAATATTTTCTTATATCTAGTCCCACGTAAATCACCCCCTTTATCACTTTAAAAATTACTTTTTCCATGAGCCAATAATATCAACCAATAAACCCCATGTCTACCAATATTGTCTAAAAAGGGGATTTACTTGTCTGAAAAGAGGATTTGGATGTCTAAAAAATTCTATCTTTTGCAAAAAAATAAAGAACGAAGAAAAATTCGTTCTCTAATTGGTTTCCGGGTAAAGTAATCTCTTTTCTAATTCCTTAAATTTCTCATTTGTTAAAAGGGCTGTTTCTTTGGTTCCGGAGAAGGTAATTTGGTATCCTTTTTTGCCCCAGGGGTAAATTTCTTTGATCAGACTCAAGTTTACTATATAGCCCCGGTGGGACCGGAAAAAGGAGTTCCCGGTTAATCTTCTTTCTATATCGTTAAGGGTTTCCGTCGTTTCCAGTTTTTGTTTGGTCGTATGGAGTATGGTTTTTCTGTTTTCTCTGGTGATAAGAATAACTTCTTGGGTGTCCAGAAACAGCAATTTTTCATTTTGCCTGAGAACCAGTCTGGGCGGCGTAATCTCCCCGGCAACAGGGGGGTGGAAGTAATTTGCAGCGGAGGCCCTCTGCAAGTCCATTTGATTTATTCTTTCCAGGGTCTTTTTAACCCGGTCCAGTTTGAAGGGCTTTACCAGGTAATCAAAGGCATACACTTCAAAGGCCTCATGGGTATAGTCATCGTAGGCTGTGGCAAATATAAGGAGGATTTGCGGGTCAATGTCGCAGATTTCTCGCGCCAGGTCAACCCCGTTTTTTTCCGGCAGGTCAATATCTATAAAAACCACCCGGGGTCTCAGTTTTTCGATCATTTTTAATGCAGTGACACCATCACCCGCTTCTCCCAGAACCTTCGTTCCCGGTATTTGTTCCAGCGTCCTTTTAAGGACATGGCGCATGGAAGAATCGTCTTCAGCAATGAAAACCGTTAGCATAGAATGTTACAAACCCTTCTGACGTGAATTGTTTTTTACAGGAGGGACCGGCTGGTACCAGAGAAAGAGGCTGACCGGCCGGATTCCGATGTCGGCAATCAATAAAGCGCACAGTATCAATGGAGTATAAAGCAACTTTTTAAACAGACGCATTGTTTCACCCCCTTCTTTTGGTTAACTGAATCATGAACCCGTCTGCACGGGTAATCAGCCTGTAACCCCAAGGGATAAAGCTTATGGTTTGTAAGATTAAGGCCAGAGTAGCAGCTACTAAAACGGAATTGTCCACTTCGCCGATGAGATGGAGAATGAGAGCAAGCCATACAAGCAGATACATCAAAGAAAGAATTTTAAATTTGGTTTTTTCCCGGGGCTTGTCCATGGTGCGATAGGGTACTTCGCCGGGAGCCCATTTAACAGTGCACAGGAAGGCTACAAAAGTGACACAACAAACCAAAACCGAAAGAATGCTTTGAGAGAAAAAGGACTCCATCTGGAGGGCCAATTTGCCGAGAAAGAGATATATCAACACCCCGAAGGTCAAACATCGTCCATAGCTGGTGCAGTGGGCGCCGCCGGACAATAGCCGGAACAGTCCGGCTGTAGCCAGACCGGCGGCTACATGGGGAACGATCCCCAAAAGATAGGCCAAAAGAAAAAGTACCAGTCCTTTTATTAATGCACCCAGGATAATTTCCAGCCCGAAACGCAGGGTATCCATTTTATCCTTTTCCATTCCGACAGCCTTGGCCATATGTTGGGCCATGTTACTGGCTAATATATGTAAATCCACTTTATATTCACCCTTTATCCGGTATATGAACTGTAAAAATCGTTTCACGGTTACGATGAGCCACTTCAATATTGCCGGAGTATTTTTCAATAATCTCTTTAGCAATGGGTAACCCCAGACCTTGGCCTTTCCCTTTGGTGGTAAAATGCCAATCGTATATCCGGGGCAATATTTCCGTGGGAATTGGCGTGCCGGTATTGGTCACGATGAAGCGATATTCTCCCTGTTCCTGAGATATTTCCAGCGTAACCAATCTCTTTGATCCGGAATGAACATCCGCCGCTTCGATGGCATTGTCCAGCAGGTTGCCCAACAGGGAATTCATTTCCAGGGTTGTTAGGGGAATATCCTTTAAACTGCATTCTACCTGAGCCTGAAAATGGACGCCCCTGGTTTCAGCCAGTCCGGCTTTGGCATAAAGCATGGCCGTAATCCCCGGATTATCCGTTTTTACCAGTTCGGCCGGGGTGGAGATATCTAAAAAGATTTTCCGTACGTAATCCCGGGCCCTTTGATACTCCCCAACTTCCAGCAGCCCATAGACCGCCTGCAAATGGTGGTTAAAGTCATGGCGCTGTTTGCGAATGGCCCGGATCAATTTGTCCAGTTGGGCAATGGTTTCTCCGGCTTTTTGAGCTTCAAACTCCTTTTCCTTTAATTGCGATATTTTCTTAATAGAACCCATGGAAAAAAACGTGATGATCACAATCACCAGACTAAAAAACGCAATAAAAAGACTCAGATATTGATCGGAAAAGGTGTTGGTTTGAGAGACGAACAACATCAGATTTAACAGCGCCATTAACAGCACCGGTAGGAGCATCAGTATATACAGGGTAAAATAGGGTTTCCCGGAACCATGGGTTGCGTTCTTTTGCTCCTTTTCTGCGCCAATCTCCTGTGAAAAATCAATTAGCCGGTAATCACATCGTTTAGAGACAAAAATAAAGAAAGCAATGGCAGATGCCTCCGGCAGGAAGAAAGCGATTCTCAGGAAAGAGTCATTCATAACCCGGTGCAGGGCATAGCCTGTTAAACTCAAAAGAGTTGGAGCTATGACGGTTTCTAAGGACAAATAAATGGTCAACCCTAACAGGGCGGTAATGGTCACAACCCGAAAACCGATTCCTGTAACCACCCGCAGGATCAAAATAAAGACCAAAATCCCAATGACGCTGTGTAAGCCAAAGGGAACCGGGCAGAGCCGGATAAAGTAGGCAAAAACGGCTTGGGTTACTCCAATGAGGATTAAGCTTGACCGGTTTAACTCGATCCTTACTAATTGGAAACCCAGTGCTGTTATGAGCAGTGCTTCCGGCAGAGAGATTAAAAAAAGCTGGATCAGTGGCAGGTCGTCCACAGAAAACATCCTCCTGTGTTATTTGTTTCATAAAGAAGGATTCCTTTTATAATTGTCTAGAAAGGGTATATGGTTGTCTGAAAAGGCTGTTTGCCTGTCTGAATAATTTAAACGATGCTACTTTTTGGCTTATATGCAAATAATTCTCAATACAATGCTTTTTCGATCTTTTAAATAAAACACCTTTCTTTTTTAAATTTTTATCCTAATATATCTTAAAATTTTATTCTTTCAATACTAATGTTTTAATTTTGAATTAATTAATGTTTTTCAATTAGATATTTATATAATCATCCTAAACATCAAAAAAGCACCCACCGGGTGCTTTTTAATCTTGATATAGATTGTTTGCCAATAAAGGAGCTATTTTAGAGTTATTGCTTTATGCTTTCTGCTGGCTAGAAACGGCCGTGTTTATTTCTCCCATACTGCCGATCAACTGTTTGAACCAGCGCCGATTGCCGCACCAGTAAAAAAATTTCAGGCTGTATTCCGTGGTCCAGCCAATGGTCAGGGAAAAGACCAAGGTGCCCCAGCCGATGGGGCCGCTTAATATATAGCCCAGCAGGACTACGGATACCTCTATGATGGTGCGTACCGGTCCAATGCGCCAGCCGGTAACCTGGTGCAGCCCTACCATCAGGCTGTCTCTGGGTCCCGTCCCCAGGGCGGCGGTAATATACAGGCCGGTGGCAAAACCGCAAAGTACGATCCCAAGGAGCAGGTAGCTCCAGCGCCAGGCATTGGAAACCGGGTCGGGCAAAAGAGCCATTTTATTAATTAAATCAACAAAAACGCCAATAAAGATCATGTTTAAAACGGTGCCAAGGGTTGGTCTGACTCTGAGAAAGACGGCGATGATGACGCAGACGACACCGGACCCGATCATAACTTGCCCAAAGGTAAAGGGCAGGTAATGGGTTAATCCTAAATGAAGCACATCCCAGGGGGCCACTCCCAGCCCTGCTTTAACCATCAGTGAAATGGCAAGACCAAAAATAAAAAGGCCCAGCATAAACCAGGCGAGCTGAAGCCCATATAGCATTGTCCTTCTCATTCCAATATCCTCCCAAAGGTATTAGATCCATTCTACACCTGAAATGATTTTCTGGAAATAGCATTTTATTTTGTTTTATTTAGCAAATAATTCCGGACATACTTTATCCATAACAGGGTTGCGTAAGAAAGATAACGCCCTTTTTTCCAGATTAAAGAAAGCTCCAGGAATATTTGCGGATCGGCCATGGGAATGGAGGTTACCCTTTGGGGGTCCAGCTCTTGGCATATCTTGCTGGGCAAAAGCACAATCCCCAGTTTTGCTTCCACAATTTGAATCATGAGTTCCCGCTGTGATGTCTCAAAGATCACTTTAGGCTGAAACCCGGCCATTTTGCAGCGCATGACAATTTCGTCGTAGAGGCTGAAATCACGGTGATACAATACAAAACTTTCACCCGCCAGTGATGCAAAATCCACTTTGGGATACCGGGTTAAGGGGTGGTCCGGATGAACAACCACCCATAAAGGATCTTTTGTAAAATAAATTGCTTCATATAACTCTTGATTGGTTGGGCAGCAGATTAGGCCAACATCCAGGGAGCCGTCCTGGATGCCCAGTTGAACCGTTTTGGAACCGTATTCAAACAGGGTGATCTCGATATTGGGATAGGTCTTTTTAAACTCGCCCAGTAATTTGGCAAAGGTTGTGGCTCCGGTGATAGGCGGCATGCCAATGTTGATTTTTCCTTTTTCAATTTTAGATATGCTTTCCAGCTCCGTAGACATATGCTGAAACATTTCTACGACCTGCTGGGCTTCGGTAAATAAAATCTTCCCCGTATCGGTGAGCCGGACATATTTCGAGTTGCGGTTAAACAGGGCTTTGCCTAGCTCGGTTTCTAAATCCTTGATGGTTTTACTCACGGTGGACTGGGAAACACGAATTTTATCGGCGGCTTTGCTAAAGCTTTTTTGCCGCGCCACTTCAATGAAATATTCCAAATGTCTAATATCCATGGTTTACCCCCGTTGCTAGCAATATTTTATTATTCGATATAAGAATAGTCAACATGACAATTATGTATTTTACTAATAAACAAAATGTACGTAAAATGAAATTATCATTTAATTGTAAGATGAAAGTATTTTGTTAATTTCAATTATTAAGAAGGTGTTTTGTTTTATGCTCCCATTGCTGAAGATATTGCTGGTTTTTACCCTGATCATCTTCATGCTGAGAAAGAAAATCGGCCTTGGCACCACCATGATGGTATCCTCTTTATTGCTGGGCGCCCTTTTTGGCATGACCTTGATTCCACTGGTAAAACAAATGGTCCTTACGCTGGTGACGCCGGACACGCTGGAACTGATTACCGCCCTGGTGCTGATTATGATTTTGGAATCAATTATGCGCCAAACCGGCATGTTAAGATCCATGACCGAATCGTTGTTTCAACTGCCTTGGAACTTTCGTATATTAACCGTTTCCATTCCGGCCATTATCGGGTTTCTTCCTTCCGCCGGGGGAGCCAGGTTTTCGGCCCCTTTGGTGGGGCAGGCAACCTCGGAAATGCCCTATCAGGCGGAGCATAAGGTATTAATTAATTACTGGTTCCGTCATATCTGGGAATACTCCCTGCCCATGTATCCGGGAGTACTGCTGGCTTCGCATTTTTCCGGACTTGCCATCTCAACCCTGCTGTTGTGGCTGTTTCCCATTTCCATTCTCTGGGCTCTGCTGGGTTACTGGTATATCTTTAGAAATTATGAAAAGAAAGATGAATTGCGGCCAACATCAGAAGATGTTAACAGCGACCACCACACGGGTAGTTCCTTGATCGCTCTACTTCTCAATACTTGGCCCCTGTGGGCCACGGTGGTATTGGTGTTTGCCAATATTTCCATTGCGCTGGCTTTATGCGGGATACTGCTGGTTTTAATGATTCAAAAGCGCTATCCCTTGCTCCAGGTAGCAAAAACTTTGGTGGAGCCGCTGACTTTACGCATCATTATTTTAACCTGGGGTACCATGGCCTTTAAGGATGTACTGGAAGCCTCCGGAGCGGTACAGCAAATCAGCAGTGCCATTGTTGATTTCGGTGTACCCACGCTGCTGCTGGTTACCATTCTTCCATTGATGGCGGGCATGCTGACCGGCATTGTGCAGGCCTGCATCGGGGTAGCCTTTCCGTTGGTACTGGCCGTGGCCCATCCGTCGCCGGCCATTGTTATGCTGGCCTATGTTTCGGGTGTTTTGGGCGTGATGCTCTCACCGGTCCATCTTTGCCTCATTCTCACGGTGGAATATTTTAAGGCGGATTTTGTGCGTTCTTATAAACTTCTTTTTGCCCCCTGCCTACTGCTGATGGTTATGACCATGGCCATTTTCCAGGTTTTTCATTAAGCGGGCCAAGGGCCTTAACAATAAGATTTGGACAATTTTTTGAAACGAAAGTGTTTCTTATTGACAAAGAGCAGACAATTCTTTAATATGGTCTTAAGTTAAAGGGGAGTAGCTGGCATACTCAATATGCAGGTGGGGTCAACATACTGGTATAGCCCTGGTCCTACCGTTGATTTATCAATTAGCGAGACCTTTAACACAATTCTTCATTTTGGTGAAGAGTTGTGTTAAAGGTCTCTTTTATTTTTATAAATTTTTAGAGAAGGGGATTTTTAAAGATGCTAATCTTTTTAGGGGCAACCGTCATGGTGGTGTTGGCGGAAATGGGGGACAAGACTCAACTTCTGGCCATGGCCTTTGCCACTCGTTTTCCGGCCAAAGCGGTTATGTGGGGGGTGTTTCTGGCCACCATCCTAAATCATGCCTTGGCCGTTGCTCTTGGCAACTACCTTGGTACATCCTTTAATATGCAGTTGGTGCAAATGATTGCCGCCGCATCCTTTATTCTCTTTGGATTATGGACAATCCGGGGAGATTCCTTGGACGGAGAAGATAAACGGAAAATGATTTTAGGACCCATTATGACGGTGGCGGTTGCCTTCTTTTTTGCGGAAATGGGCGATAAAACCCAGTTGGCCACGGTGGCCCTGGCGGCAAAATATGATGCGCCGCTGGCCACACTCCTGGGGACCACCACGGGAATGCTCATTGCAGACGCCCTGGGTATTTATGTCGGCATTGTCGCCGGCAAAAAAATACCGGAAAGAGTCATCAAGTGGATTTCAGCGCTCACATTTATTGCTTTCGGTTATATCGGCTTGTATACCTCCGTCCCTAAAGAGTACCTTTCCGTGCCGAATATCTCCATATTAATCGGGTTAACCCTTGGGGCTGTTTACTTCCTCGGACGTCAGAATTCGGGTACCGCTTTAAGAGAATCAAAGCGATAAGGTAAAGTAGCTTTGCCTTCAACCGGGGATCAGGTTTGGCTTTGGGCCCGACGTTTTATGCCCAGCAGGCACTTGCGCATCATCAGGATGTCGCCTGCATCCTGTACGATGTAATAGAGTATCATGGGGGATTTCCAATTATAGCGGACCCGCAGGCGGGTAATCAGTCTGGTGCAGTTTTCGCCCATGGGATAGAGGACCCAGCACCATGTGGCTTCCCCTTTGGCATCCGTCCAAAGCATATAGCGGTTAGACTTCATTTCTTTGACCCACATCCCCATTTTTCCATCGGGACTAAAGGGGATTAGATCCCCCTCTTTCAACTCCTGGAACTCCGGAAGGATGCGTTCGGAGCTGGGAAAGCCCAAGTTGTCTACCCAGTCATAACTGTACCAACCGGCACGACGGCATCCTATCTGTATAATCCAGGGCCATATATCCTCCGGCCGTCCCTGGACGGTGACTGCCCGGGTAGCATTAAAAGTAGGATGCTGTACAATATGGTCACCCGGCATGGCCCTTTCAATCTCTTGGTTGCTGGCCCCCCATCTCAACTGCCACGGCCGGAACCAAAGCAAATAAAGGGGCAATGTTATAATTAGGAGCAAAGGAAGCAATAAAAATATAAATAGCCAGAGAATCCCTGTGACTATATATCTCCATCCCATTTTGCAGCCCGCCTTTTCTTTTTCTTTATTATAAGCCCATGAATCGCACGCAGGGATTCCCTTTTACCTAAATAAAAAAGCACCGGCGGTGCTTTTTTATTCTTTTTCCAGGGCCGGCAAGAAATATTTGCGGTTGAAAAGATAAAAGAAAGGGATTCCCAGCAGCGTTACAACAACGCCATAAAGGGCGTTGGCGGTATCCGTGGCCAGGGTTGAATATAAAATATAAATTCCTCCGATAATCCCCAGGACAGGAACAACCGGGTACAGGGGCACGGTATAGGGGCGCCTCAGATTGGGTTCCCTCCTGCGGAGAATCATTACACCCACCATACCGGCCACAAAAAAGATGTACATGGTAAATACCACCAGATTGGTCAGGGCATCGAAGGTACCGGTGGCAATATAGATGGAAGCCAGCAAGGTTTGCAGTAAAAAAGCATTGGTGGGCGTTTTGTAGGGACTCAATCTCCGGAGGATACGGGGAAAATCTCCTCCCTGGGCCATGGCAAAGGGAATTCTGGGATCGGTCAAAACATGGCCGTTTAAGCAGCCAAAAATAGAAATCATGATGCCGATGGCCAGCAGGGTTGCCCCAAACTCCCCAAACAAACGGTCGCTGACCAGATTAATGGCCGTTGTTCCGGCTCCGGCTATGGTATCCAGGGGAAGGGTCCGCACAATGGCAATGTTGATGGCCGTATAAACTACCGCGACGATAACGATTCCTAAAATGATGGATAACGGCAGATCCCGCCTGGGATTTTTTAACTCGCCGCTGATATTGCCGATGGTCTGCCAGCCGTCATAGGCCCAGAGGGCGGCCACCAGGGCGGCGGAAAAACCCGCCCCGCTGAAGGCTCCTTCCGCCATGGCCTGTCCCCCGGTTCCTCTGGTTAAGCCCACGGCAATAATCATCAACAGGGGGATCAGTTTGGCCACTGTGGATACGGTTTGAATATAACCACCGTATTTGGCTCCAAAATAGTTGGATAGTGTCAGGAGCAGCATGATACCGATGGCCACCAGCTTCATGCTTAAATTGGGCATGGGAAAGAATACTTGTACCTGGATAGCAAAAATAATGGCCAGCGCTGCAATGGTGCCGGGTCCCACAATGATGGTATAGATCCAGCCATATAAAAAGGAAGACATTCTGCCGTAAATACGGTGCAGCCAGGCATACAGACCCCCGGTCTGGGGTATGGCCGCCGCCAGTTCGGCAATGGTCAGCCCGGCCAATAGGGTAATAACCCCTCCTAACACCCAGGCCAGAATGCCCCAGGTTATATCCTGGGTTGAGGCGAAAACCTTGCCCGGTTTAAAAAAAACCCCGGAGCCAATCACTAAACCCACCACCGTGGCAACAGCCGGGAAAATACCGATCTCCCGCCTGAGTTCCTCTTTCAGCTCAACCTTCTCATCCATATTGAAACCCTCGCTTCTTTGGCTTATAAAATTCATATTTTATAGATTTAATCTTACCTTTTTAAGTGTAAAAAATGCGAAAGTTACACTGCACCCCAGGGGCTAGTTCTCTCTAAATAAATTTTTATGTTAAAAAATATAAAATTTGGTAGGATTATGTCGTTCTTAAATAGAATAATTTATTTTTAGACTAGTTATTGGAGGTTGAACATGAAACACCTATTGCGACTGATTCTTGTTAGTTTTTTGGGGCTGGCCTTTTTATTTCCGGCCCATGCGCAAGCCGAAAAGAACATCACGGTTTTTATGGATGGACTTGCAGTGCCCTTTGACGTGAATCCCACAGTTATGAACGGGCGAACTTTGGTTCCTTTCCGTGCTTTGGCTGAAAACCTGAACGTAGCCGTAACCTGGGATGCTAACACACGCACCATCGCAGCCACCGACTCCCAGACATCCATCAGCCTGCAAATCGGCACTCCCATTGCGCTTCGCAACGGATCAACCGTATCCCTGGACATGTCGCCCCTGATTATAAACGGGCGAACCCTGGTCCCCCTGCGCTTTTTTAGCGAGGCTTTCGGTTGTCAGGTTGTCTGGGATGAAACAGCTCACTCGATAAAAATCACCTCCCCTCCCCGGACCATGACAACGGTTGGTTTTTATGCCCTGGGAGACCAGGAAACCAGCAGTTGGACCAACCTCTTTGGCCAAACCTTCCCTGAATCGGCCAAAGGCAATACCGATGTGATTAAATCCCTGGCTCTGGGCTGGTACAGCCTGGATCAGGAAGGAAATCTGCTGACCACAAGCCGTACCGGCTGGCAGCGGCCGGACGACTATCAAAAGGTTTTGGAGGCTGCCGGAAAGTATCAATTAAAAACGGAAATGGTGATTCATTTAACCGATGGCGATAACACCATTACCAACCTGCTATCTGATGAAGGGGCTATGCAGCAAGCCATTGAGATGATTACGGAAGAAGCCGGAATTTATCAGGGGGTTAACCTGGATTTTGAAGGTCTTGGCTGGCAGGACAGCGCCGAAGAGTTAATTCATACCCGAGAAAGTTTTAGTTATTTTGCTAATCAACTGGTGGACCGGCTCCATGCAAAAAATCTCAAACTGACACTAACCCTTCATGCTCCCAACAGCGCTTACCAGGGCTACGACTATCAAAAGCTGGGTCAGATTGCGGATAAAATTATTGTCATGGCCTATGATTACGGTTCCAAACCGGAACCGGCAAGCCGGGTCATTGAAGCGGTGGAGGCAGCCGTACAGGCAGTTCCGGCCGAAAAGCTCCTGCTGGGTATTTCTGTTCCCAACGAAACTCCGGACAGTATTATTACCAAGGTTGGCATTGCCAAACGCTATGGCCTGAACGGCATTGCCCTGTGGCGTTTGGGGCTGGTTTCCAATGAAATGTGGAATTCCTTACGGGCTACGGTGCAGGCCATATAGATTTAAGCAGGATTGTGTTTATAGATAAAATAAAAAAGGAGAACTCCGGTTAATATCCGGGTTCTCCTTTGAATATTTTGTTCCCATGATCCTTTATTTTTGTTCGCCCAGGTGCCAGACAACCCCTTCGGCCTGGGATCTGGTCTGGCAGTGCGGGTTGTTTTTGCAGTCCTTGGACAGATAACGGCACTGGCGGCATGCTTTGTATCGACTCGACAGGCTCACTCTGCCGGCGGTTGCCGAATATAAGAAATCACTTAATAGTTTAGTCATAAAAGATCCCTCCACTCTTGCTTTTCTTATAAGATTAGTTTAATCCCTATTCCTTTCATTTCAATTACACCTTGTGCTTGGAAGATAACAATTTAATGAACAAAAAGTTAAATATTCAATTGAAATTCTTTATTTATAACTGAGGGATGATCCTTAAATGAATAAAACTGAACCAAGAGAGCGGCCAAAGGAAAAGCACCCGGGGGTCCGGGTGCGATCAAGGCTAAAGGGATTTCCAGGGACAAACTCTTTTTTCCAGGTAGTCCAAACCCACGTAAATAACAAATCCCATCAGGCTCATGGCAATAATTCCTGCAAACATATGATCATAGGACATTCCGGACCAGGCATCCAGCAGGTAATACCCCAGGCCTTCTTGACTGGCTACGGTTTCCGAAGTGAATAAAACGGCAATGGCCGTACCCGAAGCAATGCGCAGGGAGGTAAGCACCTCGGGAATCACTGCCGGTCCGATTACGTGTTTATAAATATCCAGACGGGTAGCGCCCAGGGAAAGAACCGAGTTAATCAGCTCCCGGTTAATGCCCCGGGCGGCATCCCGGGTGGTAACCAGTATTTGAAAGAATACCACCAGTATAATTAAAGTGATTTTGGAAAGATCCTGTAAGCCCGCCAAAACCATCAATACCGGGAGAAAAACGATTTTGGGAATAGGATAAACAATATAAATTAAGGGGGCAAAATAACGGTCCGATTTTTCTTCCCGCCCTAAAAACAAGCCCAGGGGAACCGCCAGCAGCAGAGAAACCGCCAGGCTGACCAGTACCCTGTACGTGCTGATATAAAAATGATATTTTAGGGGACCCAGCATTTCATAAAAGAAGGCTTTAAAGGAAGGAACCGGTCCCGGCAGCGCCCCGATGTCCAGCAGCCACGACATAAACTGCCAGAACAACAGAAGGCCGATCACCGAAAGAAGGGTAGCCTTCCATTTTGCTTTTTTACCTTGGTTGCTCACTGTTCCAATAACTCCCGCAGCCCTGTGGCCATTTGGTAAAATTCTTGGTTCTTGCGATATTCCGGGGTTCCGGCCCTGGGATTGTCCACAATCTTTGCGATCCGCCCGGGGTGAGCCGATAAAACAATAATTTTTTGCCCCAGGAATACGGCCTCTTCAATGCTATGGGTTACCAGCATAATGGTAATCCGGTCCTTTAACCAGATGTGAAGAAGCTGCTTCTGCAAAGCTTCCCGGGTCAGGGCGTCCAGGGAGGAAAAGGGCTCGTCCATCAACAACAGATCCGGGTCCAAAGCCAGGGCTCTGGCAATACCAACTCTTTGCCGCTGGCCGCCGCTTAATTGGGAAGGATAGCGGTCCTTCATTTCCCATAAGCCCAGCTCTTTTAAAATGGCGGAGATTTTTTCCCTTTTGATATTCTCCGGCACCTTCCGGATATCCAGGCCCAGGGCAGCGTTATCCCAAACCTTCTTCCAGGGCAGCAGCCCGTGATCCTGCAGGATTAAAGCGGTTTCCCGGCGTCCCCGGTAAACCCGGTCTCCATCCACCAGCACTTGTCCGCTATAACCCTCCAGCAATCCTGAAAGGAGATAAAGCAGGGTGGATTTTCCTGAACCCGATGGTCCAATAATGGCACAGGTGCTGCCCCGGGGAATGGCAAAGGAAATATCCCGCAAAGCCTGAACCCGGGAATCCTTCTCACCATAGTTAAAAGCAAGCTCCGTTACCCGGACCATGGCGGCATGACTGGCCCCTTGGTCGATCATTTTTCCAGAACCCGCCCGTCCACCATTTGTTCATAGGATAGTTTATCCTTTAACAGATCATGATCCAGCATCCACTGCACCACTTTATCGATATCCTCAGTGGCCGGCAGTTCCGGTTGGGAGTAATGAAACTTAAGCTTTTGCGTATTGTCTGCCAACAGCTCCTGAGGAACCTTGGCCTTTTGCACTAAAATATCGTTATATTGTCCGGGATCTTCCTGAATATCGGAAACCGCTTTGGCATAAACCTTCATCAGCTTTTGCATCCCTTCCAGATTGCCGTCCAAGGTTTCCTGCCGAACGATGACCACCGTTGGGGCCACTGTTTCCTTGGTGTTATCGGCAATTAAATGAGCTCCGCCCATTTCCGCCAGGGTGGCCATGGGGTCCGGCAGGGTTGCCGCCTTAACGGTGCCCTTCATTAAAGCCTCCATTCTCACCGGAAGCTTGGGAATGGCCGTCTTTTTTATCTCCTCCGCTTTCAGCCCCTGGGACAGCAGGAGTTGATCGGTAATGTATTCATTAATGGAATTCAAAGACATGGCAATGGGCTGGTTTTTCAGTTGTTCCGCACTGGTTATGCCTGAATTGGGCGCTGCTAAAACAGCAAACCGGTTTTCCCCGGGCTCAATCCCCTGGCCAACCGCTACGGCCTTTACTTTGGTGCCGGCGTTATTCATGGCTGCCACAGCCAGCAGGTCTCCAATGGCCCCGTCAATTTGTCCCGCCCCGAAGGCACTGTCCCTCTCGAGGGCACTGGGAAAATCAATGAGTTCCACTTCCAGACCTTCGGCTTTAAAATAACCTTTTTGTTCCGCCACCCAGAAGGGTAAATTATCGGCAATGGGCAGCATGCCAAGCTTTAGTTTGGCCGGCTGCTTGTCCGAACACCCCACCAAAATAGTAAAAAGGGATAAAATTAGAACCAGGGAGAACCACTTTACAGACTTAAACAAGTTTTTCACTCCTTCAAAATCTTCGCAATATTATCTAAGACAAAATTCTATTTTAGAATTGTAAATCCTCCATATTTCCCGAACTTTCTCCATCCGAAAAGCTTTCCGGTACCCTGCCGGAAAATTTTATGTTGGTTGGCCAAATAAAAAATAATCCCTGGAGCAGTACCGGCCTGCCGCCAGGGATTTGTTACGGATTACTTCTGTTCATCAGCGGGCGGCGTAAACACCCGGGCGGCCAGCTCCACATCCAGCAGGTATAAGCCGTTGCTGTCGTCACCAATGCGCTTCAGTCTCTTAACCAGGCCGCTGAAGGTACTTTCCTCTTCCACCTGCTCATCAATGAACCATTTAAGAAAACTGATGGTGGCGTGTTCCTTTTCCTCCACTGCAATATCCATCAGACCATAAATCCGGCCGGTAACAAATTGTTCGTGCTTGTAGGCCTGTTCAAAGGCATCCAGCACCGAACGGTACTCATTATTGGGCTCATCCAGGCCATACATCAACACTCTGCCGCCCATATTGTTCAGGTAATCAAAAAACTTCATGGCATGAAATTTCTCTTCTTCTGCCTGCACCTTAAAAAAATGGGCAAACCCCGGCAAATCCTCCGCAGCGCAATAGGCGGCCATGGCCAGGTACAGGTTAGCCGAAAACATTTCATATTTTATCTGTTGGTTTATTTCAGCCAAAAGTCTATCACTAATCATGAATCTGCCCCCTCAAAAATATTTTCCAATTTATCCTTCCCCAACAAAAACTTTTTTACCATGCTTATGACTCTGCTTACACTTTATTTTCATTGTCAAAATTATATTCTTTTAAGAAATATAAAAAAGCCGCTCCCCCATTTGGGAAGCGGCTCATTCATGTTCCCCAACGCGCAAAGCCCCTGATTATCTGACCGGGGAAATAAACCTACAAATTGCCCTCATGGGGTTTAAAGGCTATTCGAGCCGCATGGCACTGGGGACATTTAAAGCTTTCCACCAGTTCATCCAGCTCGTCCATATTTTTACATCGGGCCGCCCCCTCCAATTCTCCCGGCGGGCGCTCCTTTTCAGGATCATAAATATAACCGCATAAACTGCATTTCCATTTTTTCATTCTATCAACTCCTTGTCTAATTTTTTGTATATAAAATCATAACAAGCAATAAAAACAAGTCCATTGCAATTGAATTACTTTTCCCTTAAATCCTATAAGCCTATGGAGCCAGGTATTATTTCACAATCCTTACCGGCTGCACTTTACCGGAGGCGGCCCTTTTCTGCCGGTGGCGGCTCCGGGAATCGTAGGGGCAGTTGGCTTGCAGGAAAAGCTCCACAAAATCATTGGCAGGAGAAGCCGTCAGTTCCTTAAAGGTTCCCACCTGCTCCAGCCGCCCTTCCCTCATGATGGCAATGCGGTCGGCCAATTTTATTGCTTCCTGAATATCGTGGGTAACTAAGATAATGGTTTTGCTCAGTCTTGCTTGGAGTTTCAGCAGTTCATCCTGCAGTTGATTCCGGGTGATCTGGTCAATGGCTCCAAAGGGCTCGTCCATCAGGATCATCCGGGGATCCGCCGCTAAAGCCCTGGCCACTCCAATCCGCTGCTGCTGCCCGCCGCTCAGTTCCCCGGGATATCTTTTGAGAAGCTCCAGGGGCAATCCCACCAGTTCCAGAAGTTCCTCCGCCCGCTGCCGACATTGGCTTGGGGATCGTCCCATGATCTTCAGGACATAACCAAGATTCTTTTCAACGGTTAGGTGAGGCAGCAGACCAATCTGCTGGATAACATACCCGATGCTGCGCCTCAATTGGATCGGGTCCCATTGGGCCACTTCCCTGCCCTCTACCAGGATTCGTCCCCCGGTTTTTTCCACCAGGCGGTTCACCATTTTCAGCAGGGTGGTTTTGCCGCATCCGGAAGGCCCGATCAGCGCCAGGGTTTCCCCGGCCTGTACTTCCAGCGAAACCTCCGCCACAGCCGCCCTTCCTCCATCATATATTTTGCTAGCTTTTTCAAAGCGTAATACCGTTGCCACCCCCTGGGTGCAAGGCCCATGGCCCGGCCCCGCTTATTTTAACAAACCCTTGGACTCCAGGAATTCCTTGGCCACCTGTTTGGGGTCCAGCTTTTTTTCGTCCACCTTATAATTCATTTCCGTCATATCCTCATCGGTAATCTGCCCCTCCAGCTTTTTTAAAGCGGTTTCAATTTCCGGATGTTTTTCCAAGACATCCTTTCTCACAACCGGTGCGCAGAAATAAGAAGGAAAATAATTTTTATCGTCCTGTAAAGTCACCATATTATAACGTTTAAGCAATCCGTCGGTGGAAAAGGCATTGATTACATCCACTTTGCCCGAGTCAATGGCCGGGTATTTCAAGGCAATGGCCATTTGTTCAGCTTTTTTAAATTGAAATCCGTAAGCCTGCACCAATCCCTCATATCCGTCTTTTCGCTCAAAGAAATCGGGCTCCGATCCAAAAACATACTGATTGGCTACCTTGCTCAGATCCGAAAAGGTTTTAAGCTGATCCTCTTGCTGCTTTTCAGCCGTCAGGGCCAGGGTAAAGGTATTATTAAACCCAAACATCGGCAGCCAAACCAGATTGTATTCTTTTAAATATTCTTCTTTTACCGCCCGGTACAGCTCTTGGGAATCCTTGGGAGTATTTCCCTTTTTCAAAACATCCAGCCATCCGGTCCCGGTATACTCGGGGTATAGATCAATTTCTCCCTTCATTAGAGCAGGATGCAGAATGGAGGTAGTGCCTCCCTCAATGGCTTTGTATTCCACCGTCAGTTTGGTGTCTTGGGCCAGCAACTGCATCATGATTTCAGCCAGGATATAGGACTCGGTAAAGGGTTTAGAGGCAACTCTTATTTTTGCTTCTCCCTCTTCCCCGCCCTTTGGGGCTTCGGTCCTGGCACAGGCTGAAAGCACCAGCAGCAAAGGCATTATAAAAAGCAGAAGTTTTATCCAAGCCTTTTTTCTCATCTTTTCACCAACCGTTCCTGTTTATTAAACTACATTGCCCCGGGTCCGTTTTAGCAGTTTCTTCTCCAATAAGGCCAAAAATCCATCGGTGGTCAGGGCCAAAAGGGCCACCAATATACTCCCGGCCACCGTCAACTGCGTATTGTAAGTCATAATCCCTCTGAAAATCAAGGTTCCTAGACCGCCGGACCCGATGAAAGCGGCAATGGTTGCCACCGATATGGTCATCACCGTAACCGTCCTGAAGCCTGCGACAATAACGGGTAAAGCCAGGGGAAGCTCCACCTGGACCAACAACTGCCAATCTGTGCTTCCCATCCCCCGGGCCGCCTCAATCAGGTTCTTGTCTACCCCCAGAATGCCCACATAAGTATTCCTTACCAAAGGAAGCAATCCATAAATAAAGAGAGCAAAAAGAGTGGGTTTTATACCGATGCCCAATAAGGGAATCATAAAGCCAAAGAGCGCCAGTACAGGAATGGTATAAAGAACCCCTGTCAGGAAAATAACCGGTTGGGCAAGCTTCCTTACACGGGTGAGCAAAATTCCCAAGGGCACACCCGCCACCGTGATAAAGAAGACCGCCACCAGGGATAGGACCACGTGTTCCAATAAAGCTTGCCCAATCAGTTCTTGGCGTTCCAGCATTAATTGTCCGACACTAACAATAAAATTCATGCGTATATCTCCAAATACAATTCAACATCTATTGCTCCTCATGATCCAGCCGCTTTAATCCCAACCTCTCAAGATAGGCCACCAGATCTTCCAGTCCGCTTTTTTCACTTAATTTTTGACCGTTCACCCAAATCATGATTCCCGGGATTTTCTCGTCAAACCGGTAAGAAAGCTGGACCTGTTCTCCAAAATACCATTTGATAACGCCTTCAATAAATTTATAATCATGGGACAGTTGACTTCTCCCGGAAGTGCAGCCTTCAGGGGGTCAACCGGGCTTGCCAAACTTATTGGGCGGAATGGCGCCTATAATCTCAATGGTTGCTTGCACTATGGATCCCTCCCAAAAGATAATATTAACCAAAAACAGATACTTGATGAAAGGACTTATGACCTTTTCACCAGAGCGGACATGGCCGAAGCAATATCGGGATATTTAAACGGATAATTCATTTCCGAAATCTTTTTGGGCATGACCTTCTGGCCCTTTAACAATAACTCTTCCGCCATCTCTCCCAAAACCACTCTGGCTAAAAATCCGGGAAGGCGGGTCCAGGACCTCTGGCCCAAAGCACCGGCCAAGGCTCTGTCCAGTTCAGCCATGGTCACCGGTTGAGGACTGCAGCAGTTTACCGCACCCCGGAATCGCTCATCCACCAGGGCCAGGCTTATTAGGGCAACCAGGTCCTCCATGTGGATCCAGGAACACCACTGTCCGCCGTCTCCAATATAGCCGCCCAGACCAAACCGGTAAGGAAGGGATATTTTTTCAAAGACGCCTCCCCCGGCCTTGAGAACCATTCCCAAGCGGCAAAGAACCACCCGGATCCCGTCCGGCTCAAGGGCCAAGGCCTCCTGTTCCCATTCCAGGCATACCCTGGCCAGGAAGCCTTCTCCCGCCGGGCTTTCCTCGTCAAAGGCCGCTGTTGGATGGACGCCATAATAACCTACCGCCGAAGCATTGATAAAGATTTGGGGAAAAGGAAGACCCGCAGTCTGATTTCTTTTAATACTTTGCGCCAGTTGACGGGTTATCCGCAGCCTGCTTTCCAATATCCGTTCTTTCGTCCGGGTTGTCCACCGTCCTGCCGAAATATTGTGCCCTGCCAGGTTGATAACGGCATCCGACTGCCCGATGAGATCCTGGGAAAACAACTTATCGCCTTCGGGAAGTTTGGCGTAAAAAATGTCCTTCTGCCGGGGCGGTGGATCCCTGCGGGAAACAATGACCACCCGGTACCCCTGGAGGATGAGGGCTGCGGCCAGCTCTCCGCCCACAAATCCCGTTCCACCTGCCAGTAAAATATTCATTGTACCCTCCTTCTTCCCAATCCTCTCCTTTCTTTAACGCCATCTACTCTATATTGCTAGACTGGGAATTATTTTAATTCTTAAAACTTGAAAAATCCCTAAATATTGATTACTTATATCCTACAATATTTACTTAAAAATACTTATATTCTTTCTGTATTCTAAAATAAGTTTTTTAAACAAATATAGACAACGGTTTTTGTTTTAATTTTGTTTAACCGCTAATAAGCTAAAAGGCCGTCAAAACCTTGACCGCCTTTAAGAATGTTTTATATTTAGTGCCAATCACAGGCATCATCACCAGCTAGGTTTGGAGTTTTTGTAACGGTTATTTAAATGACCCATTTACTTCTTTATTGCCTGATGTAAAATCCATGATATATTTGCAGAACTGGGTTAAGTCGGTCAAACGATTCTGCATTAAATCATAGAGCTCTTCCGGGGTCACCTTATTGTAATCATGGATTAGTCGGTTCCGGTAGCCGGCAATTCCTGCAATATTTTGGGCAAAATCAGCGGGTAAACAGTTTGCTTCCCTTAATTTTTCTATGACAGAGCGGTAATCCACCGGCACCCCCAAGCCGGATTTAATGACCACGTGGCGGCCTAAATCAAATAATGCTTCCAATGCTCTACGCAGTCTGTTTTCCGCAATATCAATGGCGTCTTCATCAACCCGAAATTGTTCCATCGGTGTATTTGCCAGACGTTTTAGCCGATTTACCGAGTTTGTAATAATTCCAATCCTTTCTGAAATTAAAGAGTGATTATACATCTAAATCCTCCTTTACGGTTTCATATAACTCTTTATAACCGTAATCCAAGTGATACTTAAAGTCCATATAACGTCCGGAAATTAAATATTCGTAGTCCGTTCGAAGATCGTCGTCCGACGAGTAAATAACCTTTCCTTTGCTGATAATTTCAAAAGCCAGGGCCAGGGAGGCTTTTTGCAGGAATAATAAATCCACTTCCAGAGGACCAAGTAACTCAGCCAAATCCGGATAAAGCTCCATATACAGGTTTACCGGACTCAATGGAGCATTTAGCGTCAGCACCGCTAAATCAATATCTCCGGCATGCTCTTGATCTTCAATATAAGAGCCAAACAAATATACGGCAATAATATCCGGATATTTTTTAAATATTGGGGTTAGAGATTCGCTGTTTAAATCCCTCATACTAATTCACCTTCATCTAAATTCTTTATTATCCAATCTTATTTAAATAAAAAGTCCTATTATTTGTTAATAATAGGACTTTTGCTGCAAATACGTTTAAAATTATTGTATGTTATATTCCATATACTGTCAATTAGCTTTTTGCGTTCATTGCCTCCGCTAAATTTTCTCGTTGCCCGTGTTCAACTTAACAATTTCCGAAAGGGGAACCAGCTTAATTCCTTCTTTTTGAATCGAAGGAATGGCTTCTTTAATCGCTTCAGCCGTTATATTTCCCCCTTGTCCCACATGTCCGATAACCACTGCAAAGCCCTGCTTCTTGGCTACCTTGCAGGCCTTGGACAGTTGTTTTTGGATATGGTCCTTGCTCTTAACATCATCTAAAAAGATATCTCTTTTTACACAGGGAATATTCATGGATTTGGCTGCGGGGATTACCTGAGAGTTCACGGAGGTTAAGCTGTCCAACACATATAAGCCTCTATTTTGGGCTACTTCCAGCATGGGAATAATTTTTTCCTTGTTGCTGGTGATTCTGGAACCGGTATGATTATTAAATCCTTTGGCGTAGGGCACGGTCTGAAGGTTTTTCGTGAAAGTGGCTTTAATCTCCTTATCACTCATATTGGATACAATGGCTCCCGGTCCCAGCCAGGAGGCCTTGCCCTTTACCGGCTCCATGGGCTGGTGCAGAATCACTTCATGTCCTCTCTGATGCGCTTCCCGGCTTTGCTCCACCGAATGGCTTAAGTTGGGCATGACCGCCATGGTTATGGGAATGTCCATGGCCATAAATTCTTTTACCCCGTGGGTATCCGCCCCCCCAAAATCATCAATGACAATAGCCATGACCGGTTGAGTTTTTTCTATGGCGGCTTTGGAAGTAAAAATATTTTTTTGCAGACCCCAGTATCCCAGGCCCAGCATGAGACAGACCAGAAGTATCCCCGCCGCGGTTCGTAAATGTTTCAAATGACTCACCTTTTCTATTGGATTTGTAGGAAAGTTTTAATTTTATCCATCACCTTGACATCTTCCGGTGGCGAGGTTTCTTTCTTTTTCAGATAGTCCACGATTCCCCGGGATATGGCTGCGGCAATTTTTTGCTGGTATTGCTGATCCAACAGCTTGGCTCTTTCTCCAGGATTATTAATAAAACCCGTTTCCACAATAACACAGGGCATATTGGTATGGATTAACAGATAATAGCTACCGGTCTTAATGGAACGCTGCCGGACCTCCGGTATTTGATGCAATTCCTTTTGGATACACTGAGCCAGCAGTTTGCTTTTAGTCGAGTTTTTATAAAAAAAGGCTTCCGGACCGGAACATCTCTCCCGGCTCACATTCACATGGATGCTGACCATAGCATCGGCCCCGAATTCTTTGGCCATATCAATCCTGCGATTAAAATCGTACCGTTTAGCCTCTTTGCCGTGTAACCCAAGAATGGCATGGTTGTAATCGCCATATCGGGTTAACATCACTTCAACTTTTTCTTTCCTAAGAATCTTTATGATTTCCTTTGATATTTCAAGGTTTATCTGCTTCTCGGCAACCCCTTGACGTATGGCGCCGGGATCATAGCCCCCGTGCCCTGGATCAATTACAATTCGTCCCGGCTGACTCTCTGCCCAGCACTGCCCTGGAAACAGCAGCAGGATTAAAACAACAATGACCCGCAGCCCCACAATTTCACCTCATTTTTAAAAAATATTATTCCAACAAAACCATTAAAAAAATCCCTTTTGCTTTTTGGGATCTTCTTGGTTTACTTGATTTTCTTTCTAATATCTTACGTTTTTATAATCCATCTAGACATTTTCTTACAATCATGGGATTATTATTGCAAAAATCGGATGTTTTCAAGAATTATTGGTGAAATCGCCCCAAACAACCACAAAAAAAGGATGCGTCAATGATGAACGATAAGGTGGTAATGAAGCTAAATCAGGTAACCAGATCCTTTATTATGGGCGAAGTGATTGTTGAAGCCCTGAAAGAAACCTCCCTGGAAGTCTACCAGGGAGAATTGTTGGTTATTTTGGGACCCAGTGGTTCAGGGAAAAGTACGCTGCTGAATATCGTGGGCGGCATGGATTTACCTTCTAGCGGAGAGTTGTTTTTTAATGGTGAAAATCTGAGCCAAGCCGGAGATACTTCTTGTCTCAAAATAACTAAAAAACCGGTTGGTTATCAACCAACATAAAAAATTCCTGCCTCCGGACCAGAATTCACCAGTACTTAATTAATATAGAAGGGTTTTAAAAGGATCGAAAATAATGTAAAATTCTATGAATACGAATTCTCCTCTTGGAATGTTGAATTATGATTAAAAAAATGGTTGAAAACTTAAAAAATCAGATGGTTCTCAGTGAAGAGGACGTTATTTCTTTTCGTCAATCCATTACCCGGCAATACCCGAAAGCGGATGCAAAAATGCGGGCTGCCCTTTTGGCTGATTATATTCATCAGAAAATTGATCAGCATGTTCCCAAATTTAAGGATCAGGAGCGAGCCCGGATTCGCACCTGCATTTTAAAAAGAGCTCTCTCTTCAGAGACTCTGGCTATTGATGCCGGTGATGTCTTGACCGTATCTCTCCTGTTGTCCGGAAAACAGGAATCCCGCTTAGAAACGGTTTCCAGTTGGGTTAACCATCGGCAGGAAGCAACGGTAAGCCGGGATACCCTGGCCAGTGTGGTTGATTATGTAAACTCTAAGAAGACGGATTTATTTCATTTGGATTTGGATACCGTTCTGCAAGGTTTTTATAAAAGTCAAACACCGGATTGGGATACGGAAAATCCTATGCTGAAAAATAACCCTTGGACCGGCAGCCTTTCGGTGCCATGGCTGGGACAGGCTTTGCCCAAGATGCTGCTTCTTTCATTTTTCCTGTTTTGCCTTGTCCTAATGATGGTTTGGAAAATCGGCTTGCCTGTTTCTTCAAATTCCCAAGCAGCCGTCCTCCCTCCTCCCGAAGAGCCAAACAGCCCCCTGCCTGTTGAATTAAGATATGAGGACTTCAATCACGGAAAACTAAAAACACTCTTAAACAAGAGAAACTCTCTCCTGGCCGACGAGCCTTATTTCTCGGCCATCATTCAAACCGCTAAAAAGCATAATGTCAGCCCCCTGCTTCTGTTTGCCATCACCGGTCAGGAACAGGGTTTTGTTCCGCGCAGCCATCAGCACGCCCGGCAGATTGCCAACAACCCCTTTAACGTATACCGGAGCTGGCAGGAATACAATACCGACATTCACGACTCCGCCAATATCGCCGCGGTAACCTTGATTCATTTAAGCCAGGACAGGCCCCAATCGGCAGATGCCATTTCCTGGATTAACCGGAAATATTCCGAGGATCAGAACTGGCAGACCGGCGTACGGCAAATACTGGAGGAATTAAAAACAGAAACGACGGCTACCGATCGGTAAGCCGTCTCTCTTTTTATACCCATGTATACATGATAAACCCCGGACCAAGGGATCGGCCTGGTCCTGTAAGCATGATATAATAACTTGTAAATCCATTTTAGAAAAGGGGCGATGGGATATGGGCAGCTTGACAAGAATTCTTTGTGAGCGCAGAAGATATACCGAACAATGCTATACCCATGCCCACACCTTTGCCCAGTTAATTCTGCCCCTTCAGGGCACGCTGTGCATTCAGACGGAAATCTACAACGCCGATTTAAAGGATGATCATCTCTTTTTCTTCCCTCCCTTTTGTGATCATACCTTTCATTCCAAGGATCACAATGAATTTTTAGTTTTGGATATCCCTGAATTTTTCCTTTCTCCTCAGGAGATAAAAAAAATCAACGGCGGACTGTATAAATCCCTGGATCCCCGCTGGCAGGCCCTCCGTCTATTAATGTTAAATGAAGCGGATTCCGCACAGGGGCCGGGCGGCATCCACGAGCTTTTTCGTTATGCCTCCCGCCTTTTGCTGGAGGACTGCCTGCCCCCATCCATTCAGTTTATCCATGAGCATTACCACCAAAAAATTACCCTGCAGCAATTGGCGGATCTGGAGCATTATCATCCCGCTTATTATTGCGGCTGGTTTCAGAAAACCACCGGCCAAACACCCATGGCCTACATTAAAAATCTGCGACTCAACAAAGCCAAAGAATTGCTGGCGGAAAGCAGCCTCCCGGTATTGCAAATTGCCCAGGAAGTAGGTTACGAGCACCATTCTACCTTGAGCCGGGTTTTCAAAGAGCAGGAAAAAATATCCCCCGCCGCCTACCGGGAAAGGATGCAAAGATCCGCTAAATAAAACCTGAAAAGCGGTAAAAAAGACCTTCCTCTTTTTAGTTATAATAACTGCATGATCGTACAAAATATGGGGGAATGACTTTGAGTAACCTTTTCAAGGGCGCCATCTACCTATCCTTGGCCGCCAGCATCTGGGGCGGTATGTATGTGGTCAGCAAATTCGCCCTGGACACCATCCCGCCCTTTACCCTTTTGTTTCTGCGTTACTTGACGGCTTCGCTGTTTTTAGTTTTCATTTGCTGGCAGCGCAAGGAACTTACTCTCCCCCGGCAGAACCGGGGCCTTTTGTTTCAAATTGGTTTTATCGGCTACTTTCTTTCCATTGCCGCCCAATTTGTCGGTACAAAACTTTCTTCGGCCCACATGGGTGCGGTGATTACCACCTTGTCTCCGGTCTTTCTTTCCCTATTTGCGGTTTTTCTCTTAAAGGAAAGAATGTCTTTTAAGCAATTGATGTCCATGGCGGTTGCTTTTGCCGGCGTGATGATTGTCATTGGCGGCGGTGGCGGAGACAGTACCCTGGGGGGAAATATCTCCCTGCTGTTGGCAGCCTTGTTCTGGGGCTATTATTCCGTACTGTCCCGCAAGGCTTCCGCTGATCATTCCTCATTGGAAATTACAACCTGGGGGATTCTGGTAGCCACCATCCTGACCCTGCCCACCATCTTTTTTGAATGGCAGGCTTGGTCGATGAAAGACCTGCTGCAAGGACCCATTCTGTTGAGCGTTCTTTACATTGGACTGGTTGCCACCGCCCTGGCCTTCTTTAGCTGGAATAAGGGATTATCCCTGCTCCCTTCTCACCAGGCAGGACCCTTCTTTTTTCTCCAGCCGGTGGTGGGCAGCCTGCTGGGCTGGCTCTTTTTAAACGAGCATTTAACTCCTTCCTTCTTTTTAGGAAGCTTATTCATCCTTGCCGGGGTGTATTTTAACATGAGGCAGCGGGACTAGCGGGCTGTAAGGCCGAACACAACGGTACAAAATAATCCAGCGCCAAAGAAGAAATAAAAAACAATAGAACGCGGATTGTTAAACTTTTTTAAATCCGCGTAATCCGTAGAATCCGTTCAATCCGTGTTCCACTCTTACTCTGGTTGTCCCCCGCAGCTTTGGTCTTTACAGGTACAAGGACTAACCTAAAACAAGTTTACAGGTTGTACTACCAATGACCTAACGCATGTGCTATGATAAAGTGGACAATTACATAGCAGTGTTGGGTGATCCCATGCAAGGGGATTTAAAAGAGAATCGGGTGCAAGTCCCGAACGGTCCGGCCACTGTAAATGGCGAGCATTTTCTAAAATACCACTGGAGTGATCTGGGAAGGTAGAAAAATGCATTGACCCATAAGTCAGGAAACCTGCCTAACACTTAACTGATAACCTCCCGAGGAGAGGTACACAGTTGGGCGCGGCAGCAAACAAAAGCTTTATACTTAATTTTTGTATGCCTGGCAAACCTTAATTCTCCCGGGAGAGTTAAGGTTTTATTTTTTGATTTTATCAAGAAGGAGGGTAGAAATTTTACCGAAGCCCGCTGGCCTAAAGGAGCGGGCAGTCTATTTTATCGCCAAGACCAGTTGCATTTGCAAAGGAGGTATTCTTCTGTCCAGTAAAATTTTATTCCCTGTCATCTTATTGGCCGCACTCTTTCTTTTTATACCGCAACCTGCTTACGCCATGCACATCATGGAAGGCTTTCTGCCGGTTAAATGGTGTCTGTTGTGGGCGGCCCTGTCCCTCCCCTTTATTATCTGGGGCCTTCGGTCCATCCAAAAGGTCCTTCGTGAACAACCCAAGTTAAAAATGCTGTTGGGGGTAGCCGGAGCCTTTGCCTTTGTTCTTTCCGCCCTGAAAATCCCTTCGGTTACCGGCAGTTGTTCACATCCCACCGGAGTCGGTCTGGGGGCCATTTTATTTGGTCCTGCGGCCATGAGCGTCCTGGGCTGTATTGTGCTGATCTTCCAGGCCCTGCTGCTGGCCCACGGCGGCATTACCACCCTGGGCGCCAATGTCTTTTCTATGGCTGTAGTAGGTCCCTTTGTGGCCTACGGTGTTTTCCGTCTGGTAAGAAAATTGAGCGGTCCCCAGTGGCTGGCCGTTTTTCTGGGAGCTTTCCTGGGCGACCTGCTGACCTATGTGACCACCTCTTTCCAACTGGCCCTGGCCTTTCCTGCCGAAGTGGGCGGCCTGATGGCTTCCTTCACCAAATTTATGGGTGTCTTTGCCTTAACCCAAATCCCTCTGGCCATTAGTGAAGGACTACTAACGGTATTAATCTTTAACCTTCTGACCACTTACAGCAGCCAAGAACTCAAAGAGCTGTCCCTTCTAACCAAAAAGGAGGATCTATATGGATACCACCGGTAAGCAAAGCGTTAAAAAAACAGGATTAACCAACTTTATTCTGCTGGCAGCGGTTATCCTCCTGGCCATTATCCCCCTGGTTACCATTCAAGGTGCGGAATTCGGCGGGGCCGACGGTCAGGCGGAAGAAATCATTACCCAGGTAAACCCGGACTACCAGCCCTGGTTTCAACCTCTTTGGGAGCCTCCCAGCGGAGAAATCGAGAGCTTGTTATTTGCTCTGCAGGCTGCCTTAGGAGCCGGTTTCATCTGTTATTTCCTTGGTTATGCCCGTGGGAGGAGACTCCATAAGGATGCTATACATCGATAAATACGCTTACTGCAGTCCCCTGACCAATACCCATCCTTTGGAAAAATTTTGCTTTGCCGTGATCAACATGGTTTTTTGTTTAGCCTCGCCTTCCTTGACGGTTCCCCTGCTGATCCTTTTACTGACGGCGGGGATCCTCATTTTAAAGGGCGGCATTCCTTTGGCCTTTTATCTTAAACTTCTGCTGCTGCCCTTTTCCTTTTTGATCATTGGCACAGCCACCGTGGCCATAACCTTAATTCAGAATTCCGGTTCAGCTCTTTGGGCTATTACCCTATTCGGCGCAACCCTAGGGGTTACCGCTCAGAGTCTGGAAACGGCCATTGGCTTATTTTTTAAATCTCTGGGGGCTGTTTCCTGTTTGTATTTTCTTTCTCTGACCACCCCGCTGCCGGAAATCATCAGCGTCCTGAGATCATTAAAGGTTCCGTCTCTTTTTCTGGAATTGATGAGCCTGATTTACCGTTACATTTTTGTTCTGCTGGAAACCGCCGATCAAATTTATACTTCTCAAAAGGCCCGGCTGGGTTACAGCACTTTGCGGGGCGGCTACCGTTCTTTGGGGCATCTGGTTTCCAATCTTTTTATCAGTTCTTACCGGCGTTCCCTGGATCTTTACACCGCTCTGGAAGCCAGGTGCTACGATGGGGAATTAAAAGTTTTACAGCCCCAATTTCAATTTTCTAAAAAGAATCTGGCAGGAATGGCTATGGTTGAACTTTTTCTGCTGGGTTTACTATTCTTCATTTAAAGGAATTTATCATGTCAACAATTTTAGAAACACGAAACCTCTCTTTCCAATATCCGGATGACACAGCCGCCCTGAAGGACGTCTCCGTAAAAATTGAATCCGGAAAAAAAGTGGCCTTTCTTGGACCCAACGGGGCGGGTAAATCAACCCTTTTTCTGCATTTGAACGGTATTTTAAAACCCAGCCAGGGCAGGATACTCTTTAAGGGCAGGGAAATAAAATACAACCGCTCTTCTCTAATGGAACTTCGCAGAAATATCGGCATTGTCTTCCAGGATGCCGACAGCCAGCTTTTTTCCGCCAACGTCTTTCAAGAGGTTTCCTTCGGCCCCCTGAATCTGGGTTTGCCGGAGCAGGAAGTAAGGGCCCGGGTGACAAAAGCCCTGGCGGATACCGATATTTCCCATCTGGTGCAGAAGCCCACTCATTTTTTAAGCTACGGGCAGAAAAAAAGAGTTTCCATCGCGGGCATTTTAGCCATGGAGCCCTCGGTAATTATCCTGGATGAACCCACTTCCTCCCTGGACCCCTATCACGGGAAACAACTCATGGATTTAATTGATGAGCTTTCCCGGAGAGGAACCACCGTAATCTTATCGACCCACGACATTGAAATGGCCTATGCCTGGGCGGAATCCATTTACGTCATGCTGGACGGAATGATCCTTAAAGAAGGCGTCCCGGAAGAATTGTTTCAGGACGAACCGTTACTGAAAAAAGCAGGACTTTGCAAACCCTTGATCTTAGAAATTTACCAGGAGTTTAAAAAGTGGGGCTATTTTAAGGAAGAAATAAAACCACCCAGAAACAAAAAGCAATTGTCCCAAATCATTGAGGCTTTGGCTCCAACCATAAAGGATTAAAAACATCAAGATAAAACAGAAGGCTATCGTTACGAAGCACGATAGCCTTCTGTTTATTACGGTCATTTAGGCAATTATATTAGCGCACCCTTGATTTCCTGGAATGCCAATGTATAATCATTTTATATTAAGTCTATAGTCTATGTTGAAGAATTCCTAAGAATAACGGGTGTTACTTGCTCATTAATAAACTGGAGTGTTTGGAGGTGTAAATTATGAAAGCTAGTAAATTATACAAAAAGCTGGAGGAGGATTTCGATGTTGCAAACATGAATGATGATTGGAGTTTTATGAATCTTGAAAATGATTTTATTACTCCAGATTTCAAAACGAAATATATGGGTTTGGTTTTAGATAATGCTAAAACTATCAACAAAGTATATACGGCGACCTTTCCAGATAAGGAAATCATTCAGAAGATTATAGATCGTGATGAAACGGATGTCTTGCTGTTTTCTCACCATGCAATGGAATACATTGCGTCGGATGAAGGATTTCCCTTTTATGATATTCCGCTGTCTTATTTGTCGGAAATGAAAAAACGTAGAATTTCTTTTTATATGCTCCACACTCCATTGGATAACTATAGTAAATATTCCACCTCGGTATGTTTTGCAAAGGCTTTAGGACTGAAAATCATAAAACCTTTTTGCCAGTATGATGAGAAAACCAAGGTTGGCGTTATTTGCCGCACCTCACTGGAACGGACCGAGGATTTCGCGGAGCTTGTCAGAAAAACAGTGGGACATGAGGTAAAGCTGTATGAATATGGAGAAAAAACCATAAAGAATGGGTTGGTGGCTATTGCGTCCGGCGGAGGCAGTTATCCCTTTGTCGCTTCAGAAGTTGCAGAAATGGAAATCAATCTTTATCTTACCGGATTTACCAAACCTCTGCCGCATTTTGAACCAACGCTGGAATTTCACAGAATTGCAAAGGATCAGTTCATTAATGTTATTGGAGCGACCCATTATTCTACTGAGAAATTTGCTTGCATAGCAATGGTGGATTATTTCAACAGCTTAGGCTTGGAAACAAAATTTTTAGAGGGAAAATACTCATTGAAAGATTTATAAGGCACCAGTTTAATTCCACGAATAAGCCCCTTGAGCATTGATTCTTGCTCAAGGGGCTTGACTTTATAATTGATAATACTGTCGTTGGCACTGCTATTTAAGTTTTTCTGTTTATTCCTTAGTGGAGGCCTTTGGTATGAATCAATATTTCAAGGCGCTTAACCAGTAATCAAAGATGATGCTTTGACCATAGGTGGTACCCGGCACAGCCCAGCGGGCGTTCAGTTTTTGCCAGGTGGGGGCAATGCCCTGGCTCACCAGGCTAAACCTAGGGTCATAAAGAATCTTGCCGGAAGGCAGGGGATCCCTGGTAGCATAAGCATAAAGATGCTGGATATGCGCTTCCACGCCAATTTCCGGCGTGGCAAAGATAGCCCCGTGCACACCCTCTTCAAACCTCACTCCGTCCGGATCCGCCCCGTTGAAAGGCTCCTGGCCGCTGCACGCGGCGCCGGTAGCCCATAAACCGCAGTAATTATTCTGGTCAGGCTGCACATCCCCGGTAAACTGCCAGTAGTGTGTTTCCTTGGCGGCCTGGCAAAAGGCTAGGTCACCCCTGATGCCATATTCTTTGCCAATTTTAATATAGAGTTCCGCCAGATCCGGTATGGGCACCAGCTCTCGCCCGTATTGCTGCTCCATTTTAATTTTTAGACGGGGAGTCTCAGCAGCAATCCAAGCCCTCAACTGGTCCGCCGTGGCCACCGGGTCTCCCATGATGGTCAGGTCCGCCGTGGCCCACTGGGCTCCTCCGGGAATTTTAAAGGTTGGACTGTACTGGGACAGCAGTGCGGCGGCCTTTTTAAATTGCTCCAACTGCTCTGGACTGAAACCGGATTCATCCTGGTTGAGCAGTTCCTCAGAACTGATCACTCTTCCGTCCAGCAATTTTATATTGGTCCGGTAGCCGGCTAATTCCCGGAGCAACTGGCTGGGAACCGGAGGCGCAGGCTCTATCTCCGGGGACGGCTCATCTTCAGGTTCCGGCTGGGAGACTTCGGGCGCGGAGCTGATTTCCACCAAACGGCGCTGCTGATCCCAGTTTACCTGGCAGCCCAGGGCTTCCCCCACCGCCCGCAAAGGAATCAGGGTTCTCCCGGACTGGATGAAGGGTTTCCCATAATCCTGAGGAATATCAAGAACCTTGCCGTCCATGACAATTTCTACTTCTTTACTTTGCCCGTCGGAACGGCCCGGCAGGGGCGCCACATTGCCGCTGCTGATGATGATAACTTGCTTGGTTTCATTAATAAACTCCACCCGGGCGCCCAGATTTTCACCCACAATCCTCAGGGGTACATAGGTTCTTCCGGACAGTACGATCCCGGGCTGGTCTCCGGGTTGCACAGCGACCGGCGTATTGTTAATGACAATCTCAACATTCTGGCCGGCGGCGGCCATAACCTGTGAAGAAGAAAACAACAGCAACCCCAAACATACGCCGGCGGTTAAAATCCTATTCAAACGAATCGCCAATCATCCTTTCAACATTTTAAATTACGGTCTTTCATTTTTCTGCCCCTAGCATAATAAATCCTGCCTCCGGGGCTATATTTTCGTTAGTTAAGAAATAAGTCCCAGGGCGAAGAAAAAATCCGGCACTATTTTTTACTTTACCAGACCTCGGTTAATGGCTTCCCATAGATACAAAGAGGCCACCGAGCTGTAGGGCGACCAGCGGGTTCCATAGGACTTCATTTCATTGCCGGTGGGTGTTTCGTCCAAGCGGTAAAGCCATTTGACTGCCCTGCGCAGTCCCACATCATCAACAGCCCACACGTTCGACCGCCCCAGGGAGAAAATTAAAAACATCTCCGCCGTCCATCTGCCGATTCCCTTGACCCGGGTTAAAGCGGTCACTACCTCTTCATCGGACAGATGGCAAATCTCTTTAAAACAGAGCTCCCCAGCCAATATTTTTTGCTGCAGATCCCAAAGGTAAGAAACCTTGGCTTTGGACAGCCCGGCACCCTGCAACTGCTCCTCTGTTAACTCTGTCAGGGATTCAGGACCAACCTGTCCGCCGCAAAGATGTACCGTTCGCATCCAGATGGTTTCAACCGCCTTTACGGATAACTGCTGGCCGATGATGGCTCTAGCCAGGGAAGCAAAATAATCTTCCCTTAAAACCAAGGTGTAATCGCCAATCTCTTTGATCAAAGCCGCCAGTCTGGCATCCGAGGCCATAAGGTATTGCACGGCATCCATGTCTTGATGAAAGATCCATTGATTGCTTGCCATTTTCATCTCCTTGTAATGGGTTTATATTGATACATTCCACCCTGCCCTGCAAAAACCTGTATGATTTAATTGCCAGTTTCTCTTCCCTTACCTAGAATATATGGTCCTTTTTCCTGTATCTTAATTAAACAGCATAAATCCGGACGAAAAATAATTTTTGTAATGCTATACTAAGATTAAGTGAACCAAAGCTGCTATCCATTTTTTTATTGGGAGGTTATGGTATGGGTAAGGTATACGCCAAATATTATGGATCCCCGGTTGGGATCATTGAAATAAAAGGCACCCAGGACGGCATTCTCTCCATTCTGTATGTGGATGAATGGGAGGATGGGACGGCAGAAAGGCTGCCCGCCTGTGTGGAACAGTGCGCAGAGCAGCTTGATGAATATTTCAAGGGGCGTCGGACAAAATTCTCGGTAAAGGTGATCCCCCAGGGCACTGACTTTCAAAAACGGATCTGGTCATCACTGCAAGCCATTCCCTTTGGGGCCATCCGGTCCTATCGGGAAGTGGCCGCAGCCACCGGCAATCCAAAGGCCGTGAGGGCTGTGGGACAGGCCAACGGCAAAAACCGTATCAATATCATCATTCCCTGCCATCGCGTGATCGGTGCCCGGGGGGATTTGACCGGATACGGCGGCGGCGTCTGGCGGAAAAAATGGCTGCTGGAACACGAGAAGAAAATAATCCCTGGAGATATAAAATGATCAAGGACTTTGCCGATGAACTGTGGCATGAGATTTTATCCTGCAGTTCCCGTTATCACGGCCTGTTGTACTACGCAGTAAAAACAACCAGGATTTTTTGCCATTTTTCCTGTAAGTCCAAAGTTCCCAACCGGGAAAACGTAGTTGTTTTTGAGAGTTATGATGAAGCCATCGCCCATGGGTTCCGGCCCTGCAAGCGGTGCAGGCCGGACCTGGGATCTTATTACAGCCCTGAAGGCCATCTTATCGGAAAAGCCCGTGATTTATTGGAAACTCATTACGCCAACCCTAAAATTTCGGAAGAAGCAGCCAGCCGGCTTGGGGTCAGCCCCTTTCACTTCCAACGCTTGTTCAAGAAACATACGGGCTGCACTCCCAAAGAGTACGTTACGAAAATAAGAATGGATAAAGCCCAAGAACTTTTGCAGCAAAAGTCCATGGGCACCATGGAAATTGGTTTGGAGGTGGGTTTCAAGACCTTGTCGGCCTTTTTTGAAACCTTTCGTAAGCAAACGGGACTGTCTCCCAAGGAATACCGGAGTCAGTTTAAAAACCCGCCCCCCAAAGAATAGGGAGTCGGTCTCCACCACACTTTGGTCAAAAACTTAAGAAATAAAAGCCAAAGGGCTGATGCAAAGAATTCTTCCAGATTCTTTTACATCGGTCCTTTATTTTTAAAAAAATAATAGAACACGGATTTTACAGATTGCCACGGATCCTCACGGATTTTTAAATCTTTATTTAAAAATCCGTGAGGATCCGTATAATCCGTTAAATCCGTGTTCTATTGTAATTAATCTTTGGCCTGTCTATTTAGCCCTGCAATCTGCGGGTCCAATCCTTTAAGGCCAGCAACAGTTGGGAAATTCCCTTCCGGGACCTCTCATCAGCCAGCTTGCCCTGGGGGTCAAATTTATCGCCTGCCCCCGCAATAAAAACTTCCTTATTTATGGGATGCATGTTCAGAATGACGCACATCTGGCGCAGGTGATACTGGGCACGGGCTGTACCGAAATACCCGGCGGAGGCGCCCATGATGGCCACCGGTTTATCGTTAAGGGGTGATTGGCCCGGGGGACGAGAAGCCCAGTCAAGGGCGTTTTTTAATACGCCGGGAATGGAATAGTTATACTCGGGAGTGGCAATGAGCAGGGCGTCCGCCGCTGCAATCCGCTCTTTAAAAGCCTGTACCGGTTCCGGGAAACCTTCCTTCTCTACATCTTCATTAAAGAGAGGAATGGGGGATAAATCAAAGATCTCCAGGGTGACTCCCTCCGGCAAAAGCTCTTGGGCCGCCCGCAAAGCCGCCCGGTTGTAGGAACCTTCCCGCAAACTTCCGGCAAAACCAAGAATATGGATGGTCATTTTTAAGCCTCCTCAACGTTATTATCTCATTTGGACGAGCTATATATTTCTAAATTTACCACATCCGGTCAGCAATATCCCATTACTTTATTTAAAACGTAGTTGTTTTTTTAGTTTCTTGTCACATTTTAAATCAGGCCTCCGTAAAACTTTTGCCCCAACTACCCTTGTTGCATATTGCAGCTTGCTGCAATATATCGTAAAGTAATGGGTGTACAAAAAAAGCAGAAGCTCTTTCTGAAGATTATTCAGAAAGAATTACAGTCATCCGGCAAAAATAAGGTAAGACAACATCGAATCACAAGGAGAAAAAATGGAAATTAAAGCTTTTAAAAAATTAAAATTATATGGTTTTAACAATTTGACCAAAACCTTGAGTTTTAATATGTACGATATTTGTTATGCCAAAACCCCGGAACACCGGAAAGCTTATATAGAATACATTGATGAAGAATATAACGCGGAGAGGTTAACCAATATCCTAAAGGAAGTATCCAACATCATCGGGGCCAATATTTTAAATATTGCCCAGCAGGATTACGATCCTCAGGGAGCCAGCGTTACCATGCTGATTGCCGAAGGAAAGATGGATTCGGACCAGTCCGAATTTGAAGGGTCCCCTGCTTCCGATGCGGTGGTGGCCCACCTGGATAAAAGCCACATTACCGTCCACACCTATCCGGAAAGCCACCCGGACAAGGGCATCAGTACTTTTCGGGCGGATATTGACGTTTCCACCTGTGGTCACATCTCCCCGTTAAAAGCTCTGAATTACCTGATTAACAGCTTTAGCTCCGATATTGTAAGTATTGATTACCGGGTACGGGGCTTCACCCGGGATGTAAACGGCAAAAAATTTTTTATGGACCATAAAATCAACTCCATTCAAAACTATATTGCCGGTGAAACCCGGGAATTGTACCAAATGATGGATGTGAACATTTATCAGGAAAATATCTTTCACACCAAGATGATATTAAAGGAATTTGATCTGGAAAACTATCTTTTCGGCACCGCCAAGAAAGAATTGCTTCCCGGCGAAAAGAAAAAAATCAAACAAAGGTTAAAAAAAGAAATGGCTGAAATTTTCGCCGGCAGAAATATTCCGAAAGTCTAAGACACAAACCGTCTTTCTTTGGCCATAGGGCACCCCGGAAAACCAACTGCCTGAAATTCTTAATATGAATCCTATCTTTAAACTTTTTAGAGACCTTAACCCGGCGGGTTAAAGGTCTCCTGCATTTCAGGGCCTTTTTAATAAAATACTCTGTAAATAAGCCTTTTCACTAAAAACGATTAGCAATTTTTAGTTTTTTAAATATTTAACTTATTAAAACATTAATTTTTATTAGCTAAAGTATAAATGTCGCTTAACGCTTGAAAATAGACGCATGGCCCATTTATTTCGTCTTTTTGCTCCGGTATAGCAACCTCCTATCAACAATATTCGACAAACGGGGTATTGGATATGTCAATTTAATATGTTATAACTAAATTAAGCCCTTAATATTAAAATGTTGTGTTTTTCAACCTTTTTAAAATGACATATTTCAGGAGGCATCGTTATTTTGTCACAGGAAACACTGGAGATCATCTTTGTCCTTTCTTTTGTCGTTTATTTTCTAGGAGCGGTTCTCCCTCTTATTCTCCGGTATAAACGGAAACTATCGCTGGCACTGGGTTGTTTTGCCGGGGCTCTGGCAAGTTTACTGGGTTTCATGGTAGGGATAGAAACCCTGCTGTCCCCCCTACCCCTTACGATTCATTTAGTAAACATCCTGCCCGGCGTAGATTTTCATCTTTCCATAGACAGGTTAAGCGGCTTTTTTCTGGCTACCTTATCCCTGGTAACCTTCCTGGTTTCCTGTTTTTCATGGAACTATATGAAGTTATACCGTCAAGAAAACCTGGCCTGGTGGTGTTTTTGTTACAACCTCTTTGTCCTTTCCATGAGTTTGCTGGTAACCGTAAACAACGCCATCACCTTCCTCATCGCCTGGGAGCTCATGACGCTGGCCTCCTACTTCCTGGTAACCTTTGAATACCGCCATCAACCGGTACGAAAAGCCGGCTTCAGTTACATCGTAATGACTCATTTGGGAACCGTCTTTATTATCGCCTCCTTCCTCATGATGTCGAACGGCAATGGATGGGATTTCTCAACTTTATCAAAAAATAGCGCTGCCATGCCGGAAATGACAAGGAGCATGGTATTTATTTTTGCCCTGATCGGATTTGGCACCAAGGCGGGAATTGTTCCTCTGCATCTCTGGCTGCCCATGGCTCATCCGGCGGCCCCCAGCAATATTTCCGCCGTCATGAGCGGTATTATGCTGAAGACCGCCATTTATGGCCTAATCCGCCTGGTGTTTGATCTTTTAGGACCGGGACAAGCCTGGTGGGGCGGCGTCATTTTGGCCGTGGGCATTGTATCTTCCCTCATTGGGGTTCTTTACGCTCTGATGGAGCAGGATTTAAAACGCCTGCTGGCTTATTCCAGCGTGGAAAACATCGGCATTATTTTAATGGGCATCGGCACAGGCTTTATTTTTTATTCCTGGTCCATGATGATCCCTGCGGCCATGGCCATGGCTGCGGGAATGTTCCATTTGTTAAACCACGCCATTTTTAAAAGTCTCCTGTTTTTAGGCGCCGGTTCAATTTATTATGCCACCGGCAGCAGGGATACCGAGAAATTGGGGGGGCTAATCAAAAAAATGCCCCACACCGCCATTCTTTTTCTGGTGGGCTCTCTAGCCATTTCGGCTATCCCGCCCTTTAACGGATTTGCCAGTGAATATCAAATTTATCAATCCCTATTAAACCTTTCTTACCTTAAAATATCCGGCTTTTGGAGCATTGGCGCCATTTTAGCCTGTGTGGCTCTGGCCCTGACCGGGGCTTTGGCGGCTGCCTGCTTTATTAAAGCCTTTGGCCTGACTTTCCTGGCCCTGCCCCGGACAGCAAAAGCGGCAGAAGCCCAAGAAGTCCCCTGGCCTATGCGCTTAAGCATGGCGCCCCTGGCGGTTTTATGCCTGGCCCTGGGTATTTTTCCCGGTCCGGTGCTTAATCTTCTTACCGGAATTACCAGTCAACTGGTTGGCAGCCCTCCGATTCCCCAAATTGCCACCTTTAATGCCAATTTGGCCCTGGTACTGCTTATCACCCTGGGGCTGCTGTGGGGAATTACCCGGCTGATGGGCGGCGCTAAAGTAAGACGAACAGAAACCTGGGGTTGCGGCATTGACCTTGACGCCACCATGGAATATAGCTCCGCCTCCTTCTCCCAACCCCTGCGCAGGGTCTATGGAACGTTGCTGCAGCCCCAGCGGCAGATCAGCCTCCGGTTTAAGCAACTGCCCTATTTTGGTTATCACATTACCTTTAAAGAGCCGGTTCGCTCGGTGATTAAAGACTATTTATACAGCCCTTTAAGAAAAATAACCCTCGTGCTTTCAAAAAAGTGGCAGTGTATCCAGAGCGGCAGCATTCATCTCTATCTCAGCTATATTTTTATAACCTTGGTTATTCTACTGCTGTTTAACGAGTAAGGAGCAATGTTCATGGCAAATCAACTTTTTATAACCGGCAGTCAAATCATCCTTCTGCTTTTATTGGCCCCCCTGGTTCAGGGATTCATTAAAAAGACCAAGGCGCTCTTGCAGTGCCGCCGGGGTCCGGGCGTGCTGCAGCCCTATTACGATCTTATGAAATATTTCAGCCGGGAGCCGGTGGTCTCGGAAAATACCTCCTGGCTGACGCAGGCGGCTCCCTATATCTGTCTCACCGCCTATCTGGTGGCCGGCAGCTTAATTCCTTTCTGGACGCATGACAGCCCTGCCGTGGGGGATTTAATCGCTTTTATCTATTTGTTTGCCCTGGCCAGATTTTTTCTGGCACTGGCAGGTCTGGAACCGGCCAGCGCTTTTGGGGGTATGGGTTCCAGCCGTGAAATGATGATTACCACGCTGGTGGAACCGATACTGGTAACCGGCTTGTTTGCTCTGGCCCTGACGGCCGGAACAACAGACTTAAAAGGAATTATGGGGGCCGGACATAATCCTGCCGGCCTGCTGTCTTTTATCGGGCTCATGGTTGTCATTATCGCGGAAACCGGCCGCATTCCCGTTGACAACCCGGATACCCACCTGGAGTTAACCATGGTGCATGAGGCCATGCTGCTGGAGTATGCCGGCAGGCAGGTGGGCCTGCTGCACCTGGCGGCCATGATTAAACAAACGGTTCTCCTAACGCTGCTGGTGCATTTATTTTTACCTCAGCCCGCAGGCCTGCCCCTAGGGTTGTCCCTGGGTCTTATGGCAGGCAAGGTCCTTCTTTTAGGCTTGGTGCTGTCGGTGATTGAAAGTTCCCTGGCCAAGATGAGGCTGTTTAAACTTCCCGAACTGATGGCCGGCGGAGCCGCTTTTTGCCTGCTGGCTGTATTAAGTAATTGTCTATTATAGGAGTGTCTGACATGTTTAATCTTTTAGCCTTTCTTTTTATTATTACCGGGCTTTTAATGCTTGCCGGCCGCATGATCTCCAACAACATTCGCTTATTGGGCATGCAGTCCCTGGTCTTAAGCATCATTGCTTTTTATCTTGCATTTTCGGGCGGCATGGACGGACATATGCTGGTGGTGGGCCTTCTTACTCTGCTGGTAAAAGTGATTGTACTGCCCCGGGTTCTTTTAAATCTGGTGGAGAAACTCAAAGTGAACCGGGAAATTTCCCTGTCCATCGGATTGGTTCCTTCCACCTTTATCGGCTTAATCCTGATCGGTCTTACTTACGCTTACGTGGTACCGGTATTATTAAAAGAGGTCCAGGTGGGAAGCCATCTTTTATCCGCCGCCCTCTCCACGGTTTTACTGGGCTGCTTCTTTATGATCAGCAGACGTTCTGCCTTTAGTCAACTCATGGGTATTGTGGTGATGGAAAACGGGTTGTTTCTGTGCGCCATTGCCGTTACCGGCGGAATGCCTTTAATTATTGAGCTGGGTATTTTCTTCGATCTTTTGGTGGGAGCCCTGGTAATGGGGATGATGACGCATCAAATCAAGGGGTCCTTTGAAACTCTGGACACCAAATATTTAAATAAATTAAAAGGATGAACGTTATGCTGTATCTTTTATTATCCATACCCTTTTTTACCGGCGTTTTATGCTGGCTCTCCCTGCCGCTGAAGTGGCTGGAAAGGATCAATGTCCTCGGTGCTGCCCTGACCGGAGCCCTGGCTTTTTATGCCGCCCTGGGGGTCTTCCGGGAGCAGTCCTTGGCCCATGCCGGTTCCTTACTGGTCATTGATGAACTTTCGGCGGTGCTGGTTTTTATTATTGGTATGGTGGGAACCCTCTGCTGCCTATATTCCGTCCAGTATCTCCGGACCGATTTAAAGAACGGGGAATTGACCGAGAATAAAATCGGAAGATTTTTTGGACTACTTCACTTTTTTATCGCCACCATGTATCTCTCGGTACTGGCGGATAATTTGGGGCTGATGTGGGTAGCCATCGAAGGAACCACCATTGTCTCCGCCCTTTTGGTAGCTTTTTACGGTCATAAAGCCGCCCTGGAGGCAGCCTGGAAATACATCATCATTTGTACTGTGGGCATTGCCTTTGCCATGCTGGGAATTATTTTAACTTTTTATGCCGCCCGGGAAATATTGGGCTCCGGTGATATCAGCCTGAGCTGGCGTTCCCTCTACCCTGTGGCTGCCAGTCTGGATCCATCGGTGATGAAGTTAGCCTTTATTTTTGTTTTGGTGGGTTATGGCACCAAAGCCGGCCTTTTTCCTCTCCATACCTGGCTGCCAGACGCCCATAGCCAGGCCCCCTCTCCGGTCAGCGCTTTGTTATCGGGGGTTTTGCTGAATTGCGCTATTTATGCCATTGTCCGTTTTCATCTGCTGACTTCCCTGTCCGCAGGCAGCGGTTTTTCCGGCCACCTGTTAATGATTTTCGGCCTGATCTCTATGGCCGCAGCGGTCCCTTTTATTTTGGTCCAAAAAGACATTAAACGGTTACTGGCTTATTCCAGTGTAGAACATGTGGGCATTATTGTCTTGGGTCTAGGTCTGGGAGGCGTCCTGGGCTACACCGGGGCCATCCTGCACCTGATAAACCATGCTCTGGCCAAATCCGCTTTATTTTTAACCGCCGGAACCTTAACCCAAAAATATAACAGCAAGCTGATTGCCCGCATTCAGGGCATCGGCCAATTACTGCCCATTACAGGCACCTTGTTTATGGCTAGTTTGCTGGCCATTGGCGGGGCTCCCCCCTTTGGCTTATTCTTCAGTGAGTTGACCGTGGCCACCCGGGGATTCCATTCCGCGGGAGTGCTGCTCGGCTTTTTGTTTTTAATGGTCATTGCCATTGTCTTTGCCGGACTGGTGTATTTTGGCGGCAAAATGTATTTCAGCGACACTCCCA
The DNA here is from genome assembly GCF_000215085.1 of Desulforamulus ruminis DSM 2154. Taxonomy (NCBI): domain Bacteria; kingdom Bacillati; phylum Bacillota; class Clostridia; order Eubacteriales; family Peptococcaceae; genus Desulforamulus; species Desulforamulus ruminis. The sequence goes on from NC_015589.1 coordinate 3,319,531, forward strand.
GCCGGTTTTTCAAGGGAGAATCCCTTACCGCCAGTCATCTATTAATTTTGCTGCCCATCGGGCTGCTTATCTTTCAAGGGATCTATATGCCCCAGACGGTACAAGAGCTCATTGATCAAGTGGTTCAATTTATAACTGTTGGAGGTGGTGTAGCCAATGTCTAGTGACGTCTTATGGAGGGAAATTCAAAAACATCCTGAACTGGACGTGACCCAAGTAAGTTCTTTGGGCGGGGCAAAAACCTGGAAGCTGGGCGTTCCGCTGGAAAAGCTCCCTGAAATAACCGGCAGTTTAAAGGAAATGGGCGCTCGCCTGCTCACTTTATCGGCCATTGATGAGCGAGAGCTAAACCGGCATTTTGCCCTGTGTTCGGCCTTTGCCCTGCCTTTAGAAAACACCCTGGTTGAAATCCGGGTGCTGTTGGACGGCGCAAACCCCCGTTACCCCTCCGTTACCATGGACTTCCCTTCCGCTCACTGGCTGGAAAGGGAAGTCAAGGATATGTTCGGAATCGTCCCGGAGGGGCATCCGGATCTGCGCCGGGTTGCTGTTCATCCCGACTGGCCCGGAGACCTTTTCCCCTTGCGAAAAGATTTTATCAGCGGAACCAAGGTACCAAGGGTGCCGGGAAAAATGGAGTTTTGCCCCGTGGAGGGGGAAGGGCTTTACCAGGCTCCGGTGGGCCCCGTCCATGCAGGAATTATTGAGCCGGGGCATTTCCGGTTCTTCACCTTCGGTGAAGACGTAATTAATTTACAGGCCCAATTATTTTATACTCACCGGGGGATTGAGAAAACAGCGGAAGGCATGCATTTTCTGGACGCCGCCCTGGTGGCTGAAAGAATCTGCGGCGTTTGCTCCGCCTCCCACGCCGCTTCCTACGCCCAGGCCATTGAATCCCTGGCGGACGTAGCGGTCCCCGGGAGGGCCCGGTTTATCCGTAGCATTTTATTGGAAATGGAGCGCCTGTACAACCATGTGGGCGACATTGGAAACGTATGCGCGGGAATCGGATTTTCCTATGCCATCAGCCGGGGCGCCCTGCTAAAGGAACAGTTGATGAGAATGAACCTGCGCCTGACAGGTCACCGTTATTTAAGGGGAACCATCCTTCCCGGAGGGGTTACTGGGGAGCTGAAGGATTTACCGGTCATCATGAAGGAACTGGAGCGCCTGCAAATGGATTTAAAAGAATTGACCACCATTATGCTCTCCTCCCAGTCCCTGCTGGACCGTATGCACACCACCGGCATTCTCACCCGGGAAACCGCTGCCACGCTGGGCGCGGTGGGACCGGCGGCCCGGGCCTCCTCCATCGACTGTGACCTGCGCCGGGATCTGCCCTATGCGGCTTATAACCAACTGAGCTTCCAGATACCGCTGCAAACAGGCGGGGATGTGCTTTGCCGTTTGAAACAACGTATTGACGAATGTGAGCAGTCTTTTAGCATTTTAAAACAGTCCTTTAAACATCTGGCCCGGGAAGAAGGTCCCCTGTGCGTGGAAGTCCCTTATCTGCCTCCTTACCAGACCGCCGTAGGCTACAGTGAATCGGCCAGAGGAGCCAACGTCCATCTGGTTGTAAGCGGCCCGGACAACACCCTCTTCCGTTATATGGTGCGCTCCGCTTCTCACTGCAACTGGCCCGTCGTTCCTCTTTGCGTTCCCGGCAACATTATTCCCGACTTTCCTTTAATTAACAAAAGCTTTGAATTATGTTACGCCTGCCTGGACCGGTAGAGAAGGGAGATCTATGCTAAAGCTTATCGAAGGTTATCTCAAAACAAAAATTGTGACCGAGGACATCCATACCCGGGACAACCTCTCTTTAACCAGGGGACTGCCGGTGATTGATCAAAATCGCTGTCGACCCGGCTGCCAATTGTGTGCAGCCGCCTGCCCCACCGGAGCAATGGTGGAAAAGCAGGTGGCAGCCAAGGCCTGTATTTACTGCCACCGCTGCCGGAATGCCTGTCCGGCGGGCGCCATTGCAACCACCAGCCCGCCGCTGATTTCCGGGGCACCGGAGTTATTGCAGGAAACCCTGCGGGAGCGGATTAAAAAAATATGCAGAAAATCCCTGCATATCCGTTATGTGGACACGGGTTCCTGCAATGGTTGCGATTTTGAAATCAACTCCTTAACCAATCCTTTTTATGATATTCAGCAATACGGCATTGATTTTGTGCCCTCGCCCCGCCATGCGGATATGCTCATCGTAACCGGCGTGGTCACCCGCAATATGGAGATTGCCTTGAAAAAGACCTATGAAGCCTGCCCCAAACCCACCCTGGTGGTGGCCGTGGGAGCCTGCGCCTGCGGTGGGGGCATGTTTAAGGATGCTTATGCCGCCGGAGGGGGTGTTGACCAACATCTGCCTGTGGATGTTTATATTCCGGGCTGTCCGCCCACCCCGGCCTTAATTTTGGAGGGCATTTTAAAGGCGGTTAACCGGATTTAGTGGGCAACTGGCCGTATGTATCCCTTCAAAATAATGCTTTTAAACGTAAACTGCCCTGGAGGCACCGCGCCCCAGGGCAGAAACTTTTCATTCAACTTTTTAAGGGGTCAGGAGTTCCAGGAATTCCTCCCGGGAAACCGGTCCAAAGTATTGGGAGAGCTCCACCTGATTTAAAAGAACGGCTAAATCTTCCGCTTTAAATTTCACCCCGCAAAATTGCTTCTCCAATGAATCCATCTCCTGGTTGCTGAAAAAATCGCCATAAATCTTGCAATCCTGAATCAACCCTTTTTCAACATTCAGGTGCATTTCGATGCCGCCCCAGGCAAAGCGGCCCTTTTTAACTACGTTAAAAGCCGGGGAACGACCGTAATTCCATTCCCAGGTTAAATATTTTTCTTCCATCAATTGCCGTATTTTTTGCTCATCCACCGGGGAAAGCTTATATTCCTGTACCGGCCCCCCCTGGAAAAGATCCTCTAACAACTGTTGACGAAACTCCTCCAGGGAGATCTTCCGGGGAAGATACTCCGCAATATTGGTCACCCTGCTGCGCACGGATTTAACCCCCTTGGAGGCCATTTTATCCGCCCGGACCCGGAGGGCCGCCTGCACATCTTCCAGTTTGGCGTTATATAAAAGAGTACCGTGGTGCAGGGTTTTGCCTTTAAAATGATATTGGGCATTTCCCGAGAATTTTTTCCCGTCAATGGTAATATCATTGCGGCCATTATCTTCTGCGGTGACGCCCATTTTGGCCAGGGCTTTGATCACCGGTTCGGTAAATTTGCGGAAGTTAATCTTACCGTCCTGGCTTTTTTCAATAAAACTGAAATTCAGATTGCCCAGGTCGTGATACACCGCCCCGCCCCCGGTCATTCTCCGCACCACATGAATCCCCTGCTCCTTGATATATTCCGGATTAATTTCCTCCAGGGTATTCTGAAATCTTCCGATAATAACCGAGGGGGCGTTCTGCCAAAGCAGAATATAACTTTCTTGGGGGTCCAGGTTTTTTAAAGCATACTCCTCCAGGGCCAGATTATAATGGGGGTCCAGCGATTGGTTGCGAATATACAGCATGTTTTTTCCTCCCGGTTGATGTAAGAACGAATCTGCTTGAATCACTGTAAACAGTCACAGTAGAAAAGCTTTATTCAAATTTCAAACCCTGCCCCTGAAGATAATCTTTTATTTTGCTTACCGTGGCCTTATCATCGTCCCGGTTTACCAGGATAATCTCCCGGATATTCACCAGCATGGCAGTCAGGGTCGCCTTGTCCTTTTCATACAGATCAACGATGATCTCCACATCCGTACTGGTTTTAGCCCTGTTCAACATCTTTGACCCCTCCTTAAAATTTCTCCAGGCCGATCAAAAACACTCCCGAGATGCCGTGGCGCTTTCTGTTATAGGAAAGGATTGTGCTTTTTCTCCTGGCCGATGGTGCTGGAAGGGCCATGTCCGGGATAAACCACCGTGGTTTCCGGCAGCACCAGCAGCTTGGTATGGATGGACTGAATCAGCGTTTTCTGATTGCCTCCGGGAAAATCGCTGCGGCCCACAGATTGGGCAAAGAGCGTGTCGCCGGTAAACACATGACCGTCGGCCTGCAGGCAGATACCGCCGGGGGTATGGCCGGGGGTATGCAGGACCTTTAATTGCAGGTTTCCTACCGGAATCCGGTCTCCATCCTCCAGCAGCCTGTCGGCGGCTTTAAAGGCCAACTGACCGCCCAGCCAGGCGGATAAATTGCGTGTGGGATTGGTCAGCATCTCCCGGTCCTGGCTGTGGATCATCACCGGCGCCCCGGTGGCCTCCTTAACTTCTCCCACTGCCCCGATATGATCCGCATGGCCATGGGTCAGCACAATGGCCGTCACCTGCAAACCCAATTTTTTCAAGCGTTCCAATATCCGCCCGGCTTCATCCCCCGGGTCTACCACCGCCGCCTGGCGGGTTTCCGGACAGCCGATGATGTAACAATTGGCTTCCAGGTTGCCCACAGGCAAGGTTTCAATAAGCAAAGGGACTCCTCCTCCCGTGTTTAAAATGCTTTCGTACTGTCCAGCAATAGTGTTACCGGACCGTCATTGATTATTTCAACCAGCATATGTTCCTGAAAGCGGCCGGTGGCCACCGGCAATCCCTGACAGACCAGGCGCTGCACAAAAGTCTCATAAAGCTCCCGGGCTTCTTCCGGCGGTGCGGCGTCGCTGTAGCCGGGCCGCCTGCCCTTGCGGCAGTCGCCGAACAGGGTAAACTGGGATACCGCCAGTACTTCCCCTCCAACCTCCTGGAGGGACCGGTTCATTTTACCCCGGTCATCATCGAAGATACGCAGTTGTCCGATCTTATCCGCCAGATAACGGGCGTCCTCCACCGTGTCTCCCCTGCCTACTCCCAGCAAAACCACCAGACCCGGCCCAATTTTGCCTACCACTTCTTCTCCCACGGTTACAGAACCTCTCCGCACCCGCTGTACAACCGCTCGCAATTTTTAAAACCCTCCGTTTCAGTTGCTAGCCTTATTCTATTCCTTGTGGGTCCTGTTGCTGGACTTATCCTGTTTTTCTCTCAGGTCCTGTATATCTCTACAAAACCCACAAGCATTACCCATAAGGCTAACAACAGGACCCATAAGCATTATTACCCGCAAGGCCAGCAACTACCCGGTGGACACTCTGCGCACCCCGTATACATCCTTTACCTTCTTAATTTTATTCATTAAATATTCCAACTGCTCGGTATTGCGAACCTGCAGGGCCAATTCCACCAGGGACATCTGGTCCTTCCTGCTGCGCGCATTAACCCAACTGGCATTGATTTTTAAATCCAGCAGCACATTTAACACGTCGTTCAGAAAACCGGCCCGGTCCAGGCCGGTGATCTCCAGTTTCACCTGGAAGGGAGACTGGAAATCCTTATCCCAGGCAACTTCCACCACCCTTTCGGGTTCTTCCCGCTGGATGGGTTGAATATTAACGCAGTCCCCCCGGTGGATGGAAACGCCCCGGCCCCGGGTAATGTAACCCACAATGGGATCTCCCGGCACGGGGTTGCAGCAGTGAGGCAGCCGGATCAGCAGGTTGTCGATGCCCTTAACCCGGATTCCCTGGGTGGGTTTGCCCCATTCCGCCGCCTTGGCCTCGGCCTTTTTCATCATTTCTTCAGCCAGGGGCCGCCGCTCTTTTTCCGCCCGGTATTCCTCCCTGAGCTTTGCTATAATCTGGCTGGGGATCATCTGCCCGTCCCCGATGGTGGCGTATAAATCCTCTACCGAAGACTGGTTAACCCGCTTGGCGTATTCCTGAAACTTCTCACCTCGGACCAGTTCCAGCTCCAGGCCCTGTTTGCGGGCTTCCCGCTCCAGTGCATCCCGGCCCCGGGCAATATTCTCATCCCGTCTTTCTTTTTTAAACCACTGCCGGATACGGTTTTTGGCCTGGGAGGTCTTGACAATGTTCAGCCAATCCCGGCTGGGACCATTGCTGGCTTTGGAAGTAATAATTTCAATAATGTTTCCGTTTTTCAGCTTGTAGTCCAGGGGGACAATGCGCCCGTTTATTTTGGCTCCCACCGTACGGTGGCCTACATCGGTGTGAATGCGGTAGGCAAAATCAATGGGTGTTGTCCCGGCGGGAAGCTCCATCACATCGCCCTTGGGAGTAAAGACAAAGACCGAATGGGAAAATAAATCAATCTTTAAATTTTCCATAAATTCCTGGGCATCCCGGGCATCATGCTGAAAATCCATCATCTGCCGGAGCCAGGCCAGTTTTTTATCGAAATCGCCTTCCCCCCGGCCCCCTTCTTTATAGCGCCAGTGGGCGGCAATGCCATATTCGGCAACCTTGTGCATTTCCCAGGTGCGAATTTGTATTTCCACCGGTTCACCCTGGGGCCCAATGACGGTGGTATGCAGGGACTGGTACATATTGGACTTGGGCATGGCAATATAATCTTTAAAGCGGCCGGGAATGGGCTTCCACAGGGTATGGGCAATTCCCAGGGCCCCGTAGCAGTCCTTGACCGTGGAAACCAGTACCCGTACAGCCTGCACGTCAAAGATATCTTTTAGTTCCTTTTGCTGCTCCATCATCTTTTGATAGATGGAATAAAGGTTCTTGGGCCTGCCTTGAATTTCTGTTTTAATGTTGACAGCCGCCAGCTTTTCCCCCAGTTCCTTAATAACCTCTTGAATATGTTCTTCCCGCTTCACCCTGGATTTGGCAATCTGCACTTTCATCCGCTGGTATTGTTCCGGTTCCTTATAACGGAAGGAGAGATCCTCCAGCTCCCACTTAATTTTATAAATCCCCAGCCGGTGGGCCAGAGGAGCAAAAAACATTAAGGTTTCCTCAGCCACTTCCTTTTGCTTGCGTTCGGACTGGAACTGCAGCGTTCTGAGGTTATGCAGGCGATCCGCCAGCTTGATTAAGATCACCCGGATATCTTTGGCCATGGCCAGAAACATTTTGCGCAGATTTTCCGCCTGCCGCTCTTCCTTGTTCTGGAATTGCAGTTTGCCCAGCTTGGTGACCCCATCCACCATATTGGCAACCTCCGGGCCAAAGTTGCTTTCAATATCCGTCAGGGTAATTCCCGTATCTTCCACCACATCATGAAGCAAGCCCGCCGCCACCGTCTGCAGATCCAACTGCAGTTCCGCCAGAATGATGGAAATGGCCAGGGGATGAACAATGTAGTCCTCGCCGGAAATGCGTTTTTGCCCCCGGTGGGCATTTTCTGCAAAATTATACGCCTTGCGGAGGAAAGCAATGTCCGCCGACGGGTTGTAAACTAAGACTTTTTGTTCAAGCTCAAACAAAGAAGACATGCCGCTCCCCCCATCTGCAAAATTAATCAGGCATCACATTTTATTAAAGTAAGCACCGGATGGTTCCCCAGCTTATCGCGACCACCCAGGCCCAGCAGTTCCATGAGAAACAGGATTCCCGCCACTTGGCCTCCGGACTGCTTCACCAGTTCAACCGCCGCCGCCATGGTCCCGCCGGTGGCCAGCACATCATCCACCAGCAGTACTTTTTGTCCCGGCAAAATGGCGTCCTGGTGAACCTCCAAAGCATCACTGCCGTACTCTAACTGGTAGCAATACTGCAGAGTCTTCCCAGGTAATTTTCCCGGCTTTCTAAATAAAACCAGTCCCTTGCCCATGGCATAGGCCAGAGGCGCCCCCAGGATAAAACCTCTGGACTCAGGGCAGGCAATTAAATCCACTTCGATCCCCCGGCAAAGGCCGGCCATGGCATCTACCGCCTTGGGAAAAGCCTCCCGGTCCTGCAGCAGGGTGGTGATATCCCGGAAATTAATCCCGGGCCGGGGAAAATCCTTGATCAAACGTATCTTGGCGGCAAAATCCATTGCATGTCCTCCTTCTTGTTTAACCCCTGGATCTCAACAATTGTTCCGGGGTTGCTGCGATATATTCCTGCTGGAATTTCAAACAAGCTTCCCGGGTATGTAAACTCCAATTATAGGTGGGTGATTTCTGTAATTCCGTGCGAACTCCGGCATGAACCCGAAAATAATAATCATTTTCCTGTTTCCGGTATTCCATTAATCCCAGTTCTTGAAAGACGGTAAATACAAGGTCAACCGTCCATCCGGCGGCCCCGGGGTACTGCTTCCTCATAAAACGGCACAGTTCCAGGATACCGGCTTTGCCTTCTCCGGACCGGTCGCATTGATTCCTAAGCAGTTTAAACCATTCTCCCAGCCCCTGGCGATCCGGCGCCAGGGCCTTGATTTTTTCGCCGGCAGCGCCAACCTGCGCCTCGCCGCCCAGTAAAACAGCCTTCTTTCCTGCCTGTAAGCCGGTATAAAATTCTCTCCTGGAATAGGGTAAATGAAAAAAGATCACCTGTTCAAAGTCCATCGCTTTATGGTTAAGCGGGGAAAAACCGGTGGATACCAGTATTTTTACCCGATTTTGTTGTAAATGGTGTTCCAGATCTGAGATCAGAGAGCCCGCCAGTTCCGGGTAATAAACCGCCATCTGCGACCGAAAACCTTCCTCAGCCCCCAGCAAAGCGGCTATTTGAAAAACCTCGGAAGTACTCTCCACCAGGATCAGGCTGGACTCCGCTCCCGCCAACACCCGGCCTAAGAGGGCCACCCGGTCCGGGCCATCCCTGAAATCAACCATCTCTCTGCCGGAGACCTCCCCCCTGGATACCTGGAATGCTTCCTGTTCCCGGTGGTTAAAAAATTCAAAGAAGCCTACGGGCACCGGGGAATTTAACAATTTCTCCCGGGGCAAATCCAGGGATCTGCCCAGCAGTTCCTCCATACCCCGGGGCTCTACCGGCAATTCATGGGCCAGGGTAACTTCGCCAACTTCTTTAAATTCTTTGACTTCCAGTTGAACAGAAGAGCGCCCGTTCCAGACATTAATGGAAGGTACAAAGGCCATGTCCACCTGATCATGGGTGGCCAGCATTTCGCTGTAAGAGGCCAGGTTAAAGCCGATGCCGTCCAGCACCACCTGGTCCTCCCGGACCCTCATCTTAAGGTGTCCCCCGTTTTTCCCCACCTCCCGGCACTGAACCACTCTGGCCTCGCAGCATCCTAACACCGGCCCGGGATTGCAATGACCAAAGGGGGAAAGCTGATCTAATTCCTGAACCGTATCCATGGACAACTGGGCCAGATTCACCAGCGCATCCAGGTCCAGATTGGGCGTTAAACGTTCTTCCGTCAGCGCTTCCTGGGCCGCCTGATTCATCCTGGACCGGAAATCCGCAATTTTATCCTCATCAATGCTAAATCCTGCGGCCATGGCATGTCCGCCAAACTGCTCCAGGAAATCCTGGCAGCTAACCATAGCCTGGTACAAATTAAATCCCGGTATACTTCTGGCCGAACCTTTTCCTTTGCCGTCCTCCAGACTGATCATAAATACCGGCCGGTAAAAACGGTCCGCCAATCGGGAGGCCACAATGCCAATGACACCGGGATGCCAGTTGGCGGAAGCCAGGACCAGCACTTTATCCTGGGCTAACTCCGGGTCTGCTTCCACCATTTCCAGGGCTTGGGCCAGTACTTTGGCTTCCACCTGCTGTCTTTCCTGATTCCCTTTATTTAAGGCCTCGGCCATTTTCTCCGCCTCATGGACGTCGCCGGCCAGCAGCAGTTCCACGCCTAAGGCCGCGTCCCCCATTCTGCCCGCTGCATTTAATCTGGGCGCCAGGCCAAATCCCAATTCCCTGGTGCCCAGGGTCTCGGCTTTGATGCCGCTGATTTTAATTAGGGCCTGCAGGCCCGGCCGGTTGTTGCCAACCATTCTGGGCAGGCCATGTTTTACAATAATACGGTTCTCCTCCTGCAGGGGAACAATATCCGCCACTGTCCCCAGACAAACCAGGTCCAAATATTCTTCCCATTCCTTGGGTCCAATTCCCGCCTGCTGGTATAGACCTTGGACCAGCTTCAGGGCCACACCCACACCGGCCAGTTCCTTAAAAGGATAGCCGCAGTCCGCTTGCTTGGGGTCCACCACCGCCACCGCTTCCGGCAACAGCAACGGCGGCTCGTGGTGGTCCGTAACCACCACATCCAAATGCAAATCTTTAGCCCTTGCAACTTCCTGGTAGCCACTGATGCCGCAATCCACCGTAATCACCAGGGATACCCCTTGGGCAGCCGCCCGCTCCAGGGCTTCCTGATTTAAGCCATACCCCTCCTCCAGCCGGTGGGGAATAAAATAATCCACGGTACAGCCAATTTTCCTCAGAGCCAGCACCAAAACCGTGGTGCCGGTAATTCCGTCCACATCATAATCCCCGTAAACCAAAATGGATTCCTTCCGGTTTTTAGCCGCTAAAATACGTTGGACGGCTTTATCCATATCCTTCATCAGCCAGGGGCTGAACAAGGTATCTAATTCGCTCCCTAAAAAGAATCTGGCCTGATCCAAGGTATATATTCCCCGGTTAATTAGCAATTGAGCCAATATCGGTGAAACGTTCAGTTCTGTTGACAAGATTTCCTGCAAAGCGGGATTGGGTGACTTCACCCGCCACTTGGTTCGTTTTTGCATAGCTTCCCCCGGTAAATTAAGTAAATATAGTTTAAATTATAAAGCAGCAGCCAATTTTGGTAAAGCAAAAGCCGCCATCCCAGCCAATATCGCCGGACATCCGGAGAAACAAAAATTTAAAAAAGAAAAAATTTCCTTAGAACTAACGAATAAACTTTTTAAGTTTGGTCAATAATTTGTTTAGATAATATTAACTAGTTTCTTAGCAAAGGGGTTGTACAAGGATGACAGGACTTACCATCTCCCAATACTTTAAAGATGTGGGAAATCGACTGCCGGTAGAGGCAGAGAGGGTTCTCCGAGCCCTCATCGACGAAGGCAAAATGAATAAAGAGGAACTTTCCTTAACCGCCAAGGTTAAGCGGGCTGTCCTGGACCATGTGGTCATGCAGTTGTTCGCTCTGGGACTGGTGGATGTCACCTCCGAGGGTAAGAGCAAGATATGTTCGTTAACCAAACTGGGTGAAGATTACCTTGAATTAATGAAGCCAGCTATTTAAGCTGGCTTCATTCTTTATGTTATAAAATTTTGTTGAGGAAAGACCGGGTCCGCTCATTTTGGGGGTTGCCGAAAATCTGCTCCGGTGTTCCCACTTCAACGACCTTTCCTTCATCCATGAACAAAACTCTGTCTCCTACCTCCCGGGCGAAACCCATTTCATGGGTTACCACCACCATGGTCATCCCTTCCCGGGCCAAATCCTTCATAACGGCCAGAACCTCGCCAACCATTTCCGGGTCCAGGGCGGAGGTGGGCTCATCGAACAGCATCACCTTGGGCTTCATGGCCAGAGCCCGGGCAATGGCCACCCGCTGCTGCTGCCCGCCGGACAACTGGTCGGGATAGACATTTTCTTTGTCCTGCAGACCTACCTTGGCCAGCAAATCCCTGGCGATTTTAGCGGCTTCCGGTTCAGAAAGATTTTTTACTTTCATGGGAGCCAGGGTAATATTTTGCAGGGCCGTCTTGTGCGGGAACAAATTAAACCGCTGGAACACCATCCCCACATTCTGCCGGATTTTATTAATGTCGGACCCTTTATCCATGACCGGCAGGCCGTCAATGGTAATCTCCCCGGAGGTGGGTTCCTCCAGCAAATTCAGGCAGCGCAGGAAAGTGCTCTTGCCGGAACCCGAAGGACCGATAATGACAACCACCTCCTGCTCTTTTACATACAAATCAATTCCCCGCAGGACCTGAAGCTGGTCAAAGCTTTTGTGAATATTTTTAGCTACGATCACCGGCCTTCAGCCTCCTTTCCATGCGGTTGACAAAGAATTCCGAAATGAGCACGGTCATACAAATATAAATAATGGCCACAACAAACCAAATCTCCATGGCCCGGTAGTTGTTGGCAATAATTAGCTGCCCGGTACGGGCCAGTTCCGCTAAACCGATTACGGACACCAGGGAAGTGTCTTTCATCATGGCGATAAATTCATTGCCCATGGGCGGGATGACCCGCTTAAAGGCCTGGGGAAGGATCACATGTCGCATGGCTTGTACATGGGTCATGCCTAAAGAACGAGCCGCTTCTGTCTGCCCCCGGTCGATGGACTGAATTCCTCCCCGGAAAATCTCTGCAATATAAGCCCCGCTGTTAAGGCTTAAAACCAGCACGGCGGACCAAAAACGGTCCACTGGGTGGCCCACCATCTGCGGTAACCCGAAATAAACTAAAAATAATTGCACCAGCAGGGGTGACCCCCGGAAAAACTCAATATAAACAACGGACGGGTATCTGAGGAGAATGTTTTTGCTCATTTTCCCCAGGGCCATAAAAAGGCCGATAATACAGCCGAAAAATACTGCCAAGGTGGTAAGCTCAATGGTCATCTTTAAGCCCACCATTAAAACGGGCAAAGCACTCTTCATGACCTGTAGTGATTCCATACCTTCACCTGCCTGATTAATTAATTGCATAAAATATGCGTAACATGATGTTACGCACCATTATTATTTTACATGATAACTTAGGGCAGGTCGACTATTTTATTTCGGTTCTTCACCAAACCATTTTTTGTAAATGGTAGCGTATTCACCGTTCTCTTTCAGGGTTTTTAAAGCAGCGTTCAGGTTTTCCAAAACTTCGGTCTTATCCTTGGGAACGGCAATACCATATTCTTCCGCGGAGAGGATATCTCCAACCAGCTTCACATCGTCGTTACCCTGCTTAACAAAGTAAGCGCTGACCGGATAGTCGTTGATAACGGCATCCACCGCACCGTTTTTCAGTTCCATTAAGGCCTGGTCGGTGTTGGTGAAGTAAGTAATTTTGGCTTCGGGAATTTTTTCAGCCATCTTGGCGCCGGTGGTTCCGCTTTGAACGGCAATTTTTTTGCCCTTCAGGTCGTCAAAACTCTTAATGTCGTCATTTTTGGCCTGAACGGCTACAATAAGACCGGACTTGTAATAGGGATCGGTAAAATTAACCACCTGCTTCCGCTCGTCGGTGATGGTTATAGAAGAAATGGCCGCGTCAATCTGGCTGGTCTGCAGGGCAGGAATCAGGCCGTCAAAGGCCATGCTGCGGAAATCCAGCTCGTAACCCGCTTCTTTAGCAACCGCTTCAATTAACTCTACATCAAAACCAATATATTTACCGGTGGCAGCATCGGTAAATTCAAAGGGGGCAAAGGTGGTATCGGAACCAACCACCAGCTTTTTACCGGTCTGCCCTTGATCTCCGCCCGGTTCTTTGGCCTCTTCTTTGGGGGGTTCACTGCCTCCACAGCCGGCCGCCGCCACGGCCAGTGCCAGTACCAGCAGGGCCAGCAACCCAAATTTTAAGACTTTCTTCACAAAATCTCCTCCTTTTTTGCATTCAACGGTACCTCTTTAGCGGGGCCAATTACAACACCTGCCGTCAGCGCATAATTAGTTACCCGGATTTATAAATTTTAGTTTCGCTTTATTATGCTAAAATCCTCCCTCACCTTTAATTAAAATTTTACAAAACAAACTTTTATAACAAGAAATATTGTATAAATAATTGACGCCTAGTCCAAGGAATGAGAGAATAGAAACGTTATCATTGTATGGAGGATACACAGTATGTCAAAATCTCAGCAAATCCGTGCGGACCTGGCCTTGCTGGCCATTACCTTTATCTGGGGGGTCACCTTTGTGGTGGTCCAGGATGCCATTGCCGATATTGGACCCTTTTATTTCATTGCGATCCGCTTTGCCATTGCCTTTGCCTTTCTGGCTTTAATCTACTTTCGCAGATTCCGGCGATTAGACCTCAAGACCTTGCTGGCCGGCAGTATTATCGGGTTCTTTTTGTTTGCAGGTTATGCCTTTCAAACCATTGGCTTAAAATATACCACCGCCTCCAATGCAGGTTTTATTACGGGCCTGGCCGTGGTGCTGGTGCCCCTTTTTTCTTGCCTGGCAACCAGGAAAATTCCCGGCAGACCCGTTATCACCGGCGTGACCTGCGCCACCCTGGGATTGGCTTTGCTTTCTTTGGGAAATAATTTTTCATTAAATTATGGAGATATCCTGACTTTTTTCTGCGCCCTTTCCTTTGCCGGCCACATTATTCTGGTGGGTAAATATGCACCCAAATATGACCCGGTGATGCTTTCCATCCTGCAGATCGGAGTGGTATCCATCATCAGCGGTTGCTGCGGTTTCTTTTTGGAAACCCTGCCGGAGCATTTCACCCGTCCGGTCTGGATCGGACTTTTCAGCACCGCCATTCCGGCCACGGCCCTGGCTTTTCTGGTACAAAACTCTGTTCAGCGCTACACCAGCCCCACCCATACGGCCATTATTTTTATTATGGAACCGGTCTTTGCCGCTGCAGCCGGTTGGTTCTTATCCGGAGAAATCCTAACTTCCCGTCAGTGGCTTGGCTGCGCCTTGATTCTGGCAGGAATGCTGGTGGCGGAACTCAAAGACCGCAAGGAACCGGCACAGCCTGTGCCGGTAAGCAAAACCTAAGGGACAGCAAAAGCTGTCCCTTTTTGATACAACTCACCCCGCTTTTGTTCCCTTTGGGAACAGCAGGCAGTGAATTGCTCCGTAAAATCTACTTTTAACTAAAGAACACCGCCTGGTATGCAAATTGCATAATTGTATTGTATATTGTTATTATTTGCACAATCCTTCGGAAATGAAAGGAGTTTTACCATGGGTAAGTTATATTTTGGTGCTCCCTTGGATTCCATTAAAAAAGTATTCCTGCACGGCTTCCAGCCCGGGGATACCCTACGCGGCAACCTGCTGGGGGCTATGCTTGATGCCAAGAAGGGGGTGGGGCTCAACCGCCGCTTCAAACCCACCGTACTGGTCCTGGAAGCCCCCGATCAACCGGACCTTTTACAAAAAACGGACCACGGCATAACCGTCGTCCGGGCATTTAACCCCATATTCATCGAACTGTTTCCGGTAAAGATTGATTTTCGCAGCCCTCATCTGGTAAAAGTGGCAGGAACCCTATCCCTTGATGTTTTGTTTCAGGCTGATCGTCTCAAAGCCCCTTATAAGAAAAGAGCCTCTAAATAAATCCATCAACCCCTGCTCCCCGGTTCCTTCCCTGTGCCGTTATTTTTATTTTCAATGGGACAGCGTCCTTTAGGACACTCGGTTAGGTCTTTGCCGCAGCCGGGTCGGGTGCAGAAGATTTCTCCGGGCTGTTCCAGGGATTCACAAGGCTCGCAATGAATCAGCACTTCCACCCCAGGCATATTGGCTTTAATTTCCGCCTCAATTTGATCGCAGAGAATATGAGCGGCCCCCACCGGAATATGACGGGGAACCACCAGGTGCAGATCCACATGGCGGTGGGGTCCTGCCTTACGGCTTCTCAGTCCATGATACTCTAAAAATTGATCCGAATAGCGGGACAATACTTTTTTAATCATTTCTTCCTCATGCTGAGGTAAACGGGTATCCAGCATGCTGCCAATAGAGTCTTTAATTAAGTCAAAGGCTGCTTTTACAATGAGCAGGCTCACGCCAATGGCAATGATCGGGTCCAACGGGGTATAGCCCGTTAATTTGATCGCTCCAAGGCCCACAAAGACTCCCAGGGAGGTGTACACATCGGTCCGCAGGTGCCATCCGTCGGCGATCAGGGCCGGTGATTCGGTTTCCGCGCCAACTTTCATCAGCCTTTGGGAAATGACAAAGTTAACCACCGCTGAAATCCCCATCACCACCGCACCCAAGCCCAGGGAATGAACTTCTCCACCGCCCTGCAGCAGCTTTTCAATGGCCTGATACAGAATACCAATGGCTGCCGCCAAGATCAACAGGGCTTCAATAATCCCCGCCAGATTTTCAAATTTTCCGTGACCGTAAGGGTGTTTCTTATCGGCCGGTTTTCCCGATTGTCTTACAGCCATAAAAGCAACCAGTGAGGCCACCAGATCCAATCCCGAGTGGATTGCTTCCGAAATGACACCCACCGAGCCCATGACCAAACCAACCCAAAGTTTGCCTAGGGTTAAAAAAGTATTGGAAAAAATGGAAAGGCGGGCCACTTTTAGTTTTTTATCCTGAATGTTCACGGTGATCCTCCTAAAAGAAACTTGACGTATCAAGTCTTCGACAAAAATGACCGAGCCATGGTATTTACAAAATTTTCTGATTTACAAAACAAAACCCGCGGGACCTCATCTTTTGAGGGTCAGATGAAGTCCCGCGGGATTGTTTCATTCCGCTGCCTAAACCGGCCTGGCCTTTTTGCGATGGCCTGACGGAGTCAGTATAACATATTAAAAAAGCTCTTGGCAACCGGGGGTCTGTCCCAAAATTACTCGGGCTGCCACTTCAATACCGGCTTGCGGGCGGCGGCCACTTCATCCAGCCTGCGTACCGGTGTGGTATAGGGCGCTTCCTTTAACCTTTCCGGATTTTCCGCCGCTTCTTCCAGCACCTTGATAAGGTTTTGGGCAAAGGCATCCAGGGTTTCTTTACTTTCCGTTTCAGTGGGTTCCACCATCAAGGCCTCCTCAACAATTAACGGAAAATATACGGTGGGAGGGTGATAGCCGTAATCCAGCAGTCCCTTGGCCAGATCCAGGGTTTTGACGCCCTTTTCCCTGAGTTCCTTGAGGGGAGAAGCCACAAACTCATGCATGCAGGTTCTGGGATAGGCAATGGTAAGATGATCCTTTAAGCAGGCCATTAAATAATTGGCATTGAGCACGGCGTGCTCGGAAACGGCTTTCAGTCCCCGGCCGCCCAAGGCCCGGATATAGGTATAGGCTTTAACCACCACGCCAAAATTGCCGTAGAAGGCCTTTACGCGGCCAATGGACTGGGGCCGGCAATGGTTAAGGACATAGAGGCCTTCCTTTTCTTCCACCACCGGTTTGGGTAAGAAAGGCGCCAGTGCGGCCTTAACGCCCACCGGCCCGGAACCGGGTCCACCGCCGCCGTGGGGTGTGCCGAAGGTTTTATGGAGGTTTAAATGAACCACGTCAAACCCCATGTCGCCGGGTCGGGCATAACCCATAACGGCATTGAGATTGGCGCCGTCATAATAAAGCAGGCCTCCGGCCTGATGCACCAGGTCGGCGATTTCCCGGATATTATCTTCAAATAGGCCCAGGGTGCTGGGATTGGTTAGCATGAGGGCCGCCACATCCGGACCCAGCACCTTGCGCAGGGCCTCCAGATCCACGCCGCCCCGGGCATCGGATTTCACTTCCACCACTTTAAACCCGCAAAGGGTGGCGGTGGCCGGATTGGTCCCGTGGGCGGAATCCGGAACAATCACCTTGGTGCGCTGGGTTTCCCCTTTACTGGCCAGATAGGCTTTAATAATCAGCATACCGGTCATTTCGCCGTGGGCTCCGGCCGCCGGCTGCAGGGTAAACTCATCCATGCCGGTAATTTCAGCCAGGTCCCGCTGGGTTTCGTACATCAGCCTCAGCGCCCCCTGGCTTAACTCCTCCGGCTGGTAAGGATGGAGGCTGGCAAAGCCGGGTAAACCGGCGGCATCCTCCGCCACCTTGGCATTATACTTCATGGTGCAGGAACCGAGGGGGTAAAAACCCACATCCACGCCAAAATTCATGCGGGAAAGACGGGTAAAGTGGCGCACGGCATCCAGTTCACTGACTTCCGGCAGGGTCGGCGTCTCTTCCCGGAGATAACCGGCAGGCACTAATTCACCGGGCGCCACCAAGGGTACGTCGGCCTCCGGAAGGACGATCCCCTGCCGTCCGGGGGTGCTCAATTCAAAAATTAATTTTTCGGTCATGACATAGCCCCCAGTCTTTCCGCCAGGCTTTCAATTTCCTGCCGGGTCCGTTTTTCAGTGACGCAGATCAGCATGTGCCCGGCCAATTCCGGGTAATAGGGTTCAAGATCCAAACCGCCGAGGATGCCTTGCTGCAGCAGACGGCGGTTTACTTCCCGGGGAGACGGTCCGGTTTTAACCACAAACTCTTTAAAGGTAGGAGAATGCCAGGGCAGCCGGCAGCCGGACACGCCGGACAAAAGTTTTTTGGCATAGGCTATTTTCTGCAGGCATAATTCCGCCACCCGGCGCAGGCCTTCCCGGCCCACCAGGCTCAGATAAACGGTGGCCGCCAGGGCGCACAAAGCCTGATTGGAGCAGATATTGGAAGTGGCCTTTTCCCGGCGGATGTGCTGTTCTCTGGCCTGCAGGGTTAAAACAAAACTCCTGCGGCCCTCCACATCCACCGTTTGACCCACAATACGGCCGGGCATCCTCCTCATAAGCTTTTCTTTGCAGGCCAGAAAACCCAGATGGGGACCGCCGTAAGAAAGGGGAATGCCCAGGGACTGGCCTTCTCCCACCACAATATCGGCGCCGCAGGAACCCGGTGCCTGAAGCAGACCCAGGGCAATGGGATCGGCGCAAACCACCAGCAGGGCGCCCACGGCATGGGCTGCCTCAGCCAGACCGTTTAAATCTTCCATGCTTCCGAAAAAGTTGGGATACTGCACCAGTAAAGCAGCGGTATTCTTATCCAACTGTTGAATTACTTCTTCTACGGGGGTGACTCCGTCCCGGAAAGGAACTTCCTTTACTGCCACCCCGGGGCCAAACATGTAGGTACGGAGAACTTCTCTGTACTCAGGGTGTACGGTTCTGGCCACCACCACCGCATCTCTTTTGGTGGCGGCGCAGGCCATCAGCGCCCCTTCGGCCAGGGCGCTGGCTCCGTCATACATGGAGGCATTGGCCACATCCATGCCCGTGAGCAGACAAATCATACTTTGGTATTCAAAGATGGATTGTAAAACGCCCTGACTGATTTCCGGCTGGTAAGGAGTATAAGCGGTATAAAATTCCGATCTGGACAAAACATGTTTCACCGCACTGGGGATATAGTGATCGTAAGCCCCGGCCCCCAAAAAGCAAACCAGCTCGTCGGTGCCGGAGTTCATTCTGGCCAGGCCGGACAGATGACCGGCCAGTTCCATTTCCGACCACCCGCCCTCCACCCGGAGCTCGCCATTAAAAAGAAGCTCCCGGGGAATATCCTGGAATAATTGATCCGTGCTATCAAGGCCCAGGGCCGCAAGCATTTGCCGGCGTTCCCGGGCGGTATGCGGAATATAATGCAAACTAGTTCCCTTCTTCCACCATAGCTTTATATTGTTCCGAGGTCATTAAATCATCCAGTTGAGCCGGCTCCGTCATTTCAATCACGATCATCCAGCCCTTGCCATAGGGGTCCTGATTGACCACTTCGGGGGAATCCACCGGTTCTTCGTTGATTTCCACCACTTTGCCGCTCACCGGGGAATATAAATCGCTGGCGGTTTTTACAGACTCCACCACCCCGAAGGTCTCTTCCCTTTCCAATTCATCCCCTACAGCGGGCAGTTCCACAAATACGATGTCTCCCAGGGACTCCTGGGCAAAATCCGTGATGCCGATGGTGGCCCGGTTTCCTTCAACTTTAACCCACTCGTGCTCTTTGCTGTACTTTAATTCCGCTGGTATATTCATTCATTAGACCTCCCGTTTATAAAATGGTTTAGGCACAACCCGGGCCTTTAACGGCTTGCCGCGAACCACTACGTCCAGTTCGCTGCCGATTTCCGCCCACTGTGCCAGAACATACGCTAACCCCAGGTTTTTCCCCAGGGTGGGTGCAAAGGTTCCGGAGGTAATCCAGCCCACCTCCCGGCCCTCCCTGTTGACAGGATAGCCCTGGCGGGGAATCCCCCGGTCCAGCATTTCCAGGCCCACCAGTTTATGACTGATTCCCGCTTCCTTCTCTTTAAGCAGGTTTTCCCGGCCTACAAACTCGCCCTTGTTAAACTTTACGGTCCAGCCCAGTCCGGCCATAAGGGGTGAAATACTGTCGCTTAATTCGTGACCATACAAGGCCAGGCAGGCTTCAAAGCGCAGGGTGTCTCTGGCCCCCAGGCCAACGGGTTTAACCCCTTCCTCCACCCCGGCGTCTAAGATGGCCTGCCAGACTTTTTCAGCCTGCTCCGCCGCAAAATAAAGCTCAAAGCCGTCCTCACCGGTATATCCGGTACGGGAGATTAAGCAGGGCACCCCTTCTACCGGACCATGCACAAAGTAAAAATATTTTATTTCACTGAGGTTAACAGAAGTTAATTTTTGCAAAATTTTTAAGGCCAAAGGCCCCTGAAGAGCCAATTGAACGGTGCTCTCGGAAACGTCGGTCACCTTTACGCCTTCCGGGGCATGATCCTTAAGCCATTGATAATCTTTGGCCACATTGGAAGCATTGACCACCAGCAGGTAGCGGTGATCTTCCAGCCTATAGACCAGTAAATCATCCACCGTACCGCCTCCGGGATGGCACATGGGCGTGTAAAGGGCCCCGCCGGGACTCAAGCGGGTCAAATCATTGGTAATCATTCTTTGTATAAAGGAAGCCGCCTCTTGCCCGGTAATTTCGATTTCCCCCATATGGGAAACATCAAATAATCCGGCGGCCGTTCTCACAGCCTGATGCTCTTTCAAAATTCCCTCATACTGGATTGGCATCAGCCAACCCCCGAATTCAACCATTTTAGCTCCTGCACGCTGGTGGACATTGTAGAGAGGCGTTACTTTCATGTCTGCCACCACGTCACCTCCTAAGTTTAGTATGTTCCGGGCTTCAACATCTTACGCCAAGCCGGGAATATAAAAGGACGGAGTTATACCGCTGCCGGTATAAACTCTGTCCTTTAACCTGAGAGATGACTTCTCCGAGAAGTTTCCCCTTTGGTGTCCCGCTGGTCCATCTTATGCAGGAACTCTCCAGAGGTACGTCCGGCCACAGTCCTTTTGCCTGAGAGTTTAACGGGTTTCTCCCTCAAGAAACCGGTTTGCTCCTTCGGCGCCCCCGCAAGGGTCTCTCCCACGGCCATCATCCGCAGTTTTATTGATCTTTCCACTTTGGCCTTATTCTTTTTAGTCCTGCCAAAATCCTCTTAATGAAAAAATATTTTTATAATTTTACAGAAAATATTACCAACCGGATTCATTAATAGTTTGTTCCTGCCGGGGTTATACTACCAGCATCAAAGTTCATAAGGCTGAGCCAAGATGATTACAGTATCGAAATAATCCTCCTTTATGGGTTAAGGATTCGTGGTCTGTTTTTATCAATGATGATTTCAGACTTTCGATCTGTAATGATCGACAAGATCATCGCGGGTTTTCCAATGGCCGCAGGCAATCGAAAGATTGCCGTTGGCTATACGGTAAACCCTGTGATCGGTGCACAGTTTTTATGGGCTTTGTCTAAAGAAACCCTCCTTCGGGGGGGTTTCGTCATTTAAGAAGACCTTTTTATTTATTTTTTCAAATTGGAATTATTTAGAATAAAAGCCAATATTCATCCTACTAGGGGGTGAATAGAATGATTGATAAAAAGACTATTGTTACTGTCTTTGGTGTTGTTATTTTGCTTTTATCCGGGTATTTCCTAGGGTATCATTTCGGAGGGAAATGTACCTGCCCCGGAAGCTGCCCCTGCCCTGGCATTAATCAACATGCTTCTGATCGGTAAGCTGGATAAATTTATTTTTAGTGGGCCGCAAAGGCCCTCTTATTTTCTCCTTATCCCTGGATTCATCACTGCATCCACAGCAACGTATGGAATTTCGAATGTATTTTGGGGGCCATAGGAGGGCATTATACCCTATGATACACCGAATACCTTGATTTTTAAAATCCAGCCCTCCCTTGGGGAGGGTTTCCGCTTCAAGGAGGCAGTATGAACGCAGGAATTAAGAATTCAAAGGAAAAAATGAAATCCCGGGCTAAAAAAGAAAAAAAGCCTACCCCCATGGATCTGTTGAAATTGGAAATCGCCGAAGAACTGGGTCTGGCTGAAAAGGTTCGGCGCGAAGGTTGGGGTGGGTTAACTTCCATAGAGTCGGGACGTATTGGGGGAATCATCACCCAGCGGGCCAAAAAGGGGTTAATTGATCTGGATGCCCTGAGGCAGGGCATAAAATAGAAATTCCATAGAAAAAACATGAGAGAGCGAACCCTGGAGTTCGCTCTCTTAAATATTGTTACACTTGGTGATGTTCCTGCACCACGCCGGCACAACGGGGGCAGAGGGTCGGGTTTTCAGGATCACTGCCAATCCCTTCGGCATACATCCAACAACGCTCGCATTTGGCGCCGCCGGCAGGGGCCACCGCCACCGCCAGTTCCATTCCTTCCGCTCGGGCAGCTTCAGCAGGTGCTTCCGCCAGGGGATGCAGAGATACGCCGGAAACAATAAAAATGGTGGCCAGTTCAGCAGCCATAGCCCGAAGGAACTCGGCCGTGTCCCCGTGGGCGTAAAGATCCACTTGGGCCTCCAGGGCGTTGCCGATAATTTTGTTCTGACGGGCGGTTTCCAGCACCTTCAAAACTTCTTTACGGATCTCCTTTACCCGGTCCCACTTTTTCTCCAACTCCACATCAATATATTCCACATTGGCTTCAGGCATATCCAGCATTTGAACACTGGCCAGCCTTTCACCGGCAACCGGCATGTGCCGGTAGATTTCTTCGGTGGTGAAGGTTAAAACCGGCACCAGCAGCCGCACCAGGGCATCCAGCACTTCGCAAAGTACCGTCTGGGCAGCCCGGCGTTCAAGGGAGGCGGGCACCGCCGTATATAAACGGTCCTTGATAATATCCAGATAAAAGGCGCTGAGATCCAGCACACAGTAATTGTGAATGGCATGATAAACCACATGGAACTCGTAGTCCTCATAGGCCGCCAGCACCCGCTTAATCAACTTGTTCAGTTCCATCAGGGCCACCCGGTCCAGCTCCGGCAGATCCCGGTAAGCCACTTTGTCTTTGGCCGGGTCAAAATCATAGAGATTGCCCAGCAGAAAACGGGCGGTATTGCGAATCTTGCGGTAGGACTCGGTCATCTGCTTAAGGATATTCTGGGATAACGCCAAATCTCCCCGGTAATCCGCGGAGGAAACCCAGAGGCGCAGGATATCGGCCCCCATCTGATTGATGATTTTTAACGGATCCACCACATTGCCCAGGGATTTGGACATCTTGCGTCCCTTTTCATCCACCGTAAAGCCATGGGTCAGTACGGTTTTATAAGGAGGCTTGCCGGTTACCGCAACCGAGGTGGACAGGGAAGAATTGAACCAGCCCCGGTGCTGATCGCTGCCCTCCAGATAAAGGTCCGCCGGCCGCTGCAATTCCGGCCACAACTCCGGTTGGTCCAAAACCGCCAGATGGCTGGAGCCGGAATCAAACCAGACATCCATAATATCGGTTTCCTTACGGAAGTCGCCGCCTTTCCCGCAGTGATGGCAGTTCAAGCCGGGGGGCACCAGTTCATTGGCCTCTTTGGCAAACCAGATATCCGAACCGTGCTCCTTAAACAACTGCTGGATATGGGCAATGGTTTCTTCAGTAATGATTTCCTTGCCGCAGTGGTTGCAGTAAAAAATGGGAATGGGTACGCCCCAGATGCGCTGGCGTGAAACACACCAGTCGCCGCGGCCCTCCACCATATTATAGATGCGGTCCTCTCCCCAGGCCGGAACCCACTTGATATTCCGGATGGCCTGCAGGGTCTCCCGGCGGAAACCCTCCACCGAAGCAAACCACTGCTCGGTGGCCCGGAAGAAAACCGGCTGCTTGCAGCGCCAACAGTGGGGGTACTGGTGTTTAATATTGCCCAGGCCCAGCAAGGCGCCCTGCTCTTGGAGTTCTTCAATCACCGATTTGTTGGCGTCCAGTATAAACTGGCCCTGGAACTTGCCCCCTTCCGCGGTAAATTTACCGCGGTTGTCTAGGGGAGAGAGGACCGGCAGTCCGTATTGTTTGGCCGCCAGGAAGTCTTCCTCGCCATGTCCCGGCGCCGTATGAACACAGCCGGTGCCGGCGTCCAGGGTGACATGCTCGCCCAGAATCACCAGGGAATCCCGGTCCACAAAGGGGTGCCGGCAAACCACCCGGTCCAACTGCTCCCCTTTAAAGGTGGCCAGAATCTCGGCCTCCTCCGCCTCCATTACCTCTTTGAAGGCTTCCAGCAGTTCCTTGGCCACCACGACCTTTTGTCCCTTCACCCGGGCCAAAACGTATTCAAATTCCGGATGCACGCTGATAGCCACGTTGGCGGGCAGGGTCCAGGGCGTGGTGGTCCAGATCACCACCGCGGCGTCTTCCGGCAAAATCCCTTTTCCCTCTTTCACCGGAAACTTAACGTAAATGGAGGGCGATGTTTTATCCCCGTATTCCACTTCGGCCTCCGCCAGGGCGGTTTCGCAACTGGCGCACCAGTAAACCGGCTTCAGGCCCTTATAAATATATCCCTTTTTAGCCATTTCGCCAAAAACCCGGACTTGCGTGGCCTCGTACTGGGGCAGCAGGGTATAATAAGGGCGCTCCCAATCCCCCCGCACGCCCAGCCGCTGAAATTCCTCACTTTGAATGTTGGCAAACTTCAGGGCGTAATCCTTGCACTTGTTGCGGAACTCCACCGGGTCCACCTGATGGCGGTTAATGCCCAGGGCCTTGATGGCCTGCTGCTCAATGGGAAGACCATGGGTATCCCAGCCGGGCACATAGGGCGCATCATACCCCCGCATGGACCGGTACTTCACCACCATATCCTTGAGTACCTTATTCAAGGTATGACCCAGGTGGATGTGTCCGTTGGCATAGGGGGGACCGTCATGAAGAATGTACTTGGTCTTGCCCTTGTTCTTTTCCTGTACCTTGTTGTACAGGCCGATTTCAGACCAGTATTTTAAAATTTCAGGTTCCCGCTGAGGCAGGTTTCCCCGCATGGGAAACTCTGTCTGAGGCAAATTCAAGGTTTTGCTGTAGTCCACCAATACCCTCACTCCTCCGATTCAATAAATTCAATAGGGATAAAATAAAACCCGCCCCCAAAAGGGACGAGTTAATTACCCGCGGTACCACCCTCATGAACAGGAAATCTCCTGACACTCGAAACACCCGTAACGGCGGTGCGGCCGGCCCTGCCTACTCCCCTTCCGGTTTGGGCAAAGGCACCTCCCGGGTGATTTTCAAAGGACGGTCCTGGCCCGGATTACACCTTTCCCGGACTCTCTGCACAGATCCTGCTCCCTTTACTTTCCCGTTCCACGGTGATCAACAGTAATTTATCCTAAACAGCACTATTATACATAAATCCGACACAGGGGTCAATATTGCCTGCTTGGGAAGCCCTTCGGCCTTGGCCATAAATTAGTGTCCGGAGGCCAGTTCCGCAATGCGCCGGTTAGGATTGTCCTTGTACAGACCGCCATGGTAGCAAATGACCGCCTGAATGTCGTATTGCGTCAGTTCTTGCAGCGACTTGGCAGCCAGCTCCGCATCCCAATGAATGTGCTGTGACATGGGGAGAAGGCGTCCCTCTTCAATCAGCAGGGCGTCCCCGGTAATCAGGGTCTTACTCTGCCGGAGATACAGGGAGATATGTCCCGGGGTATGCCCGGGAGTGTAAATCACCGTGATCCCGCCACAGTGGGGCAATTCCTCGCCGGCGGTTAACGTCCGGTCCACAGGGGTTTTTAGATTTTCAAAACTGGCCTTGAGTTTTTCATAGAGGGATTTCATTTCTTCCGGCAGGGAGTCCAACTGACTCTCCAGCCGGGCCACTTTAACCGGCTGTTTTTCACCCTGGATATAAGACTTTTCCTGCTCATGGGCCAGCACTTGAACCCGCGGGCATTCCCGCACAATATTCGGGAGGCTCCCCACATGATCTACATCATGATGCGTGATGATCACCTTGTTAAGTTGATCGGCGGCCATGCCGGCCTGCTCCATGGCCTCACGGATTAAAGGCCATTGTCCGGGATATCCTGCATCCACTAAAATCACCGTATCCCCTTCCCAGAGCAGGGTTGGATAAATGCGCCTCGGCGCACCCATGACATTGGCCGCTATTTCCAGCATTGCTACGCCATTGGCTACTTTCATTGATGGCTGCTCCCTTCGTGGAGGCCGTCCTTTGGGCCCCGCCTTCCCTCGGAGTCATTCTACAGCTTCCCACTTTTATGTTTCTATACTATTTTCTGGATATTAATAGGATATCCTGCCCAAAGAAACTCAATTCTCCATTCATAAATAGCGAAGAAGTCGAGCATTTCAAACACTCGACTTCAAGACATTTCGGACTATTATTCTACTGATTCAACGGGAAATCCCATCGTTGTCCAGGCTGCAATACCACCCGCCAGCTCAAGAACGTCGTAGTCCTTCTCCAATAATATAATCGCCGCTTTGGCAGCCATGTTGCACCATGTTTCCCAGCAGTAGACAACAATTGTTTTATCTTTCGGCAGCTCATCCAGTTTTTCCGCAAGTTGGGCCAGAGGAAGGTGCTTTGCTCCCGCAATTTTCTGCTTCATGATATGTGGCGGCGCATTGCGCACATCAACCAGCAAGAACTTGTCCGGTTCGGCCTTGGATGCATGGGTAAAGTCCATAGGGCTGATGGAAGCCTCGACTTTTGCTTTAAAATAATCCATATTACTCATCGCTTCCTACTCCCCTTCAATTTTATCTAACAATTTAAATAATTGTTCGATTTCATCCTGATTAAGCTTTTGCAGGAACACCGCCTCACAACGCTTCATGTCGGCCCACAAAGATGTAATCAACTCTTCACCGGCATCCGTTAAGACGAGACAATAGGCTCTCCTGTCCGTTGGATGCTTCACGCGCATTACAAACCGCTTTTTTTCAAGCTGATCGATGATCTGTCCCATGGTGGTCTGGTCGACCCGTTGAATATTGGCAATCTCTTTTTGCGTTAAGCTTGGGTGTTCGTGGATAAGCAGCATCGCTCCATTTTGTTTGGATGTGATGCCGGCCCGTATTAGATGGTCTTCAAAAAGCGCAAACATACGTTGTGATGCCTTTGCCAGTTTAAATCCCAAAGATTCTTCTATTTTCATCAGCATTAATCACCATGCAAATAATAAGTTTTACTGATTATAAGTTTATTTTATTAAATTTACTTTGTCAAGTTCTTGATAGTAGACGGCATATCGAATCTTAATGATAAGTTTGTATGTTCAATTTTTACTAAAAGACATGGTAAACCCACTTGCATTTGGAATAAAACAAGTGGGTCACTTCTTTGACAACGTCAAAAAGGGAACAATTGATTTTCGTTTTTCACAGTTCATTCATATCCATTATTTATCACCACGTCAATAGCATATAGCTGCTATACGCTTTTGTCAGGCTTTGTTCCTTGTCTGATCAAGTTTCAGTCCATTACAGTAATTAATATACTTTTTATTAAAATTTTTGGGCTTTTCGTCTATATGAAGATGTCTCCATAAAATTTATTTCCTAAGGATTTTTTGAATTGCGAGATCAGCTTGATCATGGACACTTTCGGTTTGGATCCTTTGAACAATGTTAAGTATGGGCTTGACAGCCCGTTTATCACCCAATAAGCCCAATGCTTCAACTATAAACGAAAGTATCTCGGGGTCTTCTTCAATTTTCAGCCGGTCAATAAGTGGTAAAACGGCTTCTCGTTCACCCATTAGACCTAAGGTCCATGCCGCTCTTCCTCGTATCAATGGAAGACCATTGTCAATGGACTGAATCAGTGGAATCAGCACCGGCTGCCCAATGTCTACCAGAGCCTCTCTAATATGTTCAGCCAAGTTGCTGTCTTCATTCCCGAATAATTCAATAAGGTAGAAAGCTGCACTAGGATCACCGAATTTGCCCAGTACCTTTGCAACCTCATTTAGTACAAATATCTCATCTTCATTTTTAAGTGCGGAAATCAGTGATTGCTTAGCTTTTATCCCACCAAGTGTTCCCAAAGCCTTTGCTGCAGTACACCGAACATATGATGTGTCTTCTCCTTCCAGTATATCTATAAGTGGCATAACAGCTCTAGAATCGCCTATCTCGCCTAGAGCCAACACGGCCTCTCTCCGCACCTGTTCATCCTCATCTCCTAGTACTTTTAGTAGTTGATCAACAGCCTTTTTTACTCTTAGCCTCCCCAGAGCCCAAGCTGCTCCTATTCTAACTTCCTCATCCTTATTTTCTAAAGCGTTAATTAATTTAGCTGTCTCAGTTTCTCTCAAAGATTTTAAAATTTCTGCACAAAAACTTTGGTCACTTATCGTTGTCAGCATACATTGATTTTGAACTATAGATTTAAGAAGTATTAAAAGCTGCTTACCATTTACTTCCCTCTGAACAAGAGTTTCTGTGGTTCTTGCTAAACTCTGTTTGTGTTCTATTTTAAACTCTCTTCTTAATTCATTTATTTTATCTCTTTCCTTTTCTGTCAAAAATTCCGGTTCAACAGCATCAAAAATGATCGACCTTTCATATTGAGACACAGGGATAGCCCTCCAGTTTTTTACTTTAGGGACGGCTTTCCGTAAAGCTTCCACCACCGGTCTCGTAACTAAAATATATCCTGCAAATAAAAAATCACTACCGTCCCAGCTGTTTTCATCGAAATATAGACCTTTCTTAACTATATTGGGTTTTCCAATTATTATGGGCGGTTTAGCGATAATTTCAGATCGCGAATAATCAATTGGCCCAACTTTAGCGGTAACTGCAAAACCATGATAACCACTTATTAATTTGCCATTTTTATCGTACAGGTTTATTGGATATGTTTTCCACCCGGTAAAATTATGGGCAGTAAAAAGTTCCTTTATGCGATCAGATATAATAAATCCACCATCACACCAGACAAAATCCTCGGGTACAGTTCTTCCCCCGGCATACCGGTAAGGAACCGGAATTGGCGGATTCAAATCTCCTCTTTTAAGACTGGCTATATCTTTCCAACTTAAATAAAGTATATCATCTGCTAATGCAGCTCTAAAAAAACGCTCCATGAGACCTAATTCAAGAACAAATACATTCTTTATTATATCTTTTCTTTCACATGTAGGCAGAGAAACATTTTTTGTTTGTGGCCTATCTAATACTTTCAACGCAATATGCCTTATATTCCCATTATCCTCATTTTTAACCAATTTCTCAAGAGGCTGAGCAACCCGCTTATCGCTGATTTGGCTTAGGGAATCGACTGCCAACATTCTTATATAATCATTTTCTTCATTAAGCATTTTTATCAGTGGATCTACAGAGGCCTCGCCAATCTCTACTAAAGCTCTGGCTGCCCTCCAGCTTGCAATTGGGCCTTTGTCTCTAATTGCTGTTATCAAGGGGGTAACCGCTTCTTTGCTCCCTGTATGTCCCAAAGCTACCGCCACTACTCCCTGTCCATTGAATTCTTTATTATTTAATAATACTGCAAGCGGCATCACTGCAGCTTTTCCCATTTTCCCCAGAGACTCGGCAGCAACCCAACGTTCTTTATTTCTTAACATGTTAATTAAAAAGGGAATTGTCGATAGATCGCGCAATTCACCCAGAGCTTTGATTGACTCCAGGGAAGCTCCATGCTTTTTTATATCGTTAATAATCGAGGAAACTGCTCTTTTATCCCTTATTTTACCTAAAGCACTAATAGCGTCTCCTCGAATAAGAAGATTTCCTTCTTCTAAAGCATCAATAAGTGGTAAAACTGCTTCCGGGTCACCGATTTGTCCTAGGACATTTGCTGCACTTATAAAAAAAGATTCATTACAATTTTTAAGCAATCTAGTTAGCGCCCTTACCGCTGGCTTGCCTATTTTAATTAAGGCATCCTCTACTTCACTTCTAATTTCCCAATGATTTTCGTCAGCAAGAATATGAATTAAAGGTATTATAGCAGGACTTCCTATTTTCCCAAGTGCTTCTACAGCACTTTGACTAACTACCCGCTCTTCATCCTTTAGTGCTTCAATTAAGGGAAATATCGCAATAGGATCACCTATTTCCCCTAGTTCAATAGCAGCATTAACACGATTTTTCCAGTATACGTCTCGTAAATTTTTAATTAACAATTCTGTTGATTTCATATTGCTTCCTACCTTCTCCGTAGAAATAAGCTTTTTTATAAAATAATTATAATCTAGGAATGAGGCTAAAAATTTATAATAAAAAACTTACATCTAAATTGGTTATCTCTAAACCATTTTATAATGTTCTCTATCTAAGTGTTGTAAGTTGGGTGTAAAAGTTTTCTAAACTTTTACACCCAACTTATTAAACCAGAATTATTCTATAGATAATATTTAGAAATATCTCTCAAGATTATACGCTTTTGTAAGCTCTCTACCATGGCTAAGTATTGCTTGTAACGTTGGAGTAGTCCCATTAAGGTCATATGGTCTAAAAAAATCCGTCCACGCATTATTATATTTGGTGCTTATGGATTGATAGTAAGGGGTTTCAACCCATGTACCATATTTGGGATCACAATTATTAAAATTTAATCTACTCCATTGGTTAGCAAACTTTTGAGGAAATATATGATGTGCTTGATATTTAGTAGTTGGGTCACCATCCGTTTTAACAATTAAATTGTGCCTAAAATTACTCGAATTGAAATTTTTATATGCAAGTTGACCTGCTGGTGAGGCTGCAACACGTTGTATAGCTGTAACAAACTTATCACCAATACGTGAAAGAATAACAGTAGCATATACCAAAACAGGTACGGCTTGAGGCTCTACCTTATCTATATGAGATTTTAAGTCTTCAACGTCTTTATCTAAAAATTGATTTTCATTTACATTGATTTCACTATTTGTATCTGATATACTCGTTAAACTTTCGTCATCAAATATCTCACTAGATAAAATTGTCTGTTCTTCATTTTGGTTTAAATTACTAGAAACTGCAGAATTATTAGCATAATCCGCAAACGCACCCGTAACTGGCAATAGTAAATTTATTAATAAAACAAATACAACTAAAAGACTTAAGTTCCGCTTAAAGGATCTCATGGGAAACCTCCTTAATTTTATAGTATAAACTTTTTGGTAATTGCAGGTAGACTTAAAAAATGGTTAAATAGATTTGTAATAGTGCTTTTGGAGGCATCTTTTGGGAACAAGGTTGAGGCTGTACCCGTTTGCCTACAAATCACTATTACTTTTTGAGAAGTCGCGGAGAGTACTTGATTAAAAGTCAATTTTTCACCTCTACAAAATTAATATTAGAATATTCAAAATACTCCCTTTTTAAGGCTTGGCAACTATCAAACGATCCGCCATGCCCACTAAAAAATAAATCATTTACAGACTGTTGACAAACCTCATATTTAAAAAATAGACCTCTCAAATCCCTCATATTAAACAGGGTTTCTGGAAGTGTTTTATTAAAAAAGGGGGCTTTTCAACAATCTAAAATGATTTTAGTTATTTTTCTCTAAAAATGTTTAAATTTTCTTTTTAACTTACACAAAAACATTTAAACAAATTTCAACAAAACATTTCATATTTTTTAAAATTTAAATGCTTATATTTTTAAAAAATAAAATTTATTTATGTTGTTTTTTATTGATATTGTCTCACGTTGTATAGTTCATCCCATAGTTAGATATAACAAAAGGACTGCCGTGCTTGATACACGCCAGCCCAAGATTATATACCCCGAAAGGTATCTAAGAACAACTGTGGACCTTGGCCAGGAGCAATTATTTATATTTTAATCCTATTTAACAAAGTGTAAATGAATAATCTTATTGTTAAAATTGCGTTTAAATGCCGGAATTGTTGCCAGCCATCCCAGCCAGCGCCATCTTCTTTTATGATAATCAAAATAATTCCATTCATCATAAAGACGAATCCTCGGGTTGAATTTTTCCACCTGCCTGCCATCTTTTACACCCCACAGGAACTGAGCGTTCATTTTTTTTACTGCGTCATGGTGTTTGCTTCGATTTACCAGCAACGGCGACAGAATTTCCATCAGCATTTCCCCACGAGGGAATGCCTCCACCAGCTTATTCAACAGATTTTGAATTTCCTGCTCCGTAAAATACATCAAGATCCCTTCGGCAATAATGAGAACCCCTTCATTGGTACGCTCAATGTCATCCGGCCAAGTAAAATCAAAGACCGATTTGGCAATCATCTTATACCGGTCCGTTTCCTCAAAAAACCGTTTCCGGATCTCCATGGCTTCCGGCAGATCCAGTTCATACCAGCGGATTCTGCCGTTATCCAGACGGAAAAACCGGGTATCCAGGCCGCAACCGATATTGATGATGACCGCATCCGGATGCCGTTGGATAAATGCTTGCGCAGCCTTATCCAGCAATTCGGTTCTTACCATGACTCCCACCTGAGACATCCGGGCCCGCTCAAACTTGGAAAAATCATAATCAATTGCCCTCATCATTTTAAGGGCGTATTCATCCTTTACAATGGGATCGTCCCGTTGGGCCTCCACGGCCTTGGCCCATAACGGGATCAGCATGGTTTCCGGCACGCCTCCCAATTTCTGCCGCATCCTCCTTCACTCCTTCATTTTCTTTCATCCATCCTTACAATAAAAAGAAAGACATTCATCTAAACGATAACGATTATCATTTTCGCTAATTATAGCTTTCTAAAAAACTTCAGTCAATAACCTGCAGGGAATCTTTTCCTTCAGACGGGCACTGCAAACGAAAAAATTAAGCATAAAAAACCACTTTTAGGCTTTTTATAAAATTTTTAAAAATATTTTATAGGCAGTTTAATATCTTCCGTTATAATGGCTTCATAATTCCAAAAGGGTTTGGTAACAAATAGAACGAAATAATAGATCCGGTAGTTAAATTCTTTTTCATACCACAAGCAACATTTGGGAAGAAAGATCAGCAGGGTGATACGTATGGTTAGACGCAGGAACCGTCATTTTAGGCACGCCTTTCGAGATCGGCTGAATCAACGAAAACCTTATGATTTCCATGAAATGCATGATCAGTTCCACCGGCATCACCGGGAATTCCATCGTTACCACGGGTATTTTCGCTACGGCCGGGTGGCTTTTATTTTATTCAACGTAATCATTCTTTATCTGTTGTTTAGCTGGGGAGGGTTCAAAGGCATCGGACTCTTTGTGGCTGCCTTAATCACGGCTAAAGAAATGATGAGCTTCCTCCTTCTTTCTCGTTTGGAAAAAAGAATATTTAAACCCATTGAGGAATTAAAACAAGGCTTGGATGAAATTGCCCGGGGAAACTACAACATCAAAATAAACTGCACCGGACCCAATGATCTTGGCATATTAATCGTTTCATTCAATGAAATGGCCCAAAAATTGTATGAAAGTGAAAAAGTAAAGGCGGAATATGAAGAGAATCGCAAAGCTTTAGTCGCCAATATTTCCCATGACCTGAAAACGCCCATCACCTCCATTCAAGGATATATTGAAGCCCTTTTAGACGGAACCGCCAAACCCTTGGAGCACAAGCATAAATATTTGAAAACCATTTATCAAAATACCGTTTATATCAATAAACTTATTGACGATCTCCTCTTGTTTTCAAAGCTGGATATGCAGAAATTAGATTTTAAATTTGAAAAAGTGTCCATTTTGGCTTTTATGAATGATTTAATGGAAGAATATGAATTTAACTTTGCAGAAAGAAAAATTCATTTTCAATATACCGCTAAACTGGATCAAGACTATTTGGTACATCTTGACGGCAAAAGATTTTATCAGGCCATTAATAATGTCCTGCATAACGCGGTTCATCACGGACCTGAAAACGACTTGTCCATCGAGGTGGAACTGTCCCGGCAAGAGAATGACATAGCCATTGGTATCAAAGATAACGGACCGGGTATCCCCCGGGAAAAACTGCCCTTTATTTTTGATCGCTTTTACCGTATTGATACCGAACGGACCAAAGATTTTGTAAGCACCGGTTTAGGCCTGGCCATCGCCAGGGAACTGGTGGAAGCCCATGGAGGAAAAATTACCGTTTCCAGTGTTGAAAAAGAGAGCACCTGCTTTACCATCCGTCTGCCCATTTTAATGAACCACGAGAGCGAGGTTAGTACATGAAACGCATCTTGATTATTGAGGATGATTTGGATATTGCCGAGCTGGAGCGGGACTATCTTCAGTTAAACGGCTTTAAATCGGAAATTGTTCAGGATGGACTTCAAGGTCTGAAAAAGGCTGTTTCGGGGTTATACGACGTGGTGGTGGTTGATTTGATGCTGCCCAATAAAGACGGCTATGAAATTATCCGGGAGGTTAGGAAAAAACTGGAGATTCCGGTCCTGGTGGTTTCGGCCAAGGGCGAAGAGATTGATAAAATCAGGGGGTTGGATATCGGGGCGGACGACTATTTGACCAAACCTTTTAGTCCTGCGGAACTGGTGGCCAGAATCAAATCTCATATTCGGAGATATGAGCGCCTTAAGGGCCCTACCCTGGCTTCGGAGCTGCTACAGTACAAGGGATTGGAAATCAACACGGCATCTCACAAGGTCTTTGTGAATGACAAAGAGGTTCAACTGACAGCAAAAGAGTACGACTTGCTGGTCTTTTTAGCGGCAAATCCAAACATTGTTTTTACCAAAGAACACCTTTTTGATACCCTATGGGGCAGCGAATATTGCGGGGATACGGCTACGGTGGCGGTTCATATTCAAAAAATCCGTAAAAAAATTGAAAAGGACCCGGCCAACCCGGAATTTATTGAAACCCTGTGGGGTACCGGCTACCGCTTTAATTCCTAGGTGGCCGAATTTTTTATAGACAAAGGTCATAAGTATTGTGCCAAAAGAATCCCACAATGGGTATTTCCTTTTCTCCAATCAAATGGGTTGTCTCTTTTTTTATTACACCCCCTAGTCTTTTGTAAAATTGCAGATCCTTGTTTGCTTTGAAGGTCCATATTATCATGGATGTAAAATCATTTGCTTTAAATTCTTGGACCAGCTTTTTGAATAGCTGCTTGCCATACCCCTTCTTCTGGTAGCCCGGCAGAATATATAGGGCTACAATTTCACAGTCAAATTCACCGGAACGCTCTGCTCCCCCCGAGGCCATTCCCACAATCTTTCCTTCACGATCTTCAAGCACCAGGGTTGTTCCAATTTTCTTACTCAGGCTCTCCTTAAACAGCTTTTC
The DNA here is from genome assembly GCF_000215085.1 of Desulforamulus ruminis DSM 2154. NCBI lineage: Bacteria > Bacillati > Bacillota > Clostridia > Eubacteriales > Peptococcaceae > Desulforamulus > Desulforamulus ruminis. The sequence goes on from NC_015589.1 coordinate 3,354,501, forward strand.
ATGTTTTTCTGGGGTCAAGGAAAGTAAAAAGTCATCCGACACAATTCCTCGATAAGCCACTTTCCAGGTGTTTATAATAACGTCTGCAATATATTTTTCATCCCCAACGGTTGCATATCTAATCTTCATTTTTCTTCTCCCTATTCTTGTTTTAAAATTTTAGTCAGACCCATTACAGGAGTGAAGTTTAGAATTCAAGGAACTCATTACAGTGAGCCGGAATCCCTTGACAGCATCGGTTCATACATCATAATGGCGTGGTTTTCCGTAATATAGTCGTCGCCAATCAGGTTATTTTCAGCATCAAATACCCTGCGCCGGATTATATTGTGGCGCAGGTATCCGCCCCACCACTCCAGGGTAATTAAATGATCCTTTTGGTAGACCTCGTATTGGTAAGGTGAGGGGTTTTCGCAGCGAAATTCCCCTTGCAAATTTGTCTCCTCCAGCCATACCCGCAATTGATAATGAAAAGGCGTCTCATTCTTTATCTGCAAGTCAATGTAATTGTATACTACCGTGGCTCCGCTGCCGAAGGGCTGGGTGCGATTCCCGTCCGGAAATACATCATGGGTATGCCGCCACCGCTCAGTAACCGTTAATGGCGTATGGAGGGCCAGCCAATAAATGAGATTTGAAAGCTGGCAGAGTCCCCCGCCCACTCCAGGGTAAAAGGATCCGTTGGCCAGAACCATTCCCTCCAGAAAGCCTTTTCTCCTGGTGGGTTTTCCTACCAAGCGCCAAAAGGAAAAGGTCTCCCCGGGTCTAAGGATAAGCCCGTTCATTTTCTCCGCAGCCAACCGCAGGTTGGTGACCTTGTTTTCCTGGAGCCATCTATCCACATTCCGAAGGGGGCGGTATAGTGGAGTGTTATGCCGTGCTACTAAATGCGGCAGGGAGGTTTTGGAAACCGCTGCAGCATATTTAACAGACCGGTTGAATGTCCAGCGGATGTAACGAAGTCCGGTAAAATACAGCCTTCCCAGAAACATTCGAAGCTTCGACCGGTTTACCGGCTGCTTTGCAGGATGAACATCGTTCAAAGCCATCATTCACTACTCCCATTTTAAATGAATTTCCTATAAATTAACGTGGAATAACCAATTGGTACTTTGTGCAATATTGAAAGAATCTGCTTTTGTACCATTTAACGGCCAAATAAAATCGATACCAGTGGGAATTGGCAAAGCCATCCGCCAATTCAACCTCTTCTACCTTCCTCTCATGAAATTTCTTTGCTTCAAAATTGGCAAAGGCCTCCCGCAGCCATCTTGTATCGTCGTAAGTAATCCAGTCTAAATCGCCTATACCAAACAGCCCTTGGGCCATAAGCAGCTTGCGCCAATTCCTTTCTCTGCTGCCGTCGGTGGTTTTAGCTACCAGCGCATCCATTAGAATATCAAAGTCCTGGAAACCGATCTCTGTATCCCGATATTGAGGATGGTTCTCTAAATAGGCCTTCAAGTGCTTTTGTATTTTGGTAAAGGCCTGTTTATACCTCTTGGGATTATTGATTTCTACCCTTTTATAGGAGCCCCGGAATTCATCGCTATAGTCATATTGATAAGACCAGGTTAAGTAGGGACAGTCCGGATAATCCAGGGCCTGGCCATGACCGTAGGCGGGTACGGCCGAATCAAAAAAGGCTTCATATCTGTTCCGGTCTAATCGTTTCAATAATTGAATCACTCTATCGAAGAATACCGGCAGGCCTTTTGTTTTCACTTTGCATTCCTTAATATCGTTCACCTTGCTTAAGATGCCTGAAAAGCCTTGGTGGGAATAGCTGTCTGCGTACACATGTAAAACAATCCCCAGCTTAATTAAATCATCCTTTTGGAGAACCTCTTGCAAGAGGTCTAAAATGACCGGGGATTCTTTAGCACAACGAAGTTTGCGGGAGAAGTTTTCTCCCTTACATCCGGGTACAAAATGAAAGGCCGTGGTATTGTTGATCATCGCCTCATAGTTAAAGGTCTTAATGCGGAAATAAGAATGACAGGTGGCCATGTTAAAAAAAGAAGGTTTGTTATCAATCCGATCATGCTCAAGATGGGTATTTTCTTTTAAAACAATATGATTGACTTTGGCATCGTCCACAAACTGAGAGGCATAGGCCACCTGGTAAGCAGCCTCCTTTTTAAACCCGCAGGCCTGGCAGAAGGCTAAAATTGCATAATAATGAGCATCCCTTTTGATTGATCGCCCTCCCCAGTTCCTACTATAAATAATCTTTCTGCTTCTCAGTACAGTTCAGAAATTCTTTTCTTGACTATTTTTTATATTCAATATATAGGTAATTTCTTTTTCTATAAACAAAAACCCTCTGTTTAATTATTTATATTCATCATATTATTAAACTCATTTCGTTGAGGCTGTTTTTCTTCCTGAGGGATAGGCTTCTATAAATTTAAATAATAATTATTTTATAAATATAATTAAAAAGATCACCGGCAGTGGCCCGCGATCTTTTCCCTTTCATAGTTGATAAATCAATCCTGTAAAAGGTTAATTACAAGTAGACCTTTCCCTCATCACCGTCCACCGTAATAAGCTGACTGTCCTTGATCATTTTCCTCACGCCCGGAATGTTAACCACCGCCGGGATCCCGTACTCCCGGGCAACAATGGCCCCGTGAGATAAAAATCCCCCGGTTTCCATTACAATCGCGGACGCTTTCAAGAACAGCGGAGTCCAGCCGGGGTCCGTAGACGGCGCCACCAGCACCTCCTCGTTTTGCAGTTTATCTCCTTCCCCGGGATGATGAATGAATCTTGCGGTACCGGAAGCCTTCCCCGCAGCCACTCCCAGGCCGGTTAAAGCGTTGCCGGCACTGCCGATGACAGCTTCCGCAAACTCAGGCGCCTCATTAATAATCACATCGGGGGCTGGAAGTTTCTCCATCTCTTTTCTCCACACTTTACGATCGCACGCCAGTAGATTTAATCCTTTTCCATCCCAGTTCCCGTTCAGAATGGAAACCACTTCTCTGTAAGTGCAATGAAAGATATCATCAGGTTCCGGGAGAATCCCTCTCCCTGCCAGTCGTCGGCCGATCTCCTGAAAGACTAATCGCTCAGACTCAAAGAGCTTGATAAACACAGACTTGGCCATTTCTCTGATCTCGGAGCTCTTTATAACTTGTTGCCGCATGTAATGGATGAATATTCGCCTGTGGATCGGTACTTTCCGCTTAACTTCCTGCCATAGCCGGCCCGTTTTTTCCATTTGACCGGCCTTTATCCTGTGGAGATCGGCGGTTTCCAGGGTTCTCCTGATGAACTCCAGAAGATAAGAAGGATCTTCCCGCCAGCGGGGATTGATAATATCCATTTCGTAAACTCCCCGGTGCCCGAATTCAATCAGGAAGTCCCGAAAGGATTGTTTAAATGGTGATTTCTCGGGCAATTCTTTTTCCCACTCCAGAGGATCAAAGGGATCACCGGAAAAAAACCTCCGGGCAGCGTTATCCCCGCGGGCAATTTCGGCCATTTCCAGCAGGCGGTAGCCATGCTGCGCGCTGGTTATGTCCCCCTTCCCGGCCATCAGAGCGGTGGCCATGGCTTTCCCTTTTCCGGGGAAAGACTTATCCAGGGCTTTTTCAAGGGGTTTCATGGAAGCATTGGCGCAAAAAATAAATACCAGAGCAAAATCCATAGACGCATTTCTAATCTCCGCAACTTTATTGCTTAATTGGCTTTCTGTTAGATTGCCAAGCTTTTCTTTTAATAACGCCTTGGTGAACTGATCTATTTTAACAAAAGATTTTTTTGCTTTTTTTGCACTTTTTTGCCCTGTAAGAATTAATTTCAGCAGATATTTGCCTTTTATAAAATGCTTTTTATCATGAGATTTCCTGTCTTTAATTTCTATTTCCGGCTGATGCCCTCCGTAA